>JBAQVA010000159.1:0-43397 GCA_049297835.1 Propionibacterium sp.
GGTGACGACATGGGCGCTCAACTCCTGACGCGCCCGGCTGGCCGCCAGGGCGAACAATCGGCGCTCCTGCTGGATCCACGAGGACGTACCCGGTGGGGCCACTGCCGACGGCTCACCGATCTGCGAGGCGGCGATGAGCCCTTCGCCACGCCTGGGCCCCGGCCACTGGCCCTCCGCGGCGTCCACGAGGACCACCCGCGCCCACTCCCGTCCGCGCGCACGATGTGCGGTGAGCAGCTGGACGCCCCGGCCCCGCGGATCGGACTCGCGGGCGACGTCGCCGGGAATCTCCTGGCCTCCCACCTCGGCAATGAGCGTGCGCAGCCCGCGGGCTCCGGTGAGGTCGACATGGCGCGCAGCCATGTCGAACAGGGCGCACACCGCGTCGAGGTCCTTGTTCGCAGCCGTGGCGGTGGTGCCGGTGGAAAGGGCCGCCGACTTGAGCCGCCGGGGCCACTCGCTCCCGTCCCACACGCGCCACAGCACGTCGTAGCTCGACCGGCCCTTCGTCACGTCGTCGACGGCGGCAGCCAGCAGGGTGCCCAGCATCTGCAGGGCCTCGTCACGCGCATCGATCGGCTCACCCGCCGCCACCGGCGGCGGACCACCGGCGGGCCCAGCGGGATCATGACCCGCCGCCCACTCGAGCAGCCGGTCGACGACCAGCTCCTCGCCGGCCTGCGAACGACCCTGCGCCTGCGCCTGCCACAGCGAACGACCCAGCTGGCGCACCGCCGACGGATCGAGACCGCACAACGGGGAGTACACCAGCGAACGCAGCCGCTGCCGGTCGGGCGGATTCCCCTCGGCGAGTCCGAGCACGGCACCGAGCGCGTCCAGCAGCACGATGACGCAGCTCTGCTCCGCGAGCACGATCTCGTCCCCGGCAACCTCGACGGGAACACCCAGGCTGGCCAGGGACCCCGCCAGCGCAGCCAGCCCGCCCTTCCCGGCCCGACAGATCACCGCCTGCTCCGACCAGGCCAGCCCGCCCAGATGTGCCGCCCGCAATTCCTGGGCAACCGCCTGGGTCTGCTCCGAGAGGCTGGCGTGCTCGTGACAGACGATCCGATCCGCGCGCCCGGCCGCTGCCGGATCGTCCGACCCGGGGCAAGCTCCGTCGTCCGGACGCGGGGCACCCGCCAACGGCAGCCGGGCGAACAGCGAGCGCAGTCCGCAGCGCAGCTCCTCCGGCCCGCGGTACACGCTGCGGAACTCCACCCGCACCGGTTCCGGGGCGCCCGCGACGGCGAATCGGCCGGCGAAATCGGCGGTGGCCCGTGGATCCGCACCTCGGAAGCCGAAGACGGAAGTCTGCGGGTCGGCCGTCACGGCCACAGGGACCCCGAGCGCATGGACCTGGCCGATCAGCCCGATCTGGGCAGGATCGCATTCGGCGAACTCGTCGCAGTAGAGCCCCTTCAGCTGCCCCGAGAGCTCCTCGCCGAGCTGCTCGTCGAGGAGCAACAGGCGGCTTCGATGGACGAGTTCGGCGTAGTCCCAGGCATGTTCGGCGTCGAGTACGTCGAGATATTGCTCGAAGAACCCGGCCAGCCCCACCCACTCCGGGCGTCCGGCCAGTCGACCGGCGGCCTCGAGATCGGCGGGATCCATGCCGTGCTGGCGGGCCCGGGCCAGGCCTGTGCGCACCTGCTGGGCGAAGGCCGCGGTACCAACCGCCGCCCGCAGCCCGGAGGGCCACAGCCCCGGCCCCGCCGCGCCGAGCAGCTCCCTGACCTGGAGTTCCTGCTCGGGCCCGGTGAGCAGGCGGGGCAGCTGCCCCGAGGCATCGCGCGCACCGTGGCGGGACTGCAGCCCGAGGCACCAGCCCGGCACCGTCGTGATCACCGGAGCGAGCTGACTGCGCCCGAGCCTGCTCACCAGCGCGCGGCGCAGGCGCTGCGCACCCGGACGCGACCAGGTGAGCACGACGAGCTGTTCCAGCCGGGCTCCTGCGCCCACCCGGTCGACGACCGCGTCGACGAGCGCGCTCGTCTTGCCGGTGCCGGGCCCGCCCACGGCCAGCACTGCGCTGCCGGGCACCCGGGTGGCCGCGACGAAGGCCTCCTGCTCGTCGCCTGGATCGGTCGTCATGGTGTCCATGGAAGCATCCGGCAGTGACAATTTCCCTGCGGGCAGCCCCTCCGCCGGCCCGCCCATACCCCACAACTGACCGGCGCGGACCGGAGAACTCCTCGGCGACACTCAATCAGTGACGCGAGAATTTGCACCCAGCCTTTCAAACGACCGCACGGTATGGAAAGCTGAAGGCACTGTTCTTGCAGGGCACGTATTCAGTAGCAAGAGTCTGGGGCGGGTCGTGGCACGGTTGTCGTCTTCGGACGCGCTGACACGGACAGCGGATCGTGAGGTGCGATCCGGCAGTGAGAAGGTTAGGGAGTTCACATGGCCACCGGAACCGTTAAGTGGTTCAACGCGGAGAAGGGTTACGGCTTCATCGCCGTCGACGGATCGAGCGATGACGTCTTCGTTCATTACTCCGCGATCGACGCCACGGGTTTCCGTTCCCTGGACGAGGGGCAGAAGGTTGAGTTCGACGTCGCACAGGGCCCGAAGGGTCAGCAGGCTGAGCACGTCAAGCTGATCTGATTTCCATTGAGAGATTGTGAGGGGTTCCACCCGAGGGTGGGGCCCCTCACAGCATGTACGAGGCCGGTGGGTATGTGACATCCGTCCGGGGTGACTTGCTTCCTGCGCCGGATCCTTCGACGCATCTGACGTACTCACCCGGCCAGCTAGGACAACACACATGAGCAGCCAACAGCCCGACAAGGCCACCGACAAGCCCGATCGGGACAATGTGCGGCGTGGCCCCACCCCCTGGGCCGGCGGCGCCACACATGTCGGCTCCAAGGCATCGCCGAACCAGGATGCGCTCGCCATCGCGGCGACGTCCTCGCCGGTCAACCGAAGCGCCATCGTCGCCGTCTCCGACGGCGTCTCCACCTCGCCGCACTCCGACGTGGCGAGCCAGATCGCCGTCGACCGCGCCACCGACACACTCATCGGCGTGCTCACCGACCGCCAGCACAGCGACGAGCCCCGCGGGCTCGCCCAGGCACTGCGCGATGCGGTGCAGACCGCGAACGCGGCCATCGTCGACGCGGCGGGGAACGACACCGACGGCTACGCCTGCACCCTCGTGCTCGCGCTGCTGCACCGTGGCTTCGTCATGGTCGCGAACATGGGCGATTCTCGGGCCTACTGGTTCGGCGACGACCACACGGACATGATGCTCACCACCGATGACTCGATGGCCCAGTTGAGCATCGAGCTGGGGGCAACCCGCGATGTCGCGGAGGCCGGCCGTCAGGCGCACGCCATCACGAAGTGGCTCGGCCCCAATGCCCCCGATCTCGAACCCCAGCTCGGCGGCTTCCGGGTGGCCGGTCCCGGCTGGCTGCTCGTCTGCAGTGACGGGCTGTGGAACTACGCGTCCTCCGCGCAGGACCTTCGCGCGGTCTGGGACTCGCTGTCACGACCCGAGGACGCGACCGCAGAGACGCTGGCGGGCCTGCTCATCGACTGGGCCAATGCCCGCGGCGGGCACGACAACATCACCGTCGGACTGGTCCGTGTCGAGCCCGGTCCCGCCGCTGCGCCGGCGGACCCGGACGCACCTGACACCGATGCCACCGACATCGATCGCTCCGATGCCGGCTCCGACGGCGAGGGTGGCGAAGCGGCCGCCGAGGCTGCTGGCGCCGAGACGGCCGAGGCACCCACCGGGGATGCACCCGACAATGTCAGCAGCCTTGACGGCGGCCCCGAGGGCACACCCGACGGGCCCACCTCCGACCAGTCCTGAGCTCTCTCGGACCACCCTGCCGGCACCTGCCCCGCCGCGGGCTCCGCATCCCTTGTTCGCCCTTGGGCGAGGCAGACGGACCGGGGGTGAAGGCAGCGTGCTCCGGTTCAGCCGTTGGGTAGGTTTGTCCCGTGGACATCAAGATTGGTATCGAGAACATCAACCGCGAGCTCTCGGTCGACACCGACCAGGACCGCGAACAGATCAAGGACGCTCTCGACGCGGCCTTCGCACAGGAATCCGGGCTGCTGACGCTCACCGACACCAAGGGCGGACAGGTGATCGTCCCGGTGTCGAAGATCGCCTACATCCAGCTCGGCCAGGAACACGCCCGTCAGGTGGGTTTCGGCGCCGTCTGAGCAGGCACTCGCCTGGGCGGACGACCCGTTCGGAAGCGCTCGGACTCAGACGCCCAGGCCGAGCCTGGCCATCCTGCGGGCGTGCCCGTCCATGAGCTCCTCGAGCAGAGCACTGATCACGCCGAGATCGCTGAGCTCCCGCGGCCCCTTCGTCGCCTGCGGCTTCAGTGCACCGGCGATGAAGGTGGTCAGCCCCGCTTCGCGCGCGGCGATCCGCTGGCACTGCCCCACCGCCTCCGCGGCGAGCCGACGGCCGAACAGGGCGAGCGTGCCGGCGATGTCCGGGTCCTCCTCGATCCCCTTCTGCACCGTCCTGGACGCGAAATCGGTGGTTCGCCAGGCGCCCGGCCCGGGCGCGAGCAGTTCCGCCAGCGCACCCGAGAGCTGGGGGGCGAGCCGGGCGGAGAAGTCGGTGCGCAAACCGGTCACCAGCAGGGCCCGCAGCTGGGCGGTGACCCAGTTCCCCGGGTGGGTCGCCTGCGCAAAGCTGTCGAGGGCCTCCCGGAAGGGCTCCAGCACCCCGTCAACCGCGACGCCCTCGACGTGGAGTTCCTCGTTGATGCGCTCGAAGCGGTCGAACTGGGCGGCCGCCAGACCGGCCACGGTGAGCCGTTCGTCCAGGCTCGGCGCCAGCGCGCCGGACGCGGCGAGCATCTCGAAGTCCACCAGATCGGCCTGGGCGGTGAAGCCCAGCAGAGCGCGCCCGCCCTCGGGCATGTCGATGGGCACCCGCTTCGGCCCGGGCGCAGGAGTTCTGGTCGGGGTGGACGGTCTGCCTTCAGGACGTTGCTCGGTCACGGACCAAGGCTAGCCGCACACGCCGTGGAACTGACGGCGGAATCGGTCTACCGCTAGACTGGCACGGGCGCACAACCGTGCGTCTGAGTCGTTGCCCCCAGCGCATGCGCCCGCGCCGCTCACGCGGTGTCCGTGGGCCAGCGCCGATGGTTCTCGCATTCGCCCCTGCAGGGTGCGCGTCCTGATTCTGTTCGGCGCCGCATGGACGCGACGCTACCGAATCTTGTCCCCCGCGGAGACGCGGGAGGTGGAGAACTGAATTCATGACGCTTCCGACCACTGATTCCGAGGCCACCGAGACGGAGAAGACGACCTTCGCCGACCTCGGTGTGAACCCTGCGATCGTCAATGCCCTCAGGGACGAGGGCATCGAGCACCCCTTCCCGATCCAGGAGATGGCCATTCCCATCGCCCTGACCGGTTCCGACATGATCGGCCAGGCCCGCACCGGCACCGGGAAGACACTCGCCTTCGGCATCCCGATCCTCGAGCACATCGTGCTCGAGGGCGACGAGGGCTTCGACGAGCTTGCCGCACCCGGCAAGCCACAGGCACTCGTGATGACCCCGACCCGCGAGCTGGCCAACCAGGTCGGCTCCGACATCGCCACCGCAGCCCGGATCCGGGGTGCCCGGGTGCTCACCATCTACGGCGGGGTCGGCTACGACGACCAGCTGGATGCCCTGGCCAAGGGCGTCGACGTCGTGGTGGGAACTCCGGGTCGTCTGCTCGACCTGCTGCACCGCCACGACCTCGATCTCTCGCACGTCGGCATCGCCGTGCTGGACGAGGCGGACGAGATGCTCGACCTCGGCTTCCTGCCCGATGTGGAGGCGCTGCTCGACCGCACTCCCTCGGGGCGCCAGACGCTGCTCTTCAGCGCCACCATGCCGGCGGTCATCATGTCCCTGGCCCGCAGTCGCCTGCACCAGCCGGTGAACATCCGGGCCGAGGGCCGCGACGCGCAGGCGACCGTGCCCGAGACCACGCAGTTCGTCTACCAGGCGCACTCGATGGACAAGCCGGAGATCATCGGCAAGATCCTGCAGTCCCCGGGCATGCACAAGATGATGATCTTCACCCGCACCAAGCGCTCCGCCCAGCGACTCACCGACGACCTGTCCGATCGTGGTTTCGACGTCGCACCGCTGCACGGCGATCTCAACCAGGTCCAGCGCGAGAAGACCATGAAGCGCTTCCGCAACGGAAAGGTGCACGTCCTCGTCTGCACCGACGTGGCGGCTCGCGGAATCGACGTCGACGACGTCACCCATGTGATCAACTACGAGGTCCCCGACGACCCCGAGCAGTACGTCCACCGGATCGGCCGGACCGGCCGCGCCGGGCGTGACGGGATCGCCGTGACGCTGGTCGACTGGCAGGACATCACCCGCTGGAAGGTGATCAACAAGACCCTCGACCTGCCCTTCCCCGAGCCCCCGGAGACCTATTCGACCAGCCCGCACCTGTTCACCGACCTCAGCATTCCCGAAGGCGTGAAGGGCCGGATCGCCGAGCCGTCCGAGCATCCTGAGCACTCCCGCTCCGACAGCTCGCACGGTCACCGTCACGGTTCCGACCGGCACGGATCGGACAGGCACGGTTCCGACCGGCACAGTTCCGACAGCTCGTCGGGCCATGGCAGGCAGCACGGGGACGACACCCAGCGCGGTGACCAGCCCCAGGAGCACGGCGAGCGTCGCCACCGCAAGCGTCGTCGCACCCACAACGGTCACCCGGTGGAGCGCACCTCCGAGGGCCACGGCGGACCCGACGGCAAGCACGCCGCTCCGCAGGAGCACACGGACCGGTCCTGAGCACGTCCTGCTGACGGGTCCCCTCCCGTCAGCAGGTCATCACCGGACCGCCCGGCCGGGCGATGCCGGCGCACTGGATGCCGGCGCACTGTCGGACGCGGTGGCGACCCTGGGCAGGACCCCGTGGGCCAAGACTCAGTAGAGCATCTGCATGGCGGCGCGCACATCGTGCAGGGTGGCGTCGGCCACCTCGTTCGCCCGTGCATTCCCGTCCCGCAGCACCTCGCGCAGATGTCCCTCGTCCGCGGCGAGCTCCGCACGGCGGGCCCGGATCGGGGCGAACAGCTCATTGATGGCCTGGGTGCAGGCCTTCTTCAGACCACCACCACCACCGTCGCCGATCTCCTCGGCGATCTCCTCGGGCTGCTGTCCGCGCGCAAGCGCCGTGAGCAGGACGAGGTTGGAGACCTCCGGGCGGTTCTGCGGGTCGTAGCTGATGTGACGGTCGGCATCGGTCTTGGCCTTCTTGATGAGCTTCGCGGTCTGGTCCGCGGTCATCCCGATCTCGATCGTGTTGTTGCGCGACTTGCTCATCTTCGTGCCGTCCAGACCGAGGATGAGCGGCGCGGCGGACAGCAGCGCGTCGGGCTGGGGGAAGACCGGCCGGTCGGGATCGGCGCGGCCGTAGCGCTCGTCGAAGCGCCGGGCGATGAGCCGGGTCACCTCGATGTGGGGCAGCTGGTCCTTGCCGACGGGCACGAGATTGGCCTTGCCGAAGAGGATGTCGGCTGCCTGGTGCACCGGGAAGGTGAGCATCAGCCCGCTCATCGCCCGGCCCTGGGAGTGCTCCAGTTCGTCCTTGACGGTCGGATTCCGGTGCAGCTCGGCCTCGGTCACCAGGCTGAGGAAGGGCAGCAGCAGCTGGTTGAGGGCCGGCACCGAGGAGTGCGTGAAGATCGTCGTGCGGGCGGGGTCGATCCCGCACGCCAGGTAGTCCGCGACCCCGCTGAGGACATTCTCCTGGAGGGCACCGACGCCGTCGCGGTCGTAGATGACCTGGTAGTCGGCGATGACCAGCATCGACTCGACGCCGAGGTCCTGCAGCCGCACCCGATTGCTGATCGAGCCGAAGTAGTGCCCGATGTGCAGCTTCCCGGTGGGGCGGTCGCCGGTCAGCAGCCGATACCTCTCGGGGTGCACGAGCAGGTCGGCCTCGATGGCATCGCTGCGCTGCTGGCTGGCCTGCAAGGAGCGGTCCAGCTCGGGGGCCCCTTCCTGCGAGTCGGTGGTGTCGGTTGTCTGTGACTCGTCAGTGTGGGGGGCCGTGCTCATGGACGCCAGTCTACAGACGCGCCAGGATCGACTCGACGCCGCCGAGTGAGCCGCCACGAGCCAGGATGCGGTTCGCCAGCTCGCGCAGCGCCGTGGGACGGCTGGTCTCGCAGCCGAGCTCGTGGCCGGTCTTGCCGGTTCCGTGATAGTCCGACGAGCCGGTGCGCACGAAGCCGAGCCGGCCCCCGAGGTCGAAGAGCATCGCGCGGGTCGCCTGGTCCTGGTCGGGGTGGTCCACCTCGATCCCCTCGAGTTCGTGGTCCACCGCCAGCTCGGCGAACAGCTCGGGGGTGACGACCTCGCGGCTGGCCCGGATCCAGGGGTGGGCGATGATACAGGCCCCGTGCGCGGCGTGGACCATGTCGATCGCGCCGGCCAGCTCAAGACTGCGGCGGGGCACGAAGGCCGGCGCGCTCTGGTCGAGATAGCGTGCGAAGGCCTCGTCGCGGTTCTTCACGAAACCGCCCGCCACCAGCGCATCGGCGATGTGGGGGCGGCCCAGCGAGGACGCATGTCCGGCCTGGGCCTGCACATCGGCCTCGCTGATCTGCACACCCAGCGAGGCCAGTTTCGCGAGCATCCGGGGCAGCCGCTCCAGCCGGCTCTTCCTCAGGTCCGCGAGCGCATCACGCAGTGGCTGCGACCAGGGATCGGCACCGTATCCCAGCAGGTGCACCTCCTGGTCAGCGACGTGGGTGCTGATCTCGATCCCGGGCAGCACCGCCACCCCGAATCGTCGACCTGCCTCTTCGGCCTCGGTGATGCCGTCGAAGGTGTCGTGATCGCACAGCGCGACCACCTGGACCCCGAGCGACTGCGCCCGCGCGACCAGCGCCGTGGGGCTGTCCGTGCCGTCGGAGACATTCGAATGGGTGTGCAGGTCGATTCGCATGCCATCATTGTGCCGCTAGATCGCTGCCGGCCCGGCAACCCCCGCCACTCTCCGGTTCAGCGCGGAGCGCTCGTTGCTCCACACCACGAACAGGGCGGGCACACACAGCAGCAGGGCGACGACGGGCATGGTCACCACCCCGACCAGCAGCGCAACGAGAATCACCAGGCTGAACAGGTGCAGGTGCCACTGTCCCAGCAGGGTCACCGCCACCCGGGCCAGCGACTCGCGCGTGCCGCGCGGCCCCAGGTCGACCAGGAAGACCGTGGCCGCCAGCACCACGAGCAGGGCGAGCACGACGAAGAAGGGGAGCACGAGCTGCCCACCCCGGCTGCGCGCCATGAAGACGATGTCGACCCCGAGCACGACGAAGGCGACGCTGCAGGCCAGGCCCAGCACCAGTGCCCGCGTCCCCCCGTGACGCAGGGCGGTGCCGGCCGCCTTCACCAGCGCCTGCCCCCCGCCGGCGTGTTCGGCGAACATCGCGAAGACCACCCGTAGGCCGAGCGCCAGCAGTGGCGCCAGCAGCGCCGCCAGCGGCCACGCATGCCGCAGGTCGAGGGCTCCGGCCACCAGCAGCGCCGGCCAGGCCGTCAGCACCAGACCCGCGGTGCCGGCGATCCACAGGTAGGCATAGCCGAAGATCGGACCGATCGCTGACTTCCACTCCACGCCGCGCATCGTCTCAGCCCTTCATCCCGCTGGTGGCGATGCCTTCGATGAAGTACCGCTGGCCGGCCAGGAAGACCGCCAGGATCGGGATCACCGACAGCACCGATCCGGTCATGATGAGCGCGTAGTCCGCGTTGTACTGCGAGATGAAGGTCTGCAGGCCGAGCTGGATCGTCCACAGATTGGGGCTGCGCAGGTAGATCAACGGCCCCAGGTAGTCGTTCCAGGTGTTGGTGAAGGTGAGCAGGGTCAGGCTCGCGATGGCGGGCACGCTGAGCGGCAGGATGATCCGCCGGTAGATGCCGAACTCGCCCAGCCCGTCGATCCGGGCGGCCTCGCTGAGATCTTCGGGAATGGTGTCGTAGAACTGCTTCATGAGGAAGACCCCGAATGCGCTGAAGGCCTGCAGGGCGACCATCGACCACCGGGTGTCCGCGAGACCCATCTTCGAGATGAGCACGAACTGGGGAATCATGTAGGACTGCCAGGGCACCGCGATGGTTCCGATGTAGGTGATGAACAGGATGTCGCGCCCGGGAAAACGGATCTTGGAGAAACCGTAGGCCGCGAAACTTCCGGTGAAGACCTGCAGGAAGGTGATGATGATGGCCAGGAACATGGTGTTCCCGATCCAGGTGACCATCTGCGACTTCTCGAAGATGTCGATGTAGTTGTGCCACTGCACCGGATTCGGGATCCACTTGATCGGCACCGTGAAGACGTCGTTGTTCGTCTTGAGGCTCGACAGCACCATCCAGTAGAAGGGCAGCAGGACGAGCAGTGCCGCCACGAAAAGGACGACGTAGAGCACGACCTTGACCACCGGATTGACGTGATTCTTCGCCGGTGGTTTCGGTGCCTGCTCGACAGCAGCGGGGGGCGTGAGGACAGCGGTGCCGGACATCAGGCTTCACTCCTCTTGTTTCCGACGAATTGGACGACGGTGATCACCAGGCAGATGGCGAACAGCACGATGGATGCCGCCGAGGCATATCCGAACTGGTTCTCCACGAAGCCCTTCTGGTAGATGAACTGGCTCAGCACCAGGGTCGAGGTTCCCGGCCCGCCCTGGGTCATGACGAGAATCAGGTCGAAGACCTTGAAGCTGCCGATGGTGAGCATGATCGTGACGAAGAAGGTGGTCGGGCGCAGGCAGGGCACCGTCACATTCCAGAACCGCTGCCAGGCGCTGGCGCAGTCCACCTTCGCCGCCTCGTACAACTCGCCGGGGATCGTCTGCAGACCCGCCAGGAAGAGGATCATGTAGTAGCCCATCTCACGCCAGGTACCGACGATCACGACAGCCGGCATCGACCACGTCGACGACGCCGTCCATCGGGGCGGATTGGTGATTCCGATGAGCTTGAGGAATTGGTTGATCGGCCCGAAGTCGGGGCTGAACAGCATGTTCCAGACCACCGCGACGGCAACGATCGAGGTGATGTAGGGGAAGAATGCCGCGGTGCGGAAGAATGCCCGGCCGAAGATCTTCTGGTTGAGCAGCAGGGCCAATCCCAGGGACAGCACGAGCGTCAACGGGATGTGCAGGACGGCGTAGTAGAAGGTGTTGACCACCGAGGTCCTGAATGTCTCGTCCTTCGCGAGCTGCTTGAAGTTGTCCAGACCGGACCACTCGGCACCGGTGAACACATTCCAGTCGGTGAACGAGTAGTAGAACAGGGTGAGGACCGGGATCAGGGTCAACAGGGCGAAGCCAACGAAATTGGGCAGGATGAAGATCCACCCCAGCAGTGTGTTGCGACGGCGCAGGGCCTTGTGCCGCACTGACGGAGCGGGCGTGACAGCGGTGCCAGACATTCTGGTCTCCTCGACGGACGATGAGGACTGCGGTGCGCCGGCCGGGCCGCGCACCGCAGTCCCCCGATGGGATTACTTGTTCAGCACCTCGTTGGCGGCGCGGGTCTCGGCCGCCGACACGGCATCGTCGATCGACTTGCTGCCCGACATGACCGCGGTGTGCAGGTCGGAGAGGATGTTCTGCAGGCCGGCGGTGTACTTGGATGCCGGGTTCTCCGGCTTCACGTCGTGGGTCGAGAAGGAGAACTTCGACAGGCTGTCGGTGGGCGCCCCGTCGACGCTGAAGAAGGCATTGGTGACGTCGTCGTCGATGTAGGCCGGGGTGATCCCGATCTTGGCCAGCGCCGTCGCCGCGTCCTTCGAGGCCGCATAGCTCAGGAACTTCTTGGACGCGTCGAGGGCACCCTTGACGGTGGCGGGATTGATGCCGATGCCGGTCGGATCGGCGAAGGTCACCGGGGTCTTCGAGGTGCCGGTCGTCGAGGAGTCGTACTGCGGAATGGGCGCGATCCCCCACTCGAACTTCTGCGCATCGCCGCTCTTCTGCTGGGCGAGCAGGGTGGCCACGAACCAGGTGCCCATCGGCATCATCGCCGCCTTCTGGGTGCCGAACTGGCTCTGGTACTGCAGCTTGTTGGTGCTCACACTGCCGAAGTCGATCTGCGCACCGTCGGTCTGCAGCTTGAGCGCACGGTCGTAGTACGGCTTGAGGTACTCGAACTTGCCGGTCAGCAGGTCGGCGCCGGAGGTCTGGGCGAGTGCGAAGCCCTGGACGGTCGACTGCCAGGAGTGCTGGTAGGTGCCGTAGATCGAGCTGGACTTGAGTGCGGTCGCCAGCTTCGTGGCGGCGGTCGAGTAGTCGTCCCAGGTCCAGCTGCCGTCGGGATCGTCCACCCCGGCCTTCTTGAACAGGTCCTTGTTGTAGAAGAGCACCCAGGCGTCGGCACGGTAGGGGATGGCCCAGTTCTTGCCGTCGACCTTGTACTTGTCGACGGACGGCACATTGCTGAGCTTCGAGGCGATCTCGGTCACGTCGACCAGCTGCTTGCCGGCCTGGTACGTGATGAAGTTCTTGAGGTTCTTCTGCACGTAGAGATCGGGAGCCTTCTTGGCCGCCAGGTCGGCGGTCATCTGGGTGTCGTAGTTGGTGGCGTCGTACTCCTTGAGCCCCAGCTTGTGGCTCGGGTTGGTGGCGTTGAAGCCGTCGACGAGCTTCTGGAACTCCGGCGTGGTCTTCAGCGACCACCCGGCCAGCGTGATGTCCCCGCCGGAGTCGCTCGCACTGCTGCTCTTGCTCGAGCTGCAGCTGGCCAGTGCGGCGGCCAGCGGTGTGAGTGCGGTGAGCTTGAGAAGATCCCTGCGCTGCATGATGTGCCTTCCTTGGATTGTCATGTTGTGCATCCGGGACCCCGTAGTCCCGGTATTGGCTTGGATGCCGGAAGATCAGGCGCTGATCTCCAGGACGTGCGGATCCACCAGGTCCGCGGGTGTTCGGCCCTCGCGCAGCGCCTGCAGGCTGTCGAGCGCAGCGCCGCACAGCAGGTCGATCTCGTTGCCGAGCGAGCCCGCCACATGGGGGGTGAGTGCCACATTGGGCAGCCGGCGAAGCACCGAGTCCGTGGGCAGTGGCTCGGGATCCGTCACGTCGAGTGCCGCAAGCAGCCGTCCGCTGCCGCATTCCGCGGCCAGCGCCCGGTGGTCGATGAGGGCTCCCCGGGCGGTGTTGAGCACGCAGGCGCCGTCACGCAGCAGGGCGAGCTCCCGGCGGCCGATCATTCGCTGCGTCTCAGGGGTGTCCGGCGCGTGCAGGGTCAGCACGTCACTGGCCCGCAGCAGTTCGTCCAGCTCGCTGGGCTGCCCGCCACCGGCCGTCACGGCCGCGGGATCGGCGTAGGGGTCGTAGACGAGGACAGTGCAGTCGAGGGTCTGGCGCAGCAGCTGGACGAGTTGGCGGCCCACCCGCGAGAAGCCCACGACGCCCACGGTGATGCCGTTGTTACCGAGCCCACCGACCGAGACCATCTCGTCCCAGTCGCCGGGCAGATCCCTGCGCGGCCACAAGGCCTTCTTGCCCGCCAGGATGATGCACGCCAGCGCGAACTGGGCGACCGGGCGGGCGTTCTGCTCGACGCAGTTCGTGAGCACTATGCCGCGCCTCCAGAAGTCGGCCTCCACCAGGCCCTTCACCGTGCCCGCACAGTGCAGGACGGCGCGCAGCCGGGGCATCCGGTCGAGGATCTGCGAGCTGAGCGTCGCGGTGCCCCAGCCGGTGAAGAGCACCTCCACCTGGGCCAGCCGCTCGTCGATGCCCGGGGCGGACAGGTCCGCCACGAACAGCGGATCGGGGGTCTTCGCCAGGGTTGCCAGCCGCGCCACGTCGAAGTGCTCGTCGAATGCGATCGGGAGCATGCTCACCAGCGCATTCGGCGCCAGATGCCAGTCCTGGGACTTGGTGCCGGGGCCATTCAGAGTGCTCATTCGTGCCTCACGCCATTGTGTCCGCGTCCCCCCGTTGGGCCTTGCGGATCCTCGAGAGACAGTGAATACTCCTGGACAGAACAAGTCAATCATGATTGACACACTCGAACAGTTTCGAACAACAAGTGACAGCCGTTGTCCGGGACGAACCACACCGATGTGGAGAACGACACGACCATGGTGGGACACCCTTTCTCCGGCGCCACCCGTTTCGACGGGCGGCTCTCGCGTGCCTGGGGAGCCCGGGCACTGGCCCCGTGGCTGGCTGCCCATGTGGACCCGGCTCGACTCGCATCGATCGCTCCGCCCGCGGCCGACAGGTCCTTCTGGAACGACTCCCTCGCCGGGCGACTCGGCCCGCTGCTGACCCGCGTGGCCGCCGACGCCGCACAGCCCTGGCCCCAGCCGCTCGCCCACGACTGGACGCGCTACTGGCGCGACGGGGTGCGCACCGCCTACGAGGACCGGGTCCGCGCACGGACCAGTCGGCTCAACCGTGTTGCACTCGCCGCCTGTCTGGAGCCCGACAGGGCCCACCTGGAGGCGCTCGCCGACGGCATCCTGCTGGTCTGCGAGCAGAGCACCTGGTGCTGGGTCGCCCACGACGACTGCCACGACGTGGACGGCTCGGTATTCACCGACGTCGACCGGCCCTTCCTCGACCTGGGGGCCGGGGAGGTCGTGGCCCAACTGGGATGGATCGACCACCTGCTCGGTGCCGAGCTCGACCGGCACTGCCCCGGGCTGCGTGCGCGAATCCGCACGGAGGCGCGGCGGCGCGTCTTCGATCCCTTCTCACGGCGCCACGACTGGCACTGGCTCGGCCTGGACGGGCACCCGCACAACTGGAGCGCCTGGATCCACGCCAATCTGATCGGTGCGGCCATCACACTCGTCGACGACCCGCAGGAGCGCGCGCTCGTCCTGCAACAGGCTCTTGACGGGCTCGACCGCTATGTCACCGCGCTGCCGGCGGACGGCGCGATCGACGAGGGATATGCCTACTGGTGGGAGGGGGCGGCGCGGGTCCTGGAGTCGGTGGACCTGCTGGCAGTGGTCACCGCCGACGGGCTGGATCCCACGGGCCTGCCCGTGCTGCACTCACTCACTCGGTTCCCGATGGCCATGCACATCGCCGGCGAGCACTTCGTCGACTTCGCCGACTGCCCGGAGCGCCCACCGGTGACACAGGCCTGGCAGACCCTGTGGCACTGGGGACGCCTGCTGGGCGACGACCACGTCCGGGCCTTCGCGGCCTCCTTCCACGGGGCAGCGCCCCTGCCGCACGAGGACCAGGGCCTCGGCAGGGTGCTGCGCGCGCTGGGCGACCCCAGCTGGACGGGCGCGCCCACCGGTGCCGCCCCCGTGGCGCACCACAGCTGGCTGCCCTCGACGCAGGTCCTCACCGTGCACCAGCACGAGCGGGAGCCCGGCGGCCTCTTCCTGGCCGTCAAGGGTGGGCACAACGGCGAGAACCACAACCACCTGGACGTCGGCTCGGTCATCGTCTCCCTCGACGGTGCGCCGGTGCTCGTCGATGCCGGGAAGACCACCTACACGGCACTCAGCTTCACCCCGCGTCGCTACGAGATCCGGGCGATGCAGTCCGGCTGGCACAATGTGCCCTCCCCCGCCGGCCTCGACCAGGGCGTCGGGGCGGATTTCGGGGCCCGCGAGGTCCGTCCCGATCCTGACGGCCATGGTCTGAGGATGCGCCTCGAGAATGCCTACCCGGGGCCGGCGCAGCTGCGCTGGCGCCGCCACGCCCGCCTCGATCCGGTCCTCGGCGAGGTGCTCGTCGAGGACGAGTGGCAGGGCGCCGGGCCCGGCACCGCGGTGCACTGGCTGCTCGCCGGCGAGGTGACCCTGGACGGGAACGCCGTCCACCTGTCCGGGCCGGAGGGGGCACTCGCCACGGTCGACTGGCAGGGCGCCGTCAGCGCCGAACTCGAAACGTGGGCGCTGACGGATCCGAGCCTGGGCGATATCTGGGGGGCACGGCTGACCCGACTCAGCCTGACCACCGACGCCGAGCACGGCACGCTCACCACCCGGGTGCGGGCACGATGAGCGCCGAACTCCCCGCGCTCGCCGAACAACGCCGGGCACAGATCCTCCAGGAGCTCCGGCGCTCCGGGGGCGTCCATGTGACACAGATGGCCATCGAGCTGCATGTCAGCGAGATGACCGTCCGGCGCGACATCGCGGCGCTGGCCAAACGCGGCCTGGTCACCCGCGTGCACGGCGGGGCCACGCTGCCCGCGTCCATCCGCGAGGCAGTGCACCAGGAGGTGGACGAGCCCACCTTCACCTTCGGCCTGGTCGTGCCCTCACTGGTCTACTACTGGCCGGCCATCATCGAGGGGGCCAAGCTGGCCGCGGCGCGTCACCGGGGCCGGCTCGTGGTGCGCGGTTCGTCCTACCAGGCGGCCGACAACCTCACGAAGGCGAAGGCGCTGGTGAACGGCCTGCGCCTGGACGGACTGATCATCGCGCCGACCATGGACGGCCCGGAGACCGGGGAGCTGGTGGACTGGATCAATCACCTGCGGCTGCCGGTCGTGCTGGCCGAGCGGACCTCGCTGTATGCCTCGCAGCGCCACATCGACTCCGTGTGCACCGACCACCGCTACGGCATGAGGATGGCCGTCCAGCACCTGGTGGAGCAGGGGCACCGGGGAATAGGCCTGCTGATGGCCGCCACCCCGCACCATCTCACGCTCGCGGACGGCTGGCGCAGCGCCGTGGCCGAGTTCGGGGTGACCCCGACGATGGAGGCGGAGGCCATCGAATTCGACGACCCCCACCGCGACGCCAAGTTCGTCGAGCTGATGGCCACCATCCGGAGGACCCACACGACGGCGCTCATCGTGCACTCCGACCCCCACGCCGTCGGCCTCGCCCAGTACTGCTTCGACAACGGGACGTCGGTGCCCGGTGAGCTCGCCCTGGTGGCCTTCGACGACGAGGTCGCCTATCTCGGTCCGCCGCCGCTCACCGCCGTCAGCCCGGCCAAGCAGCACGTCGGGGCGATGTGCGTGGAGACCCTGCTCAACCGGCTGCGTGAGGATCCGCAGCGTCCCGCCCACCGTCTCATGATCGAACCAAGCCTGGTCGTCCGAGAGTCATCGTTGAAGGAGCGCCCGTGAACCCGCTGTCAGATCCCACCCTCGGGGTGCCGCTGGACCACCGGCTCTCGCCGCTGACCGGCTGGACCCGCGAGCACTGGCACACACTGGCCCGGCGGATGCTCGACGTGGCGAGGAGCTACGGATCGCGTCAGCACGCGCTGCTGCACTTCCCCGGCGCGGCCGGCGGTTACGGCACCGCGATCGCAGGGCTGGAGGGCTACTCACGGGTCGCGAACCTGGTCGGTTTCCTGGTGGCCGGCGACGGGGGCGAGGACCCGGACGGCAATCTCGAGTGGTTCGCCGAGGGTCTGGCCGCGGGCGTCGACCCCACCGGCCCGGAGCGCTGGGTACGCCCCGGCGAGCACGGCCAGGCGGTCGTCGAGTGCGCCACGCTGGTGAACTTCCTGGACCTCACGAGCCCCTGGCTGTGGCCGGCCCTGTCCGAACGGACCCGCGAGCAGGTCGTCGACTATCTCAGCGAGGCCCGCGAGGCCGCCATCCCCGACAACAACTGGGTGTGGTTCGTGCTCGCCTCCGAGGCCTTCCTGCGCCAGGTGGGCGCCCCGTGGTCCCCCGAGCGTGTGCACGGGCTGCTCATCCAGCACGAGAGCTTCTACGTCTCAGACGGCTGGTACCGCGACGGGCCCACCCGGAACTTCGACCACTACAACGACTTCGCGCTGAACTACCTACCTCTGCTGTGGTCCCGGATGCCGGGCGCGCAGGGGCTCGACGAGGGTCTGGCGCCCCGCTGGCGGGAGCGTCTCGCCCGCTATCTGGGCGACCTCGTGCACCTCATCGGCTCCGACGGCGGCCCGATGGTCCAGGGCCGCAGCCTCATCTACCGCTTCGGGGTGGCCGGCGCGTTGTGGATGGATGCGCTCAGCGGGGTCGACTCGCTGGATCCCGGCCTGCTGCGCCGCGCCACCTCGGGAATCGTCCAGCACTTCCAGCGGCGGGGTTGTTTCGAGCCGGACGGGGTCCTCACGCTGGGCTGGCACGGGCAGTGGCGGGCGATGGCCCAGCCCTATTCCTCCACCGGTTCGCCCTACTGGGCGACGCTCGGGATGGCCGGGCTGGCGCTGGGCCCGCAGCACCCGGTGTGGACCTCCGTCGAGAAGCCGCTTCCGGTGGACACGGCGGACTTCACCCGCGCGGTCCTCGCGCCGGGCTGGATCGCCAGCGGCACCCACGCCGACGGGGTGGTCCGCATTCTCAATCACGGCACGGACCACGGGAATCCCGGCGAACTCACCACCGAGGCCCCGCTGTACTCCCGGCTCGGCTACTCGACGGTCACGAGCCCCGCGATGGCCGGGCGCTGGCTCACCACGCCCGGTGAGAACACCGTGTGCGTGCTCGACCAGGACGGCGCGCCGAGCTTCCGCAGTGGCATCGAGACGCTGCGCCCGGACTCAGGTGCCCCTCATGTCCTCGGCTCGAGATGGCGTGCGCACTGGATCGACGACGTCGTGCACGGCAACGGGCACGGCGGCCCGGAGTCGGGCACCGTCCGGCTGGGGCCGTGGCTGTCGGTGGTCTCCGTGGTGCGCCACGGCTGTGAGGTACGCATCGCCGTCGCGGACGGAACGCCGGGCCCCGGCCGCAGTCTTCGTCTCACCGGCTGGCCGGTGGCCGCGGACGGCTCCGGCGCACGGGCCTCGTTCGTGCCCCTGTCCGGGCTCGAACGCGACGAGGACCTCCAGGCCGAGCAGGTGACGCCGCTGTCGGAGCGGACGCGCTGCGCCTGCGCCCACGGGCCGCTGGGCGTCCCGGTCGCGTTCGCACTGGCCGTGCACGGCGAGCACGTGGTGGCCCCGGCCCCGCCGCTGGCGGTGCACGTCGACGGGCGCAGCGTCCGGATCGTGTGGCCCGACGGCGAGGACACGGTCCGGTTGCCGCTGCCCGGGCAACCCCCGGTGCTGTCCACCGGATCGGGGACGGACGGCTCAGGACAGCAGTGAGCGCAGCGTCTGCAGGGCGACGCTGGCGCGCGCCAGATCCATCTCGCCCACGCACAGCTGCCCCAGCCGCTCCGCGGTGCGGGCGGCGCCGGTGTGCGTCTGCCCCCATGTGTCGACGATCTGCTCGGCGTCTGCGCCGACCGCCTCGTTGAGCACCTGACGGCAGATGGACTCGCGGGCGAGCTGCAGCTCGTCGCGGATGGCGGCTCTCGCCATGATGTCCCAGCGATTGCGCCGTGACAGCCCCTCGACCCTGATCAGCACCGGGTCCATGTGGAGACGCTCGGACAGGATGAAGAAGACCCGGGCGCTCAGCTCGACGTCCTGCCCGCTGCCGTGTGCGACGCGCACGATGGGCAGCGCCTGGTGGGCCCTCGGCCAGCTCGCGGCGGGCGCCACCAGCTCGTCCGCGACGCCCTGGGAGCGCAGCTGCTCGACATTCTTGCGATAGCCGGCCAGACCGCCGGCGGTCAGCAGCTGGGGCAGCCCGCCGAGCACCCTGCGCACGTCCTCGCGGTACTGGGCGGTGGTGGCCTCGATCCCCTCCCCGCCCGGTCGCAGCGTGCTGAGGTGGTTGTGCAGCAGCCATCTCGTGCCCCGCTCGACGACCTGGCGCAGGCTGAGCCGTAGCCCGAGCCGTGTCGCCGAGGACATCCCGGCCGCCGCCGTGGCCTGCTCCAGCCGGCCGGCCCCGAAGATTCCCCGCACCGCCAGCTGGGCCCGGATGACATCGGCATCGCTGGCCCCCGACTCCTCCGAGAGCCGGGAGGCGGCACTGATTCCCTGGGAGTCGACGAAGCGGTTGACCACGACCGTCGTGATGATCTCCCGGTGCAGCGGGTGCGCCCGCATCCCGTCTGCGAAGCGCTCGCGGAGCACGGGCGGGAAGTAGCCGAGCAGACGTTCGGCGACGTAGGGGTCCTCGGGCAGGTCAGAGGCGAGGATCTCGTCCTCGAGGGCGATCTTCGTCCAGGCCAGCACCGTGCACAGCTCCGGGTTGACCAGTCCCTCGCCCCGCTCGATCCGCCGCGCCATCTCGGTGCTGGAGGGCAGCGACTCGAGGCGGCGGTCCAGATAGCCCGCTGCCTCCAGCTGGCACATGAGCTCCTCGTGCACCCCGGCATGCTCCACGGCACCGGCGCTGGAGTTCTCCAGGGTGAGGTTCTGCTCCACGTTGTGCGCCAGGACATGACGAGCCACGTCCTCGGCCATGGTGGGCAGCAGCTCGTCGCGGGCCGAGCGGGTGAGTCGGCCGGTGCGCACCTGGGCGTCCAGCAGGATCTTGATGTTCACCTCGTGGTCGGAGGTGTCGACGCCAGCCGAGTTGTCGATGAAGTCGGTGTTGATCCGCCCGCCGGCCCGGGCATATTCGACGCGACCGGCCTGCGTCCACCCGAGATTGCCGCCCTCGCCGGCCACCGTGGCCCGCACCTGCGAGCCGTTGACCCGGACCGCGTCGTTCGCCTTGTCGCCGACCTGGGCGTTCGTCTCGCCGGTCGCCTTGACATAGGTGCCGATGCCGCCGTTCCACAGCAGGTCGACGGGGGCCTGCAGGATCGCGTGGATGAGCTCGGCCGGGGTCAGCGCGTCGCTGCCGGCCGGCAGGTCCAGGGCCGCACGGACGGGCTCGGTGATCGCGATCGACTTCGCGCTGCGGGGATACACGCCGCCGCCCTCGCTGATCAGGGACGGGTCGTAGTCGGCCCAGGTCGAGCGCGGCAGCTCGAAGAGGCGCCTGCGCTCCTGCCAGCTGGTCTCGGGATCCGGTTGCGGATCGAGGAAGACGTGCAGGTGGTTGAAGGCGGCCACCAGTCTGGTGCGGTGGCTGAGCAGCATGCCGTTTCCGAAGACGTCACCGGACATGTCGCCGATGCCCACGCAGCTGAACTCCTGGGTCTGCGGGTCGAGCCCCCGCTCGCGGAAGTGTCGCGTCACCGACTCCCAGGCACCCCGGGCCGTGATGCCCATCGCCTTGTGGTCGTAGCCCACCGAGCCGCCGGATGCGAAGGCGTCCCCGAGCCAGTAGTCCTGCGCCTGCGCAAGGGAGTTCGCGATGTCGCTGAAGGTGGCGGTCCCCTTGTCGGCGGCCACCACGAGATAGGGGTCGTCCTCGTCCCAGGTGACCACTCGGTCTGGGTGGATCGTGGTGCCGTCGACGATGTTGTCGGTCACTGACAGCAGTGAGGAGACGAAGATCTTGTAGCTCTCCACGCCCTCCGCGCCACGCTCCGCGCGGGTCATGGCCTTGTGCAGGCGGTGGGGGAAGAAGCCGCCCTTGGCGCCCACCGGGACGATGACCGAGTTCTTCACCATCTGCGCCTTGACCAGGCCGAGGATCTCGGTGCGGTAGTCCTCGGCCCGGTCGCTCCAGCGGATCCCGCCCCGGGCCACCTTGCCGAAGCGCAGGTGGACGCCCTCGACCCGGCGGTCGTAGACGAAGATCTCGTAGAGCGGCACCGGGCTGGGCAGGAAGTCGATCTGCTGGGTGGCCAGCTTGATGGCCAGTGCCCTGGCGCCCGGCACCCAGTGGTTGGTACGCACGGCCGCGAGCAGCACGGCGAGGAACTGGCGCAGGATCCGGTCGTGGTCCAGTGCGGTCACCGCCTCGAGCTCAGCGTGCACCGTCGCGACGAGCTCGTCGACGAGCTGGCGGCGCTGCTCCAGGTCCTTTCCAAGGCCGGGGTCGAAACGTGCCCTGAAGATCTTCACGAGCGCCGTGGCGACCGCCGGGTTCGCGACGAGCGTGGTGGCGATGTAGGCCTGCGAGAAGGACGAACGTGCCTGCTGGAGATAGCGCGAGACCGCCCGCAGCACCTCCACGTCGCGCCAGTCCAGCTCGGTGTCGGCGACCAGCCGGTTGAGCGCGTCCGGGTCGACCACCCCGGAGACGCTGGCCTTGAAGGCCTCGGTGAACCGGGTGCGGGCCTGCTCCTGGCCGGTCCGCAGGGCCTCGCTGGCATGCTCCAGACCAAGACCGAAGTCGTAGAGCATCGCGTCACGTCCACGCAGCCGCACGTGGTACGGACGCTCCTCGCGGACATCCACCCCGAAGCAGGACAGGTGGGGCATGACCCTCGACAGGTCCAGGTGCTCCCCCATCGTGAAGACCTTCAGCCGGGCATCGACGCGGCCCGCATCGGGTTCGTGCGGCGAGAAGAGACGCACGACCATGTCGTCGTCGCCGGCCAGGGAGTCGAAGGCGAGGAGGTCCTCCACGCCGACCCATGCCGGGTAGTCGTCCTTGTAGGAGTCCGGGAAGTCGATCCCGCGCCGCTCGGAGTCGAGATTGTCGGCGATCTCGATGAAGTCGTCGTCCCAGCCGCGGATGTCGGCGCTGAGCCGGCGCTGCAGTTCGGCGCTGTCCACCGGGGCATCCAGCTCGTGGCCGGGCTGCATCTGCACGGTGAAGTAGAGCCTGGCGAGCACCGAGTCCGAGACCGACGCCCGGTGGTCGATGCTCGAGCCACCGACGACGTCGAGGATGGTGCGCTGCATCCGCTCCCGCACGGCGGTGTTGTAACGGTCCCGGGGGAAGTAGACGAGGGCACTGAGGAAGCGCCCCCAGCGCCCGGCACGCACGAAGACCCGCAGGCGATTGCGCTCGCCCAGCCGTGAGACGGCGTCGATCACCGGCGTGAGCTCCTCGGCCGAGGCCTGGAGCAGCTCGTCGCGGGGGTAGGCGTCCAGGGCTGCCATCACTGCCTGGCCGCCGTAGGAGTCGGGGGCGTAACCGATGCTGTCCATGATCGCGCCGGCCTTGCCACGCAGGATGGGGACGTCCAGGACCGATTCGGCATAGGCACTGGAGGTGAACAGCCCGAGGAAGCGGTGCTCGCCGACGAGTCTGCCGGACTCGTCGCGGACCCGGATGCCGAGGTAGTCGCGGTAGGCACCGCGCACGAGGGTGGAGCGGATGGAGTCCTTGGTGCAGACCATCAGCTCCGGGGAACTGGCCTGCGGGGTGGCCGAGAAGTCGCTCGGATCGTGCAGGTCGTCGCGCAGCACACCCAGACCGGTGCCCTCACGAGGGGTGAACTCCTGCCCGTCCTCACTGACCTCGTACTCGCGGTAGCCGAGGAAGACGAAGTGGCCCTCCAGCAGCCAGCGCAACATCGCGCTGGTCAACGCCCGTTCGCGGGGCTCCGAGGGGCCGTGCCCGCCGAGCACCGAGTCGGCATTGCGCACTGCCTGCAGGCGCATCCGGTCGACGTCCTCGGTCACCGCGGACAGTCCTGCCATGGCCTCGCGGAGGTCCTGCTCGAGCAACGGCGCCTCGTCGCCGGCCGCGCTCCCCCAGGCCGGATACAGCTCCATGTCCACCCAGGACTCGGCGCGGGCGCCGGTGTCGGAGGGACTGCCCGCCCCGAGCAGCCGACCGTCCCCGTCGCGGCGGACCACGATCTGCGGATGCACGATCTCGCGGATCGACCAGCCCCGCCGGGTCGCGCCCAGGGTGAGTGTGTCGACGATCCACGGCCGGTCCCCGGAGACGAGCTGCACGACCGTCGAGCCGCCGCGATGGGTCGGGGGCTGGACCTTCACCAGGATCTGGCCTTCCGCCCGGCGTTCACCGAGCTGCACATGACTGTGGAGGCGCTGGACCAGCAGGCCCTCGTCGATGCCCTCGCCCAGGGCACTTGCCGGATCCCCGATGTGGTCGAGATAGGAGCGGACGAAGTCGGAGGCGGCGGGACCTGCGAGGCCTCCCGGCAGCGGGAGGCTCTGGGCCACCAGGCGTGCGGCCAACCCCGCTTCCACACCTCCTCGTGCAGCTGTCGTGACGGCATCCTGTTCGACCTCAGCCATGCTGAACTCCCCTCGGAATCCGGCCGCTCGGACACACCGGGTGCCCTCGGCGGTGACAACAGTCACCATAACGGTGTGGCGCACGACGGTGGGCCCGGATCCCGGCACATCTCGCCCGGTCCGACGGCTCGGGTGGCGGCCCCGGGGCCCGATGAGGCAAGAATGGGGGCATGGAGATCTCCGCACATCACGAGTACGCCGCCGAACCCGCTGTCGTCCACGCCATGCTGACCAATCCCGAGTGGTTGTCCGCGGTGCTCGATCGCAGCGGTGCGACACGCAACGACGTGCACGTCGACGCCAACACCTCCCGGATCCGCGCAGAGATCGCCGCGCCCGGGCAGATCCAGAGGTTCACCGGTCCCACCCTGACGGTGGAGCAGACCTTCGTCTGGCAGCAGGTCGCCGACGGCTGGGACGGCACCATCGAGGCCAACCCCGCGAAGCTGCCGGCGAAGCTCGAGGGCGTCGCCACGATCCGGGCCGGCGGGGCCGGCACCGTCGTCGACTACAGCGGACAGTTCAACGTCTCCGTCCCGCTGCTGGGCAGGAAGCTCGAGAAGCTGGCCGAGCCGGAGGTGATGTCGGTCATCAACCTGCAGCAGGAGGTCGGCAACGAGTGGCTGGCGGCCGGACGGGCGTGATTCCGCGGGGAACCCGCGACGCTCAGGGCCGTTCGGGCAGCAACGCGCCGAGTTCCGCACGGCTCGCGGGTGTGGCCACCAGATAGCTCTCGGCCCCCTCGTCGTCACCGGCGCGTTCGGTGACGACGACCACCTCGTGGCCGGCCTCCTCGATGGCGTGTGCCAGCGCGACCGCCTCGTCGTGGTCGTCGAGGACGATCCGCGTGGTCGGGTCCGCGGCGCCGGAGGTGAGCTGGGCAGCCAGTTCCGAGGCGTCGTGCCAGGCCAGCGGATGCTCGGCGAGCAGGGCCTGCACCGCGGGAAGCTCCCAGCTCTCGTCGATCCCGCGTCCGGTCAGCTGCCGGGACAGATCGGCGACCGCGCCGAGATCCTGGTCGTCGACGAAATATGCCTCGACCTCGCGCAGCGCCAACTCGCCGAGATCGACCGCGCCGTTCTGGGCGTCATCGTCACCGGCCGGCACTGCGGTTCGCGGCCTGGCCACCAGTACGAGACGCGGCCCGGGCCCGACCAGTGCGGCGACGCTGGCCACTTGGAAGGCCGCGAACTCCGCCTCCTCGCTGCCGGGCTCCAGCTCGAAGGTGGCGCACAGCAGGGCGTCGGCGGTGAAGCCGCGCAGCGGGCCGGTCAGCCGGCCGTCGTCGTGAAGTCGAGTTGCCTGCGGCCCGGTCACCGGGACGAGCACGACCGGTCTGTCCGTCTGCGCCATTCCTGCCTCCTGCATGTCTGCCATCTCGCTGCCGATTCTCCGTGACGAGTTTTCCACAGACGCGACGAAAGGGCCCGTCCGGCAGGCGGCCGCGGGGCAGGCTTGGGCCATGACAGCCGATCTCCACGTCCTGCACGGCGAGGCGGGCCACGACCGGTGGATCACCACCCGCGGGCCGATCCAGCTCGTCGACCGCCCGCCGCCAGGGGTGCCCGCGAGTGTGCCGCACGAGGGCCAGCGCCGCAGCCCCGGCAGTGCCCCCACCGGACTGATCCCCCATGCGCCCCGCGGGCAGCTGGTCGGCCAGCGCATCCCGCTGGCGTTGCGCTTCGCCGAGATGCTCGCCGAGACCCTGCGCGGGGTGCGGCCGGTCAGCCAGCTGCGTTCGGTGTCGAACGGCCGGTGCATTGCCACCGTCACCACGATCCTGCGGTGCACAGGTCTGGGCAGCGCCCGCTGCGTGCGGGTCCGCGCGAGTTCACCGCGTCGCGGAGTCCTCGACGCTGTCGCCTGCTACAGCTGGCGGCCGGCGCCGGGCTCGGCGGCACGCACCTTCGCCGTCACCTTCCGGCTCAGGCAGTCCACCGGGGGATGGCGCTGCAGCGAGCTGGAGTTCGTCGCGCCCACGTCCGTGCCGGGCGATGCCCAGCCGACCCCGTGAGGGCGCCCGCGGGAGTTCGGCGGCGGTCGTCAGTGGATGTTCGGGTTGCGCCCGTGGCAGTTCTTGAACTTCTTCCCGGACCCGCAGGGGCACGGTTCGTTGCGCCCGATGCCCGCATAGGGATCGTCCTCCCGCTCGGTGAGGGTGTCCACCTGCTCGGCTTCGCCGCTCTCGTTGGGCGCGGTGTAGGTCATCTGCGCGGGCCTGCTGGCCGCACGGCCGGCCAGCACACCGCCGGCCGGGGTGGCGGGCTCGGCCGCTCTTGCCGCGGACTTCGCAGTGCCCTGACGGCGCACCGGTCGACCACGGCGATGTCCTGCGGAAGACTCCGACGAGCCACCCTTGGTGGTCGTGGACCCGGCGGCGAGCAGCGACTTGGCATCCACCGCCTGGCCACTGTCATCTGCGCGGGCACCCACGGTGGGCAGGTCCTGGGTCTGGATCTGGATGTGGAAGAGGTAGCCGACGACCTCCTCCTGGAAGGCGTCGCGCATCGCGTCGAACATGTCGGCGCCCTCACGCTTGTACTCCACCAGCGGATCGCGCTGGGCCATTGCGCGCAACCCGATGCCTTCCCGCAGGTAGTCCATCTCGTAGAGGTGGTCGCGCCACTTGCGGTCGAGCACGGTGAGCCAGACCTGGCGTTCCAGTTCCCTCATCGTGGTCTCGCCCAGTGTCTCCTCGCGGGTGTCATAGGCAGCCTGGGCGTCGGCCTGGAAGGCCTCGACGAAGGTCTGGATGTCGTCGGCACCCTCGTACTCGGAGATCTCGACGCTCACCGGGTAGATCTGGCGCATGTCGGACCACAGGGCGTCGAGATCCCATTCGTCGGCGAAGCCCTGGCAGTGCAGGCGCACGGCGGCGTCCACCACCCGGTCGACGGTGGAGCGCAGCATGCTCTCCACGTCGGCGCCCTCGAGCACCTTGCGGCGGTCGCCGTAGATGACGTGGCGCTGGCGGTTCATCACGTCGTCGTACTTCAGGACGTTCTTGCGCATCTCGAAGTTCTGGCCCTCGAGCTGCTTCTGGGCGCTCTCGATGGACCTGGAGAGCAGCCGCATCTCGATCGGCTGGTCCTCGGGCAGTTGCATGGTCGTCATGACCCGCTCGACCGTCTCGGCCTTGAACAACCGCAGCAGGTCGTCCTCCAGCGAGAGGTAGAAACGGCTCTCGCCCGGATCGCCCTGGCGGCCCGAACGACCGCGCAGCTGGTTGTCGATGCGCCGGGACTCGTGACGTTCCGAACCGATGACGTACAGTCCCCCGGCGTCGACGACCTCGTCGTGCTCGTCGCTGACCTGGGCCTGCAGGTCCTTGAGGGTCTCCCCCCACTGGGCTTCGTAGTCCTCGGGATCGCGAACCGGGTCGATGCCGCGCTCGTGCAGCAGCTGGTCGGCCAGGAATTCGGGATTGCCGCCGAGCATGATGTCGGTGCCTCGCCCGGCCATGTTGGTCGCCACGGTGACCGCTGCCTTGCGGCCGGCCTGGGCCACCACTGCTGCCTCGCGGGCATGCTGCTTCGCGTTCAGCATCTGGTGCGGGATGCCGGCACCACGCAGCCGCTTGGAGATCTCCTCGCTCTTGACCACCGAGGCGGTGCCGATGAGCACCGGCTGGCCGGCCTCGTGGCGGGCCTTCACGTCCTCGACGATCGCGGAGAACTTGGCATCCTCGGTGCGGTAGATGAAGTCGGACTGGTCCTTGCGGATCATGGGCTTGTTGGTGGGGATGACCACCACGCCGAGCCCGTAGATCTTCTGGAACTCGTCCTCCTCGGTCTTGGCCGTGCCGGTCATGCCGGAGAGCTTGTCGTACATGCGGAAGTAGTTCTGCAGGGTGATCGTGGCGAGGGTCTGGAATTCGTCCTTGATCTGGACCCTTTCCTTCGCCTCGAGTGCCTGGTGCAGGCCCTCGTTGTAGCGCCGCCCCACCAGCACGCGCCCGGTGTGCTCGTCGACGATGAGCACCTCGCCGTCCATCACCACGTAGTCGCGATCGCGCTTGAACAGCTCCTTGGCGCGGATCGCATTGTTCAGATAGCCGATGAGCGGGGTGTTCGCGCTCTCGTAGAGGTTCTCGATGCCCAGGTCGTCCTCGGTGATCGCGATGCCGTGGGCCAGCACCGAGACGGTCCGCTTCTTCTCGTCGACCTCGTAGTCGGTGTCGCGGGTCAGGCGGTTCGCCAGCGTGGCGAACTCGGGATACCAGTGCTTGTTCTCCTCGGCCGGGCCGGAGATGATCAGCGGGGTGCGGGCCTCGTCGACCAGGATGGAGTCCACCTCGTCGACGATGGCGAAGTTGTGGCCGCGCTGCACACAGTCGTCCAGGCTGAGCGCCATGTTGTCGCGCAGGTAGTCGAAGCCGAATTCGTTGTTCGTGCCGTAGGTGATGTCGGCGGCGTAGGCCTCGCGCCGCTCCGCCGGGCTCATCTGCGCCAGGATCACACCGGTGCGCAGGCCGAGGAAGTGGTGCACCCGGCCCATCTGCTCGGACTGGGAGCGCGCCAGGTAGTCGTTCACGGTGACCACGTGCACGCCCTTGCCCTCCAGGGCGTTGAGATAGCTCGGGGCGAGCGCGACGATCGTCTTTCCCTCGCCGGTCTTCATCTCGGCGATGTTCCCGCGGTGCAGGGCCGCACCACCCATGATCTGGACGTCGAAGGGGCGCTTGCCGAGCACCCGGTTGGTGGCTTCACGGACGGTGGCGAAGGCCTCCGGCAGCAGGGAGTCGAGGCTCTCGCCGTTGTCCAGCCGGGTACGGAAGTCGACGGTCTGGCTGCGCAGCTCGGCATCGTCCATCGCGACGTAGTCGTCCTCGATGCTGTTGACCTGCTCGGCGATCTGCGTCAGACGCTTGAGGGTCCGGCCCTCGCCCGCGTGGAGCAGACGATCCATGAAACTCACGAGTTGGTGTCCTTGTGTCGTCGTGTCTGCGGTGTCCCGGTCCGTCGTGGTGCTGCCAGCCTCAGCAGTCCGGAGGGCAGGACCTGTCCATCCTAGGCTCTCGTGCCGTGGGGGTGCAGTTGCCGACCGAGCGCTGCCGCGGTCGGCCCCGCGAAGTCGCCCCTGGGCGCCACCTCGATGTCGTCGAGCCCCAGCCAGTCTGCCAGCCGGCGGAGCTCGGCGGCCAGGGCGGCCGCCACCTCGGGATCGGCTCGCGGGTGATCGGGCTCGCGCCAACTCGCCCGCACCTCCAGGCGCCGCCGCGCCCGGTCGGCTCGCAGGTCGACGCGCGCTGCGAAACTGTCCCCGAGCAGGAAGGGATAGACGTAGTAACCGTGCCGGCGCCTTGCTGCCGGCACGTAGATCTCGATGCGGTAGTCCAGACCGAAGAGGTCCAGCGCCCGCCGTCGTTCGAAGATGAGGGAGTCGAAGGGGCTGACCAGGCAGCTGGCGTCGAGGCTCGCAGGGATGCGTGCCCCGTGCCACAGGAAGGCCGTGCTCGTCCAGCCCGGCACCGTGACGGGCACGAGCTCGCCCTCCTCGACCAGGGCGTCGATCGCCCGGTCGGTGGGCACAGCGGCGGTCCGGAAGTAGTCGCGCAGGCAGCGTCTGCTCGCCACGCCGAGGGCCTGCGCGGCACGACGCACCAGGATGATGTGCGAGTCCCCCGGGCTCGGCGTCTCCGCGGCGAGCACGCGGGTCGGCAGGACCCGCTCCGGGAGGTCGTAGACCCGCTCGAACTGGGTGGTGCGCCCCGCGACGGCCAGCGCACCGCTCCAGAACAGCCATTCCAGGGCGGTCTTGGTCACAGACCAGTTCCACCCCCAGTTCTCGTGGACTGCCCCGGCATCGGAGACGAGTCCCATCACCTCGCGAGCGGTGCTCGCGCCGCGGCCCTCGATGACGGCCAGGGTCTGCGCGACCGCCTCGGGGCTCTCCCGCTGCACCCGCCGCACCGATCCCCAGGCCTCGCGCTGCGCGGCCGCCATCCGGAAGCGCAGCGCAGGCTCCAGGTCGACGTCGATCAGGCACGCCGCATGCCCCCAGTACTCGAACAGACGACGACGCCGGCCGCTGGCCAGGGCGACCAGTAGCTGGGGGTCGTAGCCGCCGAGCCTGCTGAACAGGGGCATCCGTTGTGCCCGGGTGAGCACCGAGACGGAGTCGAGCTGGATCTGCGCCAGCCGGGTGGCGACCCGCAGGGCCTGGGGACGCTGCACCCTGTCGGTGCGCCGCCCGGGCAGGCACTGTGCGGCGAGCGCCACCCGACGTGCGGAATCCGGGCTCAGGAGTTGCGGCGTCACGCTGCCGAGACCCCCGGGCCCGGATCCGGATTTCCTGGGATCACTGCACTTCCAGGCGGATCACTCCGTAGTTGTAGGCCTTGCGACGGTAGACCACGCTCGGCTTGCCGGACGCGGCGTCCTGGAAGAGGAAGAAGTCGTGACCGACGAGCTCCATCTCGTCGAGCGCCTGGGCGAGGGTCAGGGGGGTGGTCTCGAAGGTCTTCTCCCTGACCACCAGCGGCCCGTCGCCCTGGACGGTCATGCCGGCGACCTCGTGGACGTCGTCCTCGGGCTTCTGGTCCTCGACCTTGTCCTCGCCGATCATGACCGGCAGGTCGTTGACGCGCAGTCCCCGGCGCTTCTTGCGCCGGTCGGCGGCGCGCCGCAACTGGGCCCGCAGCTTGTCCGATGCCAGTTCGAAGGCGACGATCTTGTCCTCGGCGCTGCCGCTGGCACGGATCACCGGCCCCTTGCCACGCAGTGTGATCTCGCAACGGATCGTCGAGGAGGGGTCACCCTTGGGATCGTTCGACGTGAATTCCACTTCCGTGCGGATCACCCTGTCCTTCAGCTTGACGATGGACTCGTTCAGGCGCTCCGTGACGTACTCACGTGTGCTGTCGGTGATGGTGCAACGGCGTCCAGTGACGATGACGTCCATCTCGATCCCCTCTCCATGGATGAGTGCTGACAGTGCTGGTCATCGATTCAGACGATGCTCCGCGAGCTCGATCTCGACGATGAGACAGCAATGGCACGAACAGCAGTTACCCCGGGACAACCGATCTGGGGAATCGCGTGTCGTGCCATGTCAGAACGTTACCGGGTTTGAGCAGGAGCGGCATCTGTTTCACTCCTGGCGTGCCGTCCCGGCAGACAGATCGACAAGGGCTCACCCGCGCGCACTCTCACGGGTGGTCACGGCGACGCAGGCCACCCCGATCACCGGCCAGCCGGCAGCGCCCAGCACGCGCACCGCCTCCAGGGCGGTCGCACCCGTGGTGACCACGTCGTCGAACACGATGACTGGGGCCTTCCCGGAGACGATTTCCGGGTCCGGCCGGAACCTGGCGTGCCGGGACCGGGGAGGCGGGGCACGGAGCGTCATCGTGTCGTGCTGTGCCGCGCGGCGTGCCCGGGCGTCGAGCCCCACCTGGTCGGGTGAATGCCCGGTGCGGGCAAGCAGCGGGCACCACCCCAGCCCGCACCTCCTCGACGTCGCGCGGGCGAGAGCACGGGTGTGGTCGATGCCGCGCTCCCGGGCGCGGGCCCTGTCCCCCGGCACCGGGACGATGAGGGGCCGGTGACCGCGCAGCTGCGCACGGCGCAGGCAGCTCCCCACGGCCACCGTCGCCAGCTGCGCCAGCGGACCGGCCAGCGTCCATGCCCCACGGTCCTTGAAGGCCAGCACGAGCCGGCCGGCGACGGGACGGTAGCGCGCCCCACCCCACACCTCGATGCCGCTGCCCGGATCGCCGGGAGGACCGCCCAGCACCGGTCCCCTGACCGCCGGCCCGTCCAGCTGCTGGGCACAGCACCGGCACAGCACCGGCCCCGGTGCGCCGCATGCCGCACATGCCGAACCGAGCAACAGGTCGAGCGCGGCGACCGGCCAGGTGGATGCGTCCATGCCCCTACCGTGGACGACCGCACGCCGGCATGGGCCCGCTCGCCCGATCCTGTGGACAGACTCAGCCCTGGTAGCAGATCGCGCTCGCGCCACTGGTGTACTGCTGCCAACGCGAGCCGTCCTGGTAGACCAGCACCTTGCCGTCCGTGGTGAGTGCGCTCACCACGATCCCCGAGGTGGTGGGCAGGGCGGCCAGGCTGCTCAACTGCATGTCGGTGCCCGGCCCGATGGAGTCGACCTCGGAGGCATCCACGTCGACGACGAAGACCTCGGCGGACGACGAGGCATCCACGGCCCCGAGAACGACCAGTCGGGTCGACGAGATCCAGGCGACATCGCGCAGCACCCCCAGCTGTCCGAGACTGCTGACCAGGGTGAGGGGCCGCCACCCGTCGATGAGCAGGTCGGGATTGCCCCGGAGCCTGACGAAACCGAGCTGGTCGGCGCTCCCGCCGGAGGTGACCAGGGCCAGCCGGCCGCCGCCGGGGGCGACGCGCGCGGCGATCGGCACCGCGCCCGCCAGGTCGGGCAGAACGACCCGCCCGGCCTGCCCGTCCTTCGCGGTGATCAGCGCTGCGCGTCCGCCGGCCGCTCCCCTGTCCAGTGCCCAGACCTGCCCGTCCGGTCCGAACTGTGGTCTGAGCAGGGCCGTTCCCTCCGCGAGCAGGGTCGGCTGGGAGGACGCCGGGGCGTGGGCGGAGAACAGCCGCGTCCCGCTGTCGGCGACGACCGCCAGCGATGCGCCATCGGTCGACAGGGCGAAGCTCTGCGCCGAGTGCCCCCATCCGTCCGGAAGCAGTTCGGCATCGGGGATGGCTCCGGTCGACACCAGGCGCACCAGCTTTCCGCCGACGAGCGCATGGGGATCACGGCTCGTCGGCTCCACGACCGGCGCGAAGCCGGCCAGCGCGGAGGCGTGGACCACGCCGTCGGCACCGGCTCCCGGGACGGCGAACGACTGGCCCTGCTGCTGGATCCGCAGCCCACTGACCCGGGTCCGGTCGTTGAGCGTCCACAGGAGCTGGGCCGCCAGGCCCCGGCGCTGGTCGTCGCGCAGCCCACCGATCTGATTGGTCAGCGAGACCTGCGCCACGCCGTCGGCGTCGAGGGTGACCGCCGGCGTGGCCAGGCTCGTGCCGTCGATCACCGCTGTCGTCACCGCGGGGTGCAGCCACTGGGACGCCCCTCGCAGCAGTGCCTGGACGGCCGCGGTGGCAGTGACGCTGCGGGTGGGCAGGAAGACCTGTTGCACCACCAGGCCGCTGCCCAGCCGATCGAGACAGTGCACGCCGAGCACCGAATAGGCCCGCAGCAGTTCGTAACGGCTGACCAGGACCCCATCACCCGGGGAGTCGATGCGCCACTGGTCCCCCACCTCGGTGAGCCTGAAGTCGTGCTCGAAGTCCGGCTGGTGACCGGAGGTGTAGAAGCCGCCGGCATCGATGGATCCGAGCAGGGGCGCCCGCAGCAGCGCCGAGCTGTCGGTCACCACCGGCGGATGGTTGTCGGAGTCGTAGACCTGGACCCCCGAGGCAGGGTTCCATGCGGTCGAGGCGCGCGCGGTGAGGAACTGGCGGGCCACCGCATAGTTGTTGGTGGGGACGAGCGAGGCCGCCAGGAAGCCGGCCAGGATGAGCTCCGGGGTCGCACCCATCGCCGGCGGATCGGGGGCGATCTCCAGCCCTCCCGTCGCCGGCGCGCCGGGGGTAGCGCTGACCTCCACCACCGGCCCTGAGCTGGGCACCTCCGCGCAGCCCGCGAGGAGGACTGCCGGGGCGAGGCCCAGCACTGTTCGCCGCGACAGTCTCATGTCTCCTCCTGGGCGTCCAGGTCGTCCGGGGCCGGGTTCCGGTCGCCGGGTCCCAACGGCAGGGGCGAGCCACGCAGCGGGTCGTCGGGGCGGCGCGGCAGGGTGAGGCGGAAGACGGCGCCGTGCCCCGGACGGCCCCAGGCCTGCAGCCACCCGTGGTGCAGGCGGGCGTCCTCCAGTGCGATCGACAGCCCCAGACCGGTGCCCCCGACGGTGCGCTGGCGACTCGGGTCGGCCCGCCAGAAGCGACTGAAGACCTTCGAGGCCTCGGAGGGGAGCAGACCCACGCCGCTGTCGGCGACACGCACCGCGACCGCATGCAGATCTCCGGCGACGGTGACGTGGACGGGCAGGCCCTCGCCGTACTCGAGAGCATTGGTGAGCAGATTGCGCACGATCCGGGCGACCCGGCGGCCGTCGATCTCGGCACGCTCGGAACCGTCGGCATGCATGAGCACCTCGGTGTGCAGCCGTCGCGCCAGTTGCTCCTGCTCGCGGACCTCGCGTTCGACCAGAGCCACCAGGTCGGTCTCCTCGAGGACGAGCTGGGCGGCTCCGGCGTCGAACCGGGATATCTCGAGCAGATCGGCCAGCAGCTGCTCGAAGCGGTCGACCTCGTGGTTGAGCAGCTCGATGGTGCGGGCGGTGGCCGGATCGAATCCGGAGCGCTGCTCGTAGAGCATCTCGCTGGCCATCTTCGTGGTGGTGAGAGGGGTGCGAAGCTCGTGGCTGACATCGGAGACGAATCGCTGCTGCAGCTGGGAGAGCTTCTCCAGCTCGGTGATCTGCTTGTCCAGCTGGCCTGCCATGTGGTTCATCGAGCGACCGAGCCGGGCGAGCTCGTCGGTGCCGTGGATGGTGACGCGTTCGGACAGTTTCCCGTCGGCGATTCGTTCGGCCACCCGGCTGACCCTCCGGACGGGGACCGTGACCCGCCGGGCGATGAACCAGGCGAAGAGCGTGTAGAAGGCCAGCAGCACCCCTCCGGTCGACAGCAGCGCCCGGCGCAGCAGGGTGAGTGTCTGGGACTCGTACTCCTCGGGGAAGACGAAGTAGACCGCCACGCGCTGGCCGGCGGGGGCGACCAGGCTCGAGGCGATGGCGAGTCCGGGGGCATCGGAACGCCCGTCCGTCCGTCGGATGAGGGTCGGGGTCACCCACATCCCGGCCGAATCGCCGGCATGACTGCGCAGCTCGGCCGGAATGCTGTCCAGCCCCACCCCGCCGCTCGCATAGACCGAGACGGGCCCCTCGACGATCACCTGGTACAGGTCCGGCTGGCTCCCGGCCTGCTCGGTGATCTGGCTGAGCCGTTCATAGAGAGTGGCCTGCTGCAGATCGGTGGCGCTGAGCTGGGACTGCATCCTGTCCAGGGCGCTGGTGGCCTCGGCCACGGCGCTGCGCCGCTTGCTCTCCAGCAGCCCGTTCGCGGCCTGGCGCATGATGAGCACACCGCCCAGGGCGAGCAGCAGGCTCGAGACGGCGATGACCGTGACGACGACGCGCAGGGTGAGCGAGGAGCGCCACAGTCTCAGGGTCCGGCGCCAGCCCGCCGGCCGGAGCCTGCGCGACCGCCCCATCTCAGGAGCCCGCGACGGGCAGGCCGTTGCCGGCCCGGTATCCCACGCCCCGCACGGTGACGACGATGCTCGGTCTCTCGGGATCGTGCTCGATCTTGGCGCGCAGCCGCTGCACGTGCACATTCACCAGCCGGGTGTCACCCGCCTGGTGGTAGCCCCAGACCTCGGCCAGCAGCTTCTCGCGGGTGAAGACAACGCCGGGATGGCGTGCCAGTTGGGCGAGCAGATCGAACTCGAGCGGGGTCAGGGCGATTTCCTGGCCGTCCCGGTGCACCAGATGGCTCGCGACGTCCACCTCGAGGTCGCCGATCACCAACGCCGGCCCCTCACCCTCGGGCCCCGGGTGGCGCAGCCGGGCCTTGATCCGGGCGACGAGTTCCTTGCGGTGGAAGGGCTTGGAGATGTAGTCGTCGGCGCCGACCTCGAGCCCGCGCACGACATCATTGGTGTCCGAGCGGGCGGTCAGCATGATGATGGGCACCCCGGACTCCTCACGGATCTCCCGGCAGACGTCGAATCCGTTGCGTCCGGGCAGCATGAGGTCAAGCAGCACGATGTCGGGCTGGGTCTGGCGGAAGGCCGACAGAGCCCTGTCGCCCCGTCCGCACCAGATGGTGTCGAGTTTTTCCGTGTGCAGCATGATCTGCAGCATCTCGGCCAACGACGCATCGTCGTCGACGACCAGGACACGACAGCTACCGATTCGACCACTCTCGCTCATGTGCCTCACCAAGGGATCGGGCGACCATCGTTGTCGCCATCCATCCACTATATGAGCAGGCACGATGCCCCATGCCCAGATCGGCGACCGGGCCACGGCGGCGTTCGCGGCGGACGCCTCCGGCACGGTCCCCAGGAGGTACGGAACGGTTCAGTTGAGCGAGGGATCCACCGTGTAGGCGCTCAGCAGCGCCGACTCGCCGCCCAGCCGACGCAGCACGCGGCGCCACAGTCCTTCGCTGCTCGTCCCGAAGATGTCCTCCTCGCGCGGGGTCGAGCGGACCCACACGCCCCGCTCCAGTTCCCCCTCGAGCTGGCCGGGTTCCCATCCGGAGTAGCCCGCGAAGACGCGCACGTCCGAGTAGGCGCCGCTGACGATCTCCACCGGGGTGTCCAGGTGCAGCAGCCCGACGTCACCGACCACGGGACGCCAGCCCGGTGGCTCCTCACCGCGATCGAGCACCTTGGCAAGGCAGATGGCACCGTTGGGCGTGACCGGCCCGCCGGCGAACAGCACCGAGGGCGGATTGAGCTGATCGGCCCATGCAGGCAGCACATGGGAGACCGGCGTGGTGGACGGCTTGTTGAGCGCCACCCCGATCGCGCCGTTCTCGTCGTTGTCGAGCAGCAGGACGACGGCCTGGTCGAAGAAGCCCGCGTCCTGCCCCGACGTACTCACCAGGAGTTCGCCGGGCCTTGGATCATCGGAGACTGCCACCAGGCCAGTTTGGCACGCGCCGGGGGAAGCGTGGCCGCGATGGGCCGGGAAACGACCCATCGCGGTGACGGACGGCCCTGCCGACCGTCCGGTGGACTCAGGAGAGCGGACTCAGGAAATCTGCATCCAGCGCAGGTAGTCCTGCACGGTGGGACGTGTGCAGGTCAGCCGAGTGCCATCCGCGCTGTAGGCGACGTCCCCGAAGCTCGAGCAGCTCTGGCCGGCGACCACGGTGCCAGTCGTCGTCTCGCTCTGGGTCGACGTGGCCTGGGTGGAGGTGGCCGTGCCGGTCGAGCCGTAGCTGGCGCTGGTCTGCGCTGCGCTCGGGGTGAGCGTCACGGTCGCAGGCGGGAGGGTGACAGTCTGCGCCGGCGGGGTGACCGTCGCCGTGACCGTGTTGGTGGGTCCGGGCGTCGTACGAACCGTCGGATTGTTCAGTGCGAAGGAGCCGATGGCGAGTCCGACGAGCAGGGCGAGAACGACCAGCAGGCCGATGAGCAGGCGTGACAGGAAGTGCCTGCCACCCGGGTGACCGGGGCCACCCGGTGCCGGGACCGGCACAGGTGTCACCGGCCCCCCTGGCCCGGCTCCGTTCGGAGCTCCCGCAGCGTCGTGCTGGGGCGTGCTCACCGGTCCGGCACCGGTCGACGCGGTATCAGCGGGTGCGGACGGGGTCGGCGCGGATGCGCTGTCGAGGGCCGCGACGGGCGCGACCACAGGCGCGACGACAGGCGTCGGTGCAACGGCCCGCGCCGAACTCGACGCGGTGACCGGCTCCGCGGCGGACGCGGAGGGATGCTCGTCGTGATGCTGATCCGACTGTGTCCGGGGAGCCTGTGGCTCGACGACCGGGGTGACCGGTGGGCGGGACTGTGACGATGCCGAGGCGTGATCCCAGAATGTGCGGCTGTTCGGGGAAGCGGGCTCCGGCGCCGATGAGGAGGAGGGCTGTGGGGCAGCCGGCTGAGGCGCAGCTGGCTGTGGGGTGGGAGCCGCTGCCGGCCAGGTCACCGTCGATGCCTCGGGAGCTGGCGCCTGCGGGGTCCTCGGTTCAGGAGCCGGCGCGGCCGGCCGCTGACGCCGATCCGCTGCCAAGGGGGACTCGTCGCCAGCTGAGCCCTTCTTCGAATCCAGATCCTCGGCCGTGGGTCGATATGGGTAGTTTGCCGGCCGGAAGTGGTACTGACGGTTGTCCTGGCTCATGCTCGACGTGGCCTCCCTTCCTCATTGCACGATCCCAAATCTAGTCTTTCCCGGCAGGCGCAGTGTGTCGTCACCCATCGGCCCGCTGCCAGTCGGCATTCGCCGGAACCGTCGAGTGGCGCCGCCGGGGCGGGAATTGGCGCTCGGGGCCGGGCATCTGTCGCGAACTCGCTCGCCCCGCTGCCGCGATCGTGGTCTACAGACCCCGGTCGACCAGACTCGTGCCGAGGGCATTCCCGCCTGTCAGCGTCCCGGCGTAGGGATTGAAGATGAACAGTGGCATGCCCGATCCGTCGGCGAATGCCACTGCGTCCCTGGTGAATCGACCGGAGGTGAAGAACAGCGGCCGGCGCCCGTCCATGGCGGCCACGCCCACCAGCTCGCGGATCGGCCCGACGGGAACGGTGCCCGTCCAGTGCTTCACCTGGGCGATGTGACGGGGCGATTCCACGTCGACGCCACCGTCACGGGTCGCCTGGGTGGTCACGGCGTCAGGATCACCCAGATACCGGATCCAGGCGGCCACCAGGAATTCGGCCGCGCGGGGGTCGATGCCTGCCGGATAGGCGAAGGGGGCGGCACAGAGCTGCCCGGAGGGTCCTCGGCGGCCGATGTGCCTGTCCATGTCCCGCCGTGCCTCGACGGCATCGCCGATTCCGGTGCAACCGATCTGGAAGAGCTGCTGGCGAGTCTGCGCGCTCCGGGTGCGGAAGAGCCGACGGCAGGTCCCGCTGAGCACCGCAGCGAGGACCGCCAGTGCCAGGACCACCAGGAATGTGACCCAGCTCGCGGACTGGTCCGCGAACTCCTCGCGGAGTGCGGACTCAAGACTGCCGGAGCTGCCGGTCCAGGTGCTCACCGCGGCGATCACGAGGACGAGGACGGCCCATCCCTTGACCGCCACGGACACCCACAGGAGCACGCTGACCACTGTCGCGGCCCAGCCGAGATATCTGGTCGGCGTCAGCCGTGTCGCCAGCTTCTCGGCAGGCTGTACCAGGGGCGCAGCCGCGAACCGCATGATGGTGGCGTTGTCGTCCCACAGCCTCGGGTAACCATCCCCCGCCGTCTTGCCGAGGTGGTACATCGTGTCACTGGCAGCGCGGGTGCCGGCCACCGAGTGGAACGAACTCGTCAACTGCCGACCTCCGAGCAATCTCTGCGCAAACGCGCGAACAGCGTCCCTGACAGGGCAGCCCCGCAGACAGCGCATCCGTCCCGCACCATCGGGGTGCGTGATCATCGGGCATGCTATTCCCCCGCCGGGTCCGACGCACAGCCAGCTGCCGGAGCCGAATGCCGGACTCGACGCGCATGCTGCCCTGACATGCGAAAGACCCCGCCCGGGGGCGAGGTCTTTCGTGTTCGTGGAGGTGGCGGGAATTGAACCCGCGTCCTGAATTGGCGAAACAGGTTTTCTCCGGGCGCAGCTGACAAATCGGTCTACTCGGCCCCTGCACTCACGTCAGCAAGTTGCAGCCAGGCCCAGTCCGAAAAATTTCCTCCGCGGTCCCTCGGACGAGGACCATGGAGTAAGCCTTCTGAATGAGGCCAGTAACCGGACGGAAGGCTACGTCCGGGCTGACCCTTCGATCACTGCTCAGGCAGCGAGAGCGAAGTCAGTGCGATTTGAGTCGGCACTTGTTGGTTCCCAGAGGACATCACGAGTTGACTCTGGATTCTCGGCCCGCTTCTCCTGGAACTACCACCCCAGTCGAAACCAGTCACCCCCCTGTTCAGTTGTCACACCCCGGGCACCGGACCGATCTGCACCCGGTACCACGAAGCTTCTGCACAACGCTACTCCCCCGCCGGGTATTCCGCACGGCCGGCCTCGTCTGCTCAGCGCGGCAGCGGCGGCCGGGAGCCCTGCGTCTCGTCGAGCACCCTGATCGGCACCACCCGCTGGATCGGATTGCGCCAGCGCTCCCCGTCGCGGGCGTGGATGCCGCTCACCACGGCCACCACCGCCGCGACCATCCACCAGATGCTCACGAACCAGCCGATGCCCAGCAGGTGACCGATGATGGTCAACGCGATCCACACTGCCGCGACGCCGATCTGGGTGTTGAAGGCCTTGGCGGCCTCCGACCTCGCGTAGCTGCCCCGCCTCGAGAGCGCGTACATCACCGACGGCCCGACGATCCAGGTGAGCGGCCCCGACCAGTGGGCCACGGCGCCCATCCACCGGCCGGCCTCCCCGTCGCGCTCCTGGTTCACCAGCGGCCGATAGACCGGATGCAGACCGACGGCCTGCTCGGCGAGCGGCACCCGCACGAAGCCCTCGAAGGCGGCGTTCAACTCGCGACGCGTCCGGGCGAGCAGGACCTTCTCGATCCTGGAGTCGAAGTCCTCGCGCGAGAGCTTGCCCTGCGCGTAGCAGTCCTGCAGGTAACGCTCGGATCGATCACGCTGCGCCGAGGTGATCGGCAGGTCGAGTTGCGGGTTGCTCGCCCACCCCGCATCCATGTGTTGTTGGACGAATCGGAACGGATCTGAAGAGCTGCCGGTGGACATGCCCTCAAGTCTGCCGCCGGTGCTCGTGGTGCCCCACCACGAGCTGGCCGGAGCGGACCCTGTTATTCCCCTGAGCTCACCAGCTGCCGACGCCACCGCCGCCGCCACCACCGCCGGAGAAGCCGCCACCACCACTGAAGAAGCTCGAGCCGGAGCCGAAGCCGCTGCCCGAGGAAGCGGCAGGAGGCTCAGGCGTCACGCCGGTCTCCATGGAGCTGAGCGCGCTCCCGGCGAAGAACCCGTAGCTGAAGGCGTAGGGATCGCCGTAGTACCAACCGGGCGGGGTGCTCGGCAGACGTCCCATGTCGACGAGCTGCTGGCAGACCTTCGCCCAGCGGTCCGCGATGCCGAAGGCAATCGCCCAGGGCAGGTAGCGGCTGAAGATGTCCTCACCCTCCTGGAAGCGGATCTGGTCAGCCTCGGCAGTGTTGAGATAGGTGTAGAAACCGTCCACCTGGTCGGTGAGTGCCCGCCCGGTCGCGGTGCGCTGGCCCCGCTTGGTGATGAGCGCCCGCACGGCGAGGATCGCCATCAACGGGATCACCACGCCGATGGCCACTGCGACCAGCGGCGAGGCGAACAGCGAGGCAATCCCGACCGAGGTCGGGAAGAGGAGGACCGCCAGCACCACGCCGATCCGGACCACCCTGCCGAGCGGCAGCGAGGAGTGCCCCGCATCGGTGCCACCGACGGGCCCGACATGGGTCATCAGCCCCTGCCCGAGCGCAATCTCGCTCACATCGCTGGACAGATTGTCACTCGCCTGGGTCAGCACACCCTGCTCCGAGAGGCTGACCTCCCGTCCGGTCGGCCTCCTCATCTCGCCGGCGCCGAAGATGCTGGTGAGCATGCTCTGCTCGAATGGCTGGGTCGCCTTGCCGGGATCGATGAGCCGGGCCAGCAGCTCGGGATTGCGCTTGGTGCCCGCCACCGGGTCACTGCGAAGCTGCACCGCGCCGCGCACCGCCAGGTCGACCAGGGTGGCGCTCGTCTCCCGCGCGCCGATCGCGCCGTCGATGAGCAGTCCTCCCAGCGCCACCGGGAGGTCGGGCGGCGAGAAGCGCACCGGGATCACGTCGTGGCGGGAGGCCACGCCGACCGCAGCCCCCTCGGCAGAGGCGGGGACGGTGCCGGGCGGAAGACCGGTGAAGCGCTCGTCGCGGCGCCTGCGTCCCAGCACGATGAGGTACAGGGCACCGAGCAGCGTCGTCGCACCGGCACTGATCCCAGCGGTCTCAAGACCCTGCTGCGCCGCGCTCCTTGCCTTCGGCTGCAAATTGGGAGTGGCATTGCTCACCTGGTTGGCGCCGATCATCACAGCGGCCGTCATGATGTCACCGGACGGCTTGTCGCTCTGGGTGAAGGTGGCGACACCATTGCTCACGTTCGACGAGGTGCACGCATTGGACGTCTTGACCGGCCCCGAGTAGCAGCGCACGTCCTGTGCGCCGCCAGGGACCTCCACCGTCACGGTGATGTTGTTCGTGTCGGGCGTGAGGTCGTTGAGCAGGTCCCAGGCGAACTGCGTCTCCCCACTGGGGCTCCGCAGTGCGCCGTGGATGTCGTAGCTGAGCTGATAGGTGGCTGTGGCCGAGGTGATCCGGGTGTTCCGGTCGCCGACGGTCACCGTGAGGTAACGCTCCCGGGGATTGCCCGAGGTGGCGGCGTCACTCGTGGTGAACGTCGCGGAGGCGTCGGGGCTCGACACCTTGAGGTTCTCGACGGTGTAGACGACGTCCTTGTCGGAGTTGTCGCCGTCCGGCTCGCGCGTCAGCAGTGTCCGCTTGATCCCGTGCCGCCCGGAACTGTCCCCGAAGCGGTAGACCAAGGTCTCGTTCACGTGGACCACGCCGTCGGCGCTCACGTTGTAGTCCTGCTTCCAGGAGTCCACCTGGTCGTTCGACTGCGCCATGGCGCTCTGGGGCTGCAACCATGCCGCCAGCGCACACACCATGACAGCAATCGCCGCCATGAAACGTCGTCTCATCGTCGCCTCCTCGAGCGATCGGCGAGGTCCCTCTCGGCCTCGCGCCGCATGTCGCGTTCTCTGATGGTCTGCCGCTTGTCCCATTCCTTCTTGCCGGTACCCACCGCGAGCTCCACCTTGGCGTTGCCGTCGCGGAAGTACAGCGAGAGGGGGATGAGGGTGCGGCCGCTGTCCCCCAGCGCCCGCTCGAGGCGGACGATCTCGGTCTTGTGCAGGAGCATCTTGCGCTTGCGCAGTGCCGTGTGATTGCGCCACGTGCCGTGCGCATACTCGGGAATGTTCGCATTGCGCAGCCAGACCTCGCCGTCGTCGATGGTCGCGAACGCGTCGACGAGTGAGGCCCGTCCGTCGCGGAGCGACTTGACCTCGGTTCCGGTGAGCACGAGCCCTGCCTCGATCTTGTCGGTGATCGAGTAGTCGTGCAGTGCCTTCTTGTTGCGGGCGATCATCTTCTCGCCCTTTTCCCGTGGCATGGTGCACCTCCGGTCACTGGCCGGGACTGACGGCAACGTTTCGCCGTCGTGGATCAACCCTACAGGGGCGCGCCACCACTACGGGTGACGTGCGTGACGGGCCCGACAGGTGGGGGCCCACGCGGATGCCCGGCAGGGGCGCAGGCGCCCCCTGTCCGCTCAGTCCAGGGTGATCCAGGTCAGGGGGTCGACGGTGCTCCCGTTGACGTAGACGTGGAAGTGCAGATGGCAGCCGGTGGACAACCCGGTCGTCCCGACATAGCCGATGAGCTGACCCTGGGAGACGTGCTGGCCCACGCTGACCACGTAGTTCTCGGCGTGGTTGTAGCCGGTCGACAGGTAGACCCCGTTCACCAGCCCGTGGTCGATGACGAGCCGGTTGCCGTAGCCGCCGGACTGGTCCGGCGTGAGGATCTGCGCGACGGTGCCCTCACCCGCGGCGTACATCGGTGCACCGCAGGAAGCGCCGAGGTCGAGCCCGTCATGCAGCTCGGAGGTGCCGCGTACCGGATTGATGCGGTACCCGTAGGGCGAGGTCTCCGGCGCACCGGGCACCGGATCGGTGAGGACCGAGGAGGTCGAGCTGGCCGTCGACCTGCCTGCGGCGGCATCCGAGGCAACCGACGCCTGTGCCGCGGCGGCCGCTGCGGCCGCCTGGGCCTGCGCCTGCTGTGCCTGTGC
>JBAQVA010000160.1:0-3768 GCA_049297835.1 Propionibacterium sp.
TGGCGACCAGCGAGCTGAACCGGATGGCGCCGCTGCCCGACACGGCACCGGAGTTCGCCAAGCGCGTCACCGAGATCATGCTGCGCGGCGAGGGCGATCTGCTGCCGGTCAGCGCCTTGCCCGTCGACGGCACCTGGCCGGTCGGCACCAGCAAGTACGAGAAGCGCGGCATCGCGGCGGAGATCCCGATCTGGGACGAGAGCCTGTGCATCGACTGCGGCAAGTGCGCGATCGTCTGCCCCCATGCGGCGATCCGTGTGAAGTCCGTTCCCGAGGAGACCCTGGCCGACGCGCCGGAGGGCTTCAAGTCGAAGGGCTACCGCGATCGGAAGGTCAAGGACCACCGGTACATCGTGCAGGTGGCGCCGGACGACTGCACCGGCTGCGGAATCTGCGTCGACGTCTGCCCCGCCCGCTCCAAGACCCAGGTCAAGCACAAGGCCATCAACCTGGAGCCGAGGCTGGAGCACCTGGACGTCGAACGCTCCAACTTCGACTACTTCCTCGGGCTGCCCGAGGTGGATCGCACCACGGTGCGTCACGACCAGGTCAAGGGCGCCGCGCAGCTGCAGCCGCTGTTCGAGTTCTCGTTGGCCTGCTCCGGCTGCGGCGAGACGCCCTATGTGCGCACCCTGACCCAGCTGTTCGGCGATCGGATGCTCATCGCGAACGCCACCGGCTGCTCCTCGATCTACGGCGGCAACCTGCCCACCTCGGCGTACACCACCAACCCGGACGGACGCGGCCCGGCGTGGAGCAATTCGCTGTTCGAGGACAATGCGGAGTTCGGCCTGGGCATGCGGCTGGCCTGGGAGGAACAGAACGGCGAGGCACGCCGGCTGGTCAACGAGCTGTCCGACCTTGATCCGGCGCTGGTGCAGGGGCTGCTCGATGCCGACCAGAGCACCGAGGAGGGCATCGCCGCGCAGCGCGTCAGGGTCGAAGAACTCAAGAAGGCGCTGGCCGGTCGCGGTGAACGTGAGGCGGTCCGGCTGGCCACGCTGGCCGACGAGCTCGTCGACAAGACCATCTGGATCGTCGGCGGCGACGGCTGGGCCTATGACATCGGTTCAGGCGGCCTGGACCATGTGCTCGGTTCGGGGCGCAATGTCAACGTCCTCGTGCTGGACACCGAGCTGTACTCCAACACCGGTGGTCAGGCCTCCAAGGCAACTCCCCGCGGGGCGGCGGCGAAGTTCGCGGCCAAGGGCAAGGAGAGCGCCAAGAAGGATCTGGGCATGATCGCCCAGTCCTACGGGAATGTCTATGTGGCGTCGGTGTCGATGGGCGCCAATCCGCAGCAGGTGGTCAGGGCACTTCTCGAGGCGCAGGCCTGGGACGGGCCGAGCCTCGTCATCGCCTACAGCACCTGCATCGCCCATGGCATCGACATGGCGACCTCGATGACACACCAGGCGCAGGCTGTCGCGACCGGCTACTGGCCGCTGTACCGCTTCCGTCCGAGTGACCAGGAGCATTCGGTGCCCCTTCACCTGGACTCGAAGGCCCCCACCGGCCACGTCTCGGAGTACATGGCCGGCGAGGCCCGGTTCGGGATGCTGGCGCGCAGCAATCCGAAGCGTGCCGACGAGCTCGCCAAGCTCCTCCAGGAGGACGGGGACGAGCGCTGGCGCTACTACAGCCAGCTCGCCGGGCTGGAACGCGTGCTGCCCAGCGACCACGAGGAGGGCTCCGGGGCGCCCGGGGATGCTGGTGCCGCCGCGTCCCCGTCGACGGGCGCTGGTCCGCACAGTGCCGGAACACACAGTGCCGGAACTCACAGTGCCGGTCCGCAGCAGGGTGGGCCGCACGCCGGCGGACCCGAGAACGCCGGCGGCAATCCTGCCGGCAAGGGGGAGTGAGCGATGAACGCCGAACCGGTGCTGTCCACCAGCTATCTCGGCCTGCAGCTCAGCGGGCCCGTCGTCGCCTCGTCCGGACCGCTGAACCGTACGGTTGAGGGGCTCAAGGCCGTCGAGGCGGCGGGGGCGTCTGCCGTGGTGCTGCCCAGCCTGTTCGCCGAGGAGGTGGAGGCCGAGGAGATCGAGGCCTCCGAGGTGCTCGACACCGGGGATGACTTCGCCGAGTTTGCGTCCGCGCCGCTGGCCGAGGTGGAGCAGCACAATGTGGGCGCGGAGCGGCACATCGAGCTGGTCGCCGACGCGAAGGCCGCGCTGGGCATCCCGGTGATCGCCTCGGTGAATGGCTCGCACCTGGGCGACTGGGCACGGTATGCGGCCCAGCTCGTCGATGCGGGGGCCGATGCGGTGGAGCTGAACCTCTACGACCTGGCCGCCGAGCCCGGGCGCTCGCCCGAAGATGTCGAGGTGGACTACCTGAGGGTGATTGCCGGGGTCAAGCGGATCATCGGCGGCAAGCCGCTGGCGGTGAAGATCTCCGAGTTCATCAGCTCGCTGCCCTACTTCGCGGTGCGCGCGCACAATGCGGGCGCCGATGCACTGGTGCTTTTCAATCGCTTCTACGGGCCCGATCTGGACCTGGATTCGCTCTCGGTCGTTCCCACCCTGTCGCTGTCCACAGCTGCGGAACTGCCGATGCGTCTGCGCTGGGTGGGAATCCTGTCGGCGCAGCTTCCCGAGCTCGAGTTCGCCGTCACAGGGGGTGTGCACAGCGGACGCGAGGTGGTGAAGTCGCTGCTCGTCGGCGCCCAGGTGGCCTACACGACGTCGGCGGTGCTCCGCAACGGTCCGGGGGCGATCACGAGCATGCTCGACGGTCTGAAGGAATGGCTCGTCGACAACGAGTACGAGTCGGTCGACCAGCTGCGTGGCGCGATGAACGCGTCCTCGGTGGACGACCCGCAGGCCTTCGAGCGCGCGCAGTACATGAAGGTGCTCGACAGCTGGTCGTGACGGAGCGTCCGGATGCGGTGCAATTCCGGAGGAATGTCACGGTGTGGCGGTCCGAGATCTGGCCGATGGATCATGCGGGTCACGGACGGGGAAGAAGGACTCATCGATGCAGGGTTCACTCCAGCGGCTGGTCGACATCTACAACGGTGATGACACGTGCCTGGTCATCCCGGTGTACCAGCGCAACTACGACTGGAGGAAGGAGAACTGCGGGCAGCTGTTCGACGACCTCATCGACACGATCGTCCAGAATCGACCGAATCACTTCTTCGGGGCAATCGTCTACAAGAACGAGGGCGCCATCGGGGAGTCGACGATCATCGATGGTCAGCAGCGCCTGACCACCGTCAATCTGCTCTTCCTGGCGATGTACCGAGCCCTCGCTGAGGGACGGGTCCAGCCCGACGGGCGACTCGCTGAGCGCATCAATGTCAGCTACCTGCGGTCGGAGTACGCCGATGGTGACCACAAGCTGAAGTTGAAGCCCGTCAAGGCCGATGCGGCCGCGTACCAGAAGCTCTTCGGCCCATCGGAACATTTCGACGAATCGTCCAACATCACTGCGAATTTTCGATACTTGTTGAGTCGCATCGAGCACATGGAGGTTTCGCCGAAACAGTTGTTCGAGGCCATCAGAAAACTGCAGGTGATGCGACTGCAACTGGAGCAGAGTGATGATGCCCAGCTCATCTTTGAGAGTCTCAACTCCACCGGTCTTGATCTGTCCGAGGCGGACATGATACGCAACTACATCTTGATGGGGCTCGACCGTGTCACCCAGACGGAACTCTACGAAGAGTACTGGAATCGTATCGAGATCAGCGTTGGGTATGACACGTCGGCATTCATCAGGCACTATTTGACCGCAAAACTCGGACGCACCCCCAAGATTTCC
>JBAQVA010000161.1:0-10355 GCA_049297835.1 Propionibacterium sp.
GCGGGATGATGACCACCGGCATGAGACCGCGCAGCCAGCGGGGCGGATTGAGCGTCGTGAACCAGTAGGCCACCAGGCCGCCGAGGAGGCCACCGATGATGGCTCCGAAGAAGCCCGCGCCGGTGAGCCCGGCCACCGCGCCACCGACGAAACCGGGCACGATGCCGGGACGCTCGGCCAGCCCGAAGCCGATGTAGCCCGCCAGGGCCGGGAGCAGGAAGGCGAAGGCGGCCTTGCCGACCGCGAACAGCACCGCACCGATGTAGGTCATCAGCGCCGAGCCGGCCATGGCGTGCTCGGTGGGAGCGGGCAGATTGCCGAAGCTGTTCTTCAGCGCGATGTCCAGGCCGTTCGTGGCGATGTCATAGCCACCGAACAGGAAGCCCAGCGCGATGAGCAGGCCCCCCGCCGCGACGAAGGGGATCATGTAGGAGACGCCGGTCATCAGCGACTGCTGGATGCGCTTGCCCCAGCCGATCTGGGACTTCTCCTCCTGCGGCTCATTGTTCGCCGCGTCACGCACCCGATGGGCATGCGGATCGTCGATCGCGGCCAGCGCCTCGGCGAGCATGACGTCTGGTTCGTTCACGGCGCGCTTGACACCGGACTCGATGACCGGCTTGCCAGCGAAACGTCCCCTGCCCTTGACGCCGACATCGGTGGCGAAGATCACCGCATCGGCGGCCGCGATGGTCTCCGCAGGCAGCGGTGTGTAGCCGCTGGAGCCCTGCGGCTCAGCCTGCACGTCGACTCCGGCCTTCCTCCCGGCCTCGGTGAGATAGTCGGCAGCCATGTAGGTGTGGGCGATCCCAGTGGGGCAGGCCGTCACGGCCACGATGTGGCGCACCGCCGTCGGATGCCCGTCAGGATGCGACGGGGCCGCGGCCTGGGGCTCTGCTGGCCCGGTGGGCGAGTGCGGGTGACCCGATGGGGCGGTGGAGGACGCAGCCGCGCCGGCCGGCTCGACGGCGCCGCGGACCAGCGAGACGATCGCGTCGGCATCCGGTGCGGTGCGCAGCGACTCAACGAAGTCCTTCTTCACCATGGTCCGGGCCAGCTTGGTGAGCAACTTCATGTGCTCCTGGCCGCCCCCCTCGTCGGCGGCGATGAGGAAGACGATGTCGGCCAGACCGTCGGGGCCGCCGAAGTCCACCGGACGGCTCAGCCGGGCGAAGCCCAACGAGGGCTTCGCCACCGCCGCCGAGCGGCAGTGCGGAATTGCGAAGCGGCCGGGCATCCCGGTCGCGAACTTGGCCTCGCGGGCGCGGGCGTCCCGGGCGAGGCCCTCGGCGTCCGCACGCCCGGTGGCGGCGACGACACGGGCCAGACCGTCGATGACCTCGTCCTTCGTGGACCCGAGATCCACATCGAGGGCGACGAGCCTCGGCTCAATGATTGATTCGGACATGGCTGCATTCCTCTCGTGACTCACAACGTTGTGACGCGAACGGACAGGCGGGAGGCCTGTTCGGGAAGTGGAATTGTTGACCCGGGCAGCGCGGCGGCGGCAGTTCCCCAGGCGACGGCAGTGCGCAGTGCTCCCGGCAGGTCCGCCCCGGTCGTCAGGGCGATGAGCAGGCCGGCCAGCGAGGAGTCCCCCGCCCCGACCGTGGACCGCACCTCGACCGCTTCGGCGATGGCGTGCCAGGCAGCATCGGCAGTGACGAGGAGCGCACCGGCTCCGCCGAGGGTGACCATCACTGTCGCCACACCCCGCCCGACCAGGCCCCGGGCCAGATCGACGACCGGTGCCAGCTCGCCGTTCCCGGCCGCAGCCTCGAGCGCCTCCCCGTCGCCACCGCAGATCTGCGCCAGCTCCACCGAGTTCGGCTTGACGAGATCCGGTGCGGCACCGGGGAACGCCCCGGCCAGGGCACGTAGCGGGGCGTCGGAGGTGTCCACGGCGATCCGGACTCCCGTGGCCCGCAGGCGACTGACCATCGAGGCGTACCAGTCGTCCGGCAGACCGGGGGGCAGCGAACCGGTCATCACCACCCAGTCGGCTCCCTCAGCGGCGTGCAGGACGGCCTCTTCCAGCCTGGTCCGCTCGTCGTCCCCGATGCGGGCGCCAGGTGCATTGAACTTGGTGGTCGTACCGTCCGGCTCCGTGACGGTCAGGTTGGTGCGCACCGGCTCGGTGACGCCGACCCCGACGTGGGACAGACCGGCCTGGGTCATGCCCGTCAGCAGGGGATCATGCTCGGCAGCCGGGACCACGGCAACCGTCGCCAGCCCGGCGCCGTGCAGCGCCCGGGAGATGTTGACCCCCTTGCCCGCCGCGACTGTGGACAGGTGCTCGAGGCGATGCACCTGCCCACGGACGATCGGTCCGGCGAGGGATGCCGAACGGTCCAGACTCGGATTCGGCGTGACAGTGACGATCATGGGCGGATCACCTCAGGTTCTCGTTGTGGTTCGGCCGCCGCGCTGGCGCGACGAGAATTCGACCGGCATCAGGCGACCGGCGCTGATGTGGTGTGGGACTCACGGGACCACCTCCATCGGCCGTGCGACTCCGCCGATCGGCTGGCCCCGCGACCCTGCGCGGAGTACAACCACGGTGCCGGGCAACGCTGCCGAGTCGACAGCGCGTGCGGTACAGGGCGGGACACCGGCAACGATGTCTGCGTCCGCCATCGACACTTCATGTGACATCACGTTGAAGTCTAGCTATTCGTGTTGCGTCTGCGCGAGAAACCGGACAAATAACTCACTTGTTCTCACATGCACGGCGTCGTGCGCCGCACCCCAAGCCTGACGCCACCTGCTCCGTCACGGCAAGGGGCTCCCGTCCGGATCGAGACGGCCGGCGCGGCGTCCCGGCAACCACGGGAGCACCGCCGCGAGACTAGGATCGTCAGGTCAATTCTGAGGAGCAACCCTGTGATCAACTTCCTCGCGTCCTATCCGCTCGTGACGATCATGGGCGTGCTGGCGCTCGGAGCTCTGTTCGGGCAGATCAAGTTCGGGCCGCTGCGCTTCGGCGCGGCGGGGGCGCTGTTCGTGGGCCTCATCGTCGGGATGGCGAGTCCCAGGCTCGGCGAGGGCATGAACCTCGTGAAGTCCCTGGGCGTCGTGCTGTTCTGCTACTCGGTCGGGCTGGCCGCCGGCTCGACCTTCCTGTCCGACCTCAAGCGCCAGTGGTCCCTGATGCTCGCCGGTATCGCCGGCCTCGTGGCGATGGCCGGCTTCGGCGTCCTCGCCGGTCAGCTGGTCGGGCTCAGCCCCGCGCACGTTGCCGGCCTGTTCTCCGGCGTGCTGACCTCGCCGGCCATCGATGCCGCCGAGCGGGCCACCGGCGGCGCGGCGGACACCCTGGTCGGCTACGCCGTCTCCTATCCCACGGGCGTCGTCGTGGCGATGGTGATCGTCGCCATGATTGCGACGAAACGCTGGCCGGGGCGCCGCGACAACGTCTCGATGGCAGAGGCGGGCATCACCGCGGTCAGCACCCAGGTGACCCACGACTCGCTCATCGCCGACGTGCCCGGCTGGCCGGCCACGGTGAGGATGAGCTACCTGCGCCGCGCCGGGAAGATGCGGCTGGTCAGCCCGGAGGACCACCTGCGGCACGGTGACCTGGTCCTCGTGGTGGGGATGCCCGAGGACGTGGACGAGGCGGTGGAATTCCTCGGCCGGCCGAGCACGACACGGCTCACCGAGAACCGTCGCGACGTGGACTACCGGCGCTTCCTGGTCTCCAATCCGGCGATCACCGGCCACACCATCGGTGAGATCAATGTGCGCGAGAACCTGGAGGGCATCATCACCCGGGTCAGGCGCGGCGACCTGGACATGCTGGCCACCGACGAGCTGATCCTGCAACCGGGCGACCGGGTGCTGGCCGTCGTCCCGCGGGGGCGGATGGGCGATGCCCAGGACTTCTTCGGCGACTCGGAGACCCGCATCTCCCAGATCGACGCGCTGACGCTCGGGCTGGGCATCGCCCTGGGCCTGCTCGCCGGCGTGATCACCGTGCCGCTGCCCTGGGGCATCCACTTCCAGCTCGGCACCGCCGCCGGGCCGCTCATCATGGGCATGGTGCTCGGCGCCCTGCACCGCACCGGCCCCTTCCGCTGGGATCTTCCCCACGCCACCAATTCGGTGCTGCGCCAGCTCGGCCTGATGATCTTCCTGGCCTGCGTCGGACTGGCCACCGGGCCGGCCTTCATCGAGCAGGGCCTCACCCTCAACGGGCTCAAGATCCTCGTGGTCTCGGCGTTGAGCCTGGCGATCGGCGCCGTGATCCTCATCGTCGCGGCACGCTTCATCGGACTGTCCGCCCAGCGCACCGTCGGTGGCTTCGCGGGCTTCGTCGGTCAGCCGGCGGTGCTCAGCTATGCGAACACGCTGGTCAACGACGAGCGCATCGACTCGGCCTACGGCGCGCTGTTCGCGCTCGGCACGGTGGTCAAGATCCTGCTCGTGCAGATCATCGCGCTGAGCTGAGCTACGCGGAGGCGCTCGCGCTGCCGGACGCCGCCGGGGAGGCGCTGGACGAGACGTCGATCACCTGGTCGGCAGCCGGGGCCGTCTGGGCTGCCACGGCGTTCCAGCGCTCGAATCCCAGCGAGCTTCCCTGGGTGCTCAGGTGAACCGGCAGCAGGCTCCCGGTCGCGGCGACGACCGTCTTCTTCCCACCGTCGGTGATCGTGTAGGCCTGCACCCCCGAGGCCTCGCTGACGGCGACCGTCTTGTCGAAGTCGGCCGCCGAGAGGGTGGCGAAGACGTTCTCGATCACCTGGTGGGGAGACAGCTGCTGGATCTGCTCGCGCAACGACGCGTCCACCGTCACCCACTTGTCGCCGATCGCCGTCGCCTGCTCCTCGGTCAGCTTGCCCTCCTGGGTCCAGTAGGCCGTGTTCCCCCTGACGAAGCCGGCCCCGGCCACGATGAGCACCTCGTAGGAGATCTCGGCATAGCGGAAGCTGGCCTGCATGGTGGAGCCGTCCATGGTGCCGGCCTCGTCGAAGCTGACGGTGCGCCCGGCGCTGTCGATCCGCGTCCCGCTGAGCTGCACCGAGCTGGCCGCGGCGGCGGCCTTCTGGGCGCCCTGCAACAGCTGCGAGGAGGAGATCGAGGCGGCACCGGAGGCGGTGGGAGCGCCGGACGAGGCGGACTGGCTGGGCGAGGTGACGTGCGCTGTGCTCTGCGAATCAGCAGCGCAGCCGGCGAACAACGGGCCGGCCAGGACCCCGAGGCAGACGAGCGCGACGAGGCGCGACTTTGGCATCTCTCTCCATGCGTTCGGTGGACGGGCAATGCAGCCATGGTGCCACGGGGGCGTGCAATGGTCGGCCGACGCCCTGCGACGGGGGTAGATTCTGCGGGGACATTCGTAGCTGCTGGGGGTGCGATGGCAAACCGGTCACCATGGGCGCCGCTGCGCAATCGGGCCTATCTCGTGCTGTGGCTCGCCCAGATGGGCAGCAACCTCGGCGTGTGGATGCAGACCGTCGGCGCCCAGTGGTTCCTGGTGGCGGCCGGTGCCAGCGCCGTCTTCGTCACCCTGGTGCAGACCGCCACGACCGCCCCCTCGCTGCTCCTCAGCCTGCCCGCCGGCGTGCTCGCCGACTCCTACGACCGGCGTCGCGTGCTGCTGTTCGCCAACGGTTTCGCCGCCGTCGCCGGGGTGGCGCTCACCATCGTCTCCTGGGCCGGCTGGCTCGAGCCGGTCGGACTGCTCGGTTTCACCTTCCTGCTGGGCTGCGGCGCCGCCCTCAACGCACCCGCCTGGCAGGCCGTCCAACCCTCCCTGGTGCCCCGCGAGCAGATCCCGGCCGCCGCCGGCCTCGGCTCGATCACCATCAACGCGGCGCGGGCGATCGGCCCCGCGCTGGCCGGCTTCCTGGTCGCCTGGGGCGGCCCGACACTGGTCTTCGGGCTCAACGCCTTCGTCTACTGCGTCGCCACCCTCATCACCTTCACCTGGCACAGCCCGGAGAAGCCGCCGGCCAATCCGGAGCGGGTGCTGCCCGCGCTGCTCGCCGGGATGCGCTACATCAGGTCCGCCCCGCACGTGAATCGCATCCTGTTGCGCACGGCACTGTTCACCGTGCCTGCCTCTGCGATCTGGGCGCTGCTGCCCGTCGAGGCGGACGGGCGGCTGGGCCTCAACTCCGGTGGCTACGGCATGCTGCTGGCCTGCCTTGGCGCCGGCGCGATGAGCGGGATCGTGCTGCTGCCCTTCCTGCGTCGGTTCCTCGGCTCGAACCAGATCCTCACCCTCACCTCGATCGCCTACGGGCTGGCCAGCTTCGGAGTGGGATACCTGCCACCGTGGGGAGCGGCCGCCCTGCTGCTGGTCGCCGGGGCGTCCTGGATGTGCTGCTTCACCACCTTCAACTCGCTGCTCCAGCTGACCCTGGCCCCCTGGGTCCGGGCCCGTGGAATGGCCACCTATCTGTTCGCCGTGATGAGCGCCCAGGCCGTCGGCGCCCCGGTCTGGGGAGCCGTCGCCACCCTGTTCAACCCCGGCATCTCGCTGTTCGCCGCGGGCGCCGCACTGCTCCTGCTCGGGCCGATCTCGAGGAAGCTGTGGCCGCTGCGGCCACACACCGGCCAGCTCGACAGGAGCCACGACCCCTCCACCCACGACCTGTCGATGGACCAGGACATCGACGACGAGGTCGGGCCGATCCAGGTCCAGGTGAGCTACCGGGTCAGGGCCGACGAGGCGGAGGGCTTCGCCCGGGCAATGCGCTCCGTACGGCTCTCCCGGATGCGCACCGGCGCCAGCTCCTGGACGCTCACCCACCGGCTGGAGGACCCGGGTCTGTTCTTCGAGCGCTTCGTGGTCCCCACCTGGGGCGAGTACGTCCGCCAGCAGAGACAGCGGATGACCGGGCACGACCGTGACAACATCCGCGACGCGTTGCGTTTCGCCTCGGACGCGCCGCGGGTGCGCCGCGAGCTGCCGGCCGCCGTCCCCATCGAGGACGACGAGAACCTCGAGGGCCAGGAAGTGCCGCACGATCCGGCGACCGAGCACCCGGACACGCCGGGCGGGTCGGAGGCCGGGCAGGGCTGACCGCCGCGGGCGCGGCCGCCGACCGGCATGTGCTTCCGCCGGGACGACATCCCCGGCGACGTCCTACACCGGGGAGCCGGGGCCGGCGAAGCGTGCGCAGCCCGGGCCGACGGGCAGGAGATCACCCCTGTGGAACCGCAGAGGGTGCCACTATGTCTTGATTCGTTATATCGGCTCGATATATTGGTCTCGGCACAGGTGAGTTCGGCGGCCTGCGCCGGCACCATCGCACGAGCTGCCACCTGACCGGTGCGGGGCGTGCGACCGATCACCAGCACGAGCTCGTCAGGAGAGATCACCACGTCACCGTCACGAGGGCACACCACATCGGTCCGCAAGCGGTCACTCGAGCTGGCCATCCTCGGCCGCCTCGAAGCGGGACCCGTGCACGGATACGAACTGGGCAAGCACCTCGCCGTCATGCTGGGGCCCTTCCGCTCGCTGTCCTACGGTTCGCTGTACCCGGCGCTGAAGTCCCTCACCCTGAGGGGTCTCATCCACGCCCAGGCACCGGAGCGTCCGGCGACCGGCGCGCGGAAGAGGACGGTCTACGCGCTCACCCCCGCCGGCCGGCAGTACCTGCACGAGTGGCTGCGCAACGAGGACACCGAGGCCTGGAACGAGACGGACTTCGACGTCCGCTTCGCCCTCTTCGGGTCGACAGATGCCGACACCCGGCTGCGGATCCTGCAGAACCGCCGCACCCACACCGCGGAGGCCCTCGTCCAGCTGCGCATGCAACTCAGCGAGAGCCGGACCGATCTTGACGTCTACACGCGTGAGCTGGTGAAACACGGTCTCGACAACGTCGAACGCGAACTCGACTGGCTCGAGCACCTCATCGAATCGGAAAGCCGCCGCCGGACATGACAGATGGAGAAACACCATGAACCCAATCCGTGTCGCCATTGTCGGCGTGGGAAACTGCGCATGCTCACTGGTCCAGGGCATCACCTACTACCACGACGCCGAGCCCGGGGATGTCGTCCCCGGCCTCATGCACGTCCAGTTCGGCGACTACCACATCAGCGATGTCGAATTCGTCGCCGCCTTCGACGTCGACCAGGAGAAGGTCGGGCTTGACCTGGCCGACGCCATCTGGGCCGGCCAGAACAACACCGTCAAGTTCGCCGAGGTGGCCCCGACGGGCCTGCAGGTGCAGCGCGGACGCACCCTCGACGGCCTCGGCGACTACTACCGCGACACCATCACCGAGTCATCGGCACCCGAGGTCGACATCGTCCGGGTGCTGCGTGAGAACAGCGTCGACGTGCTCGTGAGCTATCTGCCGGTGGGCTCGGAGAAGGCCGGCAAGTTCTACGCCCAGTGCGCCCTGGACGCCGGCGTGGCGATGGTCAACTGCATGCCCGTGTTCATCGCCTCCGACCCCCAGTGGGCCGAGAAGTTCACCAGGGCAGGGGTGCCGATCGTCGGCGACGACATCAAGAGCCAGATCGGCGCCACCATCACCCACCGGGTCCTGGCGAAGCTCTTCGAGGACCGCGGCATCCCGATGGACCACACCTACCAGCTCAATGTCGGCGGGAACATGGACTTCAAGAACATGCTCCAGCGCGACCGGCTGGAGTCGAAGAAGATCTCCAAGACCCAGGCCGTGACGAGCAACATCCACCAGCACATCGACCCGCACGACATCCACGTCGGGCCGAGCGACTACGTGCCGTGGCTCGACGACCGCAAGTTCGCCTTCGTGCGCCTGGAGGGACGCAATTTCGGCGACGTCCCGGTGAGCATCGAGTACAAGCTCGAGGTCTGGGACTCCCCCAACTCGGCGGGAGTCGTCATCGACGCCATCCGCGCCGCCAAGATCGGCCTGGACCGAAAGATCGGCGGGCCCCTGCTCAGCCCGTCCAGCTACTTCATGAAGTCCCCGCTGGAACAACGCCCTGACGACGAGGCCCTGGAATCGGTCCAGGCCTTCATCGCCGGCGAAGTGGAGCGCTGAGCCGGGGACACCGGCTCCGGTGGGCGCGGCCGGTGGCAGGTAGCTGCCTGTCGCCGGCACCGCTCACTGCTCGGGATGCAGTATCTCGTCCTGCTCGCGAGGATCGGTGATCCTGGCACTCGGACGGCCGAGCAACGCGCCGCGGGCCGTCTCGACATCGGTGAGCCGGTGCCAGTCCGCCCATCCGACCGGACGCACTCCGCGCCGGGTGAGCAGCGCCTGCACCTGCTCCGGGCCGGGCTCGGCTGCCACGAGCAGGCCAGCCTCGCGGTCGGCGAGCAGCGCCTCGATCACCTCGCCGGCATCGCGCCGGGTCGACCCGAAGCCCGCGACGTTGCCGTGCCTGGCCCAGCCGGTGACGTACTCGCGCGGCTGGAGGACCCCCAGCTCATCGGTCAGGCGCGGACCTGCGGCCGGAATGGTCCTGGTGGCCGGGTCCCAGGGCAGCTGGGGAACCCGGACGACGTCGTCGCCGACAGCGGTGACCACGAGCTGCGCCGGATACTCGTGCAACTGCGGAGCGTCGCCGCCAGTGCCCGCACCGGCCGGGGTGTCGGTGCGCTCCACCCGCACCGCCTCGACGTGCCCGCTGCCGAGAATCTCCACCGGGCGTTGCGAGAGGGCGATGTGCAGTCGCCCGGTCGCTGCACGGGAGTCACGACGGGCCGCCTCCTCGAGCGCCGTCACGCTCTCCCGGATGCGCCGGTCGATGCCCTCCGGGAGCGGGCCCAGGCGGGCGGGGTCGAGCTCCACGGCGACCTCGGGCAGGGCGACGAGCTCGCGCAGCACCCTCGGCTTGAGCTTCAGGCGCGTCGCACCGGAACGATTGAGCACGCTCACCCGCTGCACCCGGTGGCTGCGCAGTTCTGCCAGCACAGCCGGTGGCATGTGCGTCCCGACGAAGGACTCGGCCGGCTTCAGCAGCACCCTGGCAATGTCCTGGCCCACGTCCCCGAAACCCACCACGACCACCTGACGCACCCCGGCCAGCGAGAAGCGGGGCGCGTCGACCTGGCCGGTGTACCACCCGTAGAAGTCATCGGCCGTGCACACCCCGGGCAGCTCCTCGCCGGGGATCCCCAGATGCCGTGGCGCGATGGCGCCGATGGCCCAGACGACCGCGTCGTAGTGCGCCAACAGCTCGGCCCTGCTCACCTCGGCGCCGACCTCGACACCGCCGAGCAGGCGGACCCGGGGATCGTCGGTGAGCCCCTCGAAGCGCTCGGCCAGCACGTCGCCCTCGGCATGGTCGGGCGCAGTGCCGTGCCGCACGAGCCCGTAGGGCACGGCGCGCTGCTCGAAGACATCGATCCGCACCGACGGCAGGGCGGTCAGGATCTGGGCGACACAGTGCATCCC
>JBAQVA010000162.1:0-4569 GCA_049297835.1 Propionibacterium sp.
TGAGAAGGAACCTGCCAAACTACGTAGGTGCCTGTTGATTTGTGAAGGTTGCTTCATATACTAGGAAGGAGCCTTCGCTGAGGAAGTGAGGGCGAACACACGTGAACGGAGTCATTCCATGACTGAAGAATCCAAGAACCAGTCGGGCACCGCACCCGATGACAGCACCGAGGGAGTGAACCTCAACGGGCGGCTGTTCTACCTGCTTGCCCTTCTCAGGCGCTGTGACGCGCTGCTGCGCCACGGCCCCAAGCCGGGCCCGAGCATGTTCCAGGGCCAGGGACGCGTCCTGCGTCTGCTCTCTCTGCACTCCCCGATCGCCCAGAAGGATCTGGTCTATCTGCTGGGCATCCGCTCCCAGTCGCTCGGCGAGCTCATCGCCAAGCTCGAGGAGGCCGGCCTGATCACCCGGAACCCGGACCCCGACGACCAGCGCACCTGGGTCGTGGAGATCACCGACGAGGGCCGCAAGATCGCGGACGGCCACGCCGCCGCACTCCAGGACGACCCGTTCGCGGTGCTCACCGACGACGAGCGCCGCCAGATGGCCAGCATGCTCGACCGGGTCAGCGACGCGCTCGAGCAGAAGTTCCCCGGCATGGTCGACCGCCGGCTGCAGATGATGCGTCGCATGTGGTTCAACCAGGACGGACCGGACTTCTCCGACTTCGGCTGGGGCCCGTCTGCCCGCGGCGGGCGCAGGTTCGGCCGCGGCAGCTGGCCCGGCGGGCCCGAGGAGCGCGGGAGGTCCGGCCGATGACAGACGCACCAGCAGTCGAGGCCACCGGCCTGGTCAAGCAGTTCGGCACCAACCGCGCGGTCGACGGCGTCGACCTCACGGTGCGCACCGGGAGCGTCTACGGCGTCCTCGGCCCCAACGGCGCCGGGAAGACCACGGTCATCTCGATGCTCGCCACCCTGCTGCTGCCCGACGCCGGCAGCGCGCGGGTGTTCGGGCACGATGTGGTGCGCGAGGCCGGAATGGTCCGCCAGCTCATCGGCGTGACGGGCCAGTACGCCTCCGTCGACGAGACACTCTCGGCCACCGAGAACCTGGTGATCTTCTCCCGTCTGCTCGGCCTGGGCAGGGCCGAGGCCAAGGCGAAGTCCGCCGAGCTGCTCGAACGCTTCGGGCTCACCGAGGCCGCCCGCCGGCCGCTCCAGAAGTTCTCCGGCGGCATGCGCCGCCGACTCGACCTCGCCGCATCCCTCATCTCCCAGCCGCCGTTGATCTTCCTCGACGAACCCACCACCGGGCTCGACCCGCGCACCCGCGGCCAGATGTGGGACACCATCCGCGAGCTCGTCTCCACCGGCTCCACCGTCCTGCTCACCACCCAGTACCTCGACGAGGCCGACCAGCTGGCCGACCGGATCGCCGTGATCGACCGCGGCCGCGTGGCCGCCGAAGGCACCCCCGACGAGCTGAAACAGTCGGTCGGCAACTCGTCCCTGGTGCTGAGGCTGGTGGACCCCGCCGACACAGCCGAGGCCTTGGAGGTGATCCGCCGCGCCCTGCACGTCTCCGGCACGCCGAGCCCCGAGGCCTCCCGCATCACCGTGCCGATGACCGATCCCGACCGCGTCACCGACCTGCTCATCGAATTCCGCACCTCACACATCCGGCTCGCGGAGTTCAGCGTCCAGAAGCCCACGCTCGACGAAGTCTTCCTGGCCATCACCGGGCACAACGCCACCGTGGACGACGCCGACACCGAGACCGAGGAAGGCATCGCAGTATGACCACCAGCACCGGGGTGAGCACCATCGTGCCGCCCGCCGAGCGCGAGCTGCACAACACGGCAAGCCTCGACCAGACGATCCGCAACACGCTGACCATGGCCTACCGCGGCCTGGTCAAGATCCGGCGCACCCCCGAGCAACTCATCGACGTGGTGATCCAGCCCATCCTGTTCACCGTCATGTTCGCCTACCTGTTCGGCGGCGCGATCGCCGGAGGCGTGTCCACCTATCTTCCGCAGCTGATCCCCGGCATCCTCGTCCAGACCGTCATCACCACCTCCGTGGTGACCGGCACCCAGCTGCGCGAGGACATGGACAAGGGCGTCTTCGCCCGATTCCGCTCCCTGCCGATCGCCCGCATCGCCCCGCTGTCGGGGGCGCTGCTCGCCGACACCGTGCGCTATGCCATCGCCACCACGCTCACCTTCGTGATGGGCTACATCATGGGCTACCGGCCTGCCGGCGGTCTGGGACGCGTCATCCTCGCCGGGCTGCTCGTCATCGTCTGCGCCTGGGCGATCAGCTGGATCTTCGCCTTCTTCGGCGTCGTCGCCCGCACTGCCTCGAGCGTGCAGGGCATCGCGATGGCCGTCCTGTTCCCGCTGACCTTCCTGTCCAACGCCTACGTGCCCGTCGACACGCTGCCTGCAGCACTGCGCTGGTTTGCCACCGTCAATCCGATATCGCACCTGATCAGCGCCGTCCGCGAGCTGGTCAACCAGTCCACCATCGGCATGGACGTGGTCTGGAGCCTCCTGGGCGCGGCCGTCGTGCTTGCCATCTTCGCACCGATCACGGTGAAGGCCTACATGCGGAAGGCCTGAACTGGCCGGTCGTGGCATTCCGCTCCCGAGACATGCCCGCTCCCGGGGCGCGAACCGGCAGCGCGGAACCACACAGGACGGTGTCGCGACCGCCCATCGGAGACGATTCCATCTGAAAGCATCTGTCGTTGCGTTAGCCTACGTGGTGATTTCGCAGCTCATCCGACCGGAGGAGCATTCTTGGGCATCGTCAACCACCAGCAGGACGTCGGGCGTCGGGGCACGCGCCCGGCGCCCAGTGCGTTCGCGACACAGGACCACCGGCGTCTCCTCGGAATGGCGGTCACCATCGTGGCGCTGCATCTCGTCGGTTTCGGGGTGCTGCTCGGTCAGGTGGCACCAAGGCGCTACGCGCTGGGCGGGAGCACCCCGGTGTTCACGGCGGGAGTCGGCCTGCTGGCCTACACCTTCGGCCTGCGCCATGCATTCGACGCGGATCACATCGCCGCGATCGACAACACCACCCGCAAGCTGCTCACGGACCGTCCCCATACCGGGGGTGCTCACAAGCAACCCCTGTCGACCGGGTTCTGGTTCTCGTTGGGGCACTCGACGGTCGTCCTGACGCTCGCCATCCTGCTGAGCACGGGAGTCAAGGTGCTCGCGGGGCAGGTGCAGGACGACGCCTCGGCGCTGCACTCGCTCACCAACGTCATCGGCTCGTCGGTCTCGGGAGTCTTCCTGTGGGTGATCGGTCTGCTCAATCTGGCTGCACTCGTGGGCATCATGAGGGTTTTCCGGCGGATGCGGCACGGCGAGTACGACGAAGCCGAACTCGAGGAGAGTCTCGAGAAGCGGGGTTTCATGAACCGCATCCTGGGCGGCCTCACGAAATCCGTCACCAGACCCTGGCAGCTCTACCCGATCGGCCTGCTGTTCGGCCTGGGCTTCGACACCGCCAGTGAGGTGAGCCTGCTCGTTCTGGCCGGTGGCGCCGCCGCGTTCGACCTGCCAGTCCAGGCCATCCTCGTGCTGCCCGTGCTGTTCGCCGCCGGCATGTGCCTCATGGACACCGTCGACGGCGTGCTCATGACGAGGGCCTACGGCTGGGCCTTCCTCAAGCCGGTCCGGAAGGTCTACTACAACCTCACCATCACCTTCGTCTCAGTGATCGTGGCGCTCGGCATCGGCACGGTCGAGCTGATGGGAGTGATCGCCGAGCAGGCCCACATCGACCATGGCGTGATCGCCGCCATCGCGGCGGTCCCACTCGACTCAGCGGGCTATGGAATCGTCGGCCTTTTCCTGCTGTCGTGGATCACGGCAATGGGGATCTGGCGCATCGGTCGCGTCGAGGAGCGGTGGTCACCCACGAGCGGCGCCACGACCGGTCAGCTCTTCGACCAAGTCGGAGCGGATTCGACCCATCAGATCCGCCGGGTGAGGTAGGGAACGAGGACCTCGTCGACCATCGACTCGATCACCTGCTGTGAGACGGGCCGACGCGCGCGCGGTTCTCGTTGAGCTGTCCGAGGGCCGACGCCACCCAGATCGATCCGGGCGTGCGGAATGGCGTGTGGAATACAGCGCAACTTCAACCGGTCGTTGCACGACCGGCCTGGTGGAGCGAGCGTGGCTGCTCGGCGAAAACCTCGGCTGGACAACCCGTCGGCGACGACGCTCACCGATAGACTTACTTCCACTTGGTAGCAATTCGACGGAAGGGTGTCCAATGCAGCTCTCGCCGCGTGAGCAGGAAAAGCTCATGATCGTGGTCGCGGGTGACCTGGCCCACCGCCGGCGCGAGCGTGGCCTCAAGCTCAACTACCCCGAGGCCACGGCTTACGTCAGCGCCGAACTGCTCGAGGCCGCTCGGGACGGGCACTCGGTCGCGGAGCTCATGTCCCTCGGTTCCACGCTGCTGACAAGGGAAGACGTGATGGAGGGGGTGCCAGAGATGCTGCACACCGTGCAGATCGAAGCCACCTTCACCGACGGCACGAAACTCGTCACCGTCCACGATCCCATCCGATGAGGAGCCCCACGAGATGATCCCAGGAGA
>JBAQVA010000163.1:0-6966 GCA_049297835.1 Propionibacterium sp.
CTCACCGACCCCCAGCTGTCGGTCGACACCTTCGGGGCACTGTTCACCGCCGTACGCGCCGCCTGGCTGGAGCTGCCGTCCGACCAGCGTCCCGAGCTGGTGGTCTACGGGCTGAGTCTCGGGGCCCAGGCGATCATGAACCACTTCGGGAGCATCGACGCCCTGCGCGAGCAGACCGACGGGGCGCTGCTGGTCGGCCCGACGAACACGACTGCGCTGTGGCGCGAACTCCAGCAGACCAGGGACGCCGGTTCGCCGCCCTGGCAGCCGATCCGGGATGACGGCGCCGAGGTGCGCTGGGCCAGCGGCCAGGGCGATCTCGAACGACTCCCCGGAACCTGGCAGACGCCGCGGGTGGCGATCCTGCAGCATGCGACCGACCCGATCACCTGGCTCGGCCCGGAACTCATCTGGCAGCGCCCGGAATGGCTCACGGACGGCCACCGGGCCCCGGACGTCAGCCCGCACATGCACTGGATCCCCGTTGTCACCGCCGTCCAGGTGGCCCTCGACATGGCGGCGAGCACGGCCGTCCCACCTCGTCACGGGCACATGTTCGGTGACGTGAAGCTCGACGGATGGGTGGCCGTCACCGGCAACGGCGGCCTCGACGAGGCAGCCCTGGGCCGCATCCAGACGACGATCGAGAGTTACTGGGAGATGCCGCCGTTCTGGATGTGATCGGCTGGAGCGACGGCTGCGGCGGCAGCGCGGGCTCCGCCGACAGCAGGGGCTCCGGCGGCGGAACTGCTCAGGGCTGTTCGGCGAGCGTGATGGTCGTCTGGTGACGTGAGCCCTCCCGCACCACCTGGAGCTGCACGCTCTCGCCGATCTGGGCCGAGACGAGCAGCCAGGCCAGCGAGACGCTGCTGGCGTCGGAGGCATTGAGCCGCGTGATGATGTCGCCCTTCTGGAGGCCGGCCTGCGCGGCCGGCCCGCCAGCGGTCACGTCCTGGACGAACAGCCCCGCCGTGGTGCCGAACTTGGCTGCCGCCGACTGGCTGATCTCGACCGTCTGCGCCCCGATCCACGGATGGGTGGCCCGGCCATTGGCGAGCAGCTCGCCGGAGATGCGCTGGGCAGTGCTCGCGGGCACCGCGAAGCCGATGCCGACGCTGCCTCCGACGGCATCGCCATTGGCATCCGGCACCGTGGAGATGGCCGTGTTCACGCCCACCAGGGCACTGTTGCAGGTGACCAGCGGGCCACCCGAGTTGCCCGGGTTGATGGCGGCGTCCGTCTGGATCGTGCCCGCCAGAATCGTCGTTCCGCCGGTCGCCTTGGGTGCCGGCACATTGCGGTCCAGGGAGCTGATGATGCCCGCGGTCACGGTGCCGGACAGGCCGAGCGGCGCACCGAGCGCAACGACCGGCTGGCCGACGGCCAGGTGCGCGCCGACGCCGAACGAGAGAATGGGCAGCCTGCTGCGATTCACCTTGAGAACCGCGAGATCGGTGATCGGGTCGGTTCCGGTGACGGCGGCGGCCACCCGTTCCCCGTCGTTGAACAGGACCTCGATCGTTCCGGAGGGAACGGCATCGGCGATGACATGGTCGTTGGTGAGAATCACACCGTCGCTGCGGATGACCGCACCGGAGCCCGAACCGGAACCGCTCGGGCCGGTGGCGAAGACGGTGACGACAGCCGGCAGGGAGTCCCGCGCGACCTTGACCGTGTCACAGGACGTGCTCGCGCCGGTGATCTTCACGGCCGCGAATGCTCCGGCAGCCGCGGCCAGAATCACCACGACCAGGGCGATCACCACGATCTGCCACCAGCGGAACCGGCGACTCCCACGCTGTCCGAGCACTGCGCTCAACCCCTTCTCACTGCTCCAGTTCCCACTGCTCCGGTGCTCGCGGCTCGGGGCGGATCGGATGTCCGATTCCTCTGCCCACTCGCCCACTGCTCGATCCGGCGAACTGCTCACTGCGGCGACGGCCGATGGTGGCCGGGCCCGACGTCATGCGCCATGGCCCGGCCACCGGGGGACGATCGGCCCGGCTGGATCAGGCGAGCGCCTTGGACTTGATGAGCTGGTACTCCTCAGCCGTGATGGCGCCCGAGTCGAGCAGCGCCTTCGCCTCGGTGAGCTGGTCGGCGATGCTGGTGGCGGCGATGTCGCGGATGTAGGCGTTGGCCGCGGCCTGCTCACGTTGGGCAGCCTGGACGGCGCGCTCATTCATGCCGCCACCACGCGCGATGAGGTAGACCAGCGCCGCGAGCGCCGGCACGAAGATGAGGAAGAAGACCCAGACCGCCTTGGCGAAGCCGCCGAGCGAGCGATCACGCAGGAGATCCCCGATGATGGAGAAGAGCACCATCAACCAGGCGATGAAGATGAAAATCGTCAGCGCGGTCCACAGAATGTTCCAGAAACTGGAGAAGAAGTCGGCCATTGTTGTCCCCTGTGCAGTAGTGAAATCGATGATGAATACCGAAGCGTCGGACCGTTGGATCCGGCCGTCTTCCTGGCAGCAGAAGTCCGGGCCGAAAAGTCCGTGCCGTGGCCCAGCCAAATATAGGGCATTGCACGGGTGCCCATGGCCACGTTCCCATTCCGTTCTCGACGGAAGCACCCGCCCGCACCTCACGACGAGACAGAATCGCGCCCGCCGGGGCGACCGGCACGGTAGGGCTGCCGAGCGCGTCGCGCGTCCCCGCGTGCACCGGGCCGGACACGTGCCATAGTCACTGCATGACCGTCGGTTCTCCCGAGAGCGAAGTCGAGATGCGCATGCGTCTGTTCGCCCGGGTCGAGGCGCAATATCGCCGGACCGGGCGCCTCACCCACGTGGATCTCGTGCGATACGAGACCGGCGAGGGTTTCCAGGGCCTCATCTCGACGGCCAGGGGGATCTGGAATCCCCAGGCACTCAGTGCGACGCTGTCGGTGGTGAGTTCGATGACCGGGCCGTACAGCGACGCATGGCTCGAGAACGGCCTGTTCAGATACTCCTACCAGGGAACTCACGCGGGCGGTGACAACCGGAAACTCCGGGCCGCCCAGGACAACAATCTGCCCATTGTCCTCTTTCTCAAACCGGTCAAGAACGACTACATTCCGATCTGGCCGGTCTACGTCGTCGGCGACAACCCGGATGCCCTGGAATTCCTGCTCGACATTTCCCGCAGCCGGGCCCTCGCCGGTGACCGGACATCCGGCACCGAGCGCAGGTACTCCAAGCAGGAGGTCCTGCACAGGCTCCACCAGCCGGTCTTCCGCAATCTGGTCCTCACCGCCTACCAGACGCGCTGCGCCATCTGTGAGCTGCGCCACCCGGAGCTGCTCGATGCGGCACACATCACCGCGGACAGGGATCCCGACGGGCTCGCCATGACCTCAAACGGGTTGTCGCTGTGCAAGATCCACCACAGCTCCTACGACAACGACCTGCTGGGAATCACCCCGGACTACACCGTTCGCATCAACCAGGAACTCCTCCACGAGATCGACGGGCCGATGCTGCTGCACGGCCTGCAGGAGATGCACGGACGCCAGCTCATCCTTCCCACCAGGAAGGCCGACCGGCCCGACCGGGAGCGCCTGGCGGCGCGGTACCGGGAATTCCTCGCATCCAGCTGAGCCGGCTGGCCCGGCGATCGTCCGGTCCGCCCGATTGACCGCCACGCTAGCCTCGGACCATGCCGGAAGGACGCAGGGATCTGGATCTGCTGCCCAAGGCGCATCTGCACCTGCACTTCACCGGCTCGCTCGACGTGCCCACGCTCATCGCCCTGGCCCGCCAGCAGGGAATCCCCACCGCGGACTTCCTCGTCGACGAGGACCCGCTGACCGTTCCGCTGACGAAGCGGGGCTGGTGGCGCTTCCAGCGCAGCTACGACATCGCCCGCCACGTGGTGGTCTCCGAGCAGGCGATGCGGCGAGTCGTGCGTGCCGCCGCACACAACGATGCCCGCCAGGGCTCGCGGCGCACCGAGATCCAGGTGGACCCGACGAGCTATGCGCCCTTCGTCGACGGCATCATCAACGCCCTCGAGATCATCCTCGACGAGGCCACCGTGGCCTCCCGGGAGGAACACATCCAGGTGGGCATCATCGTGGCCGCATCCAGGATGCGCCATCCGATGGATGCGCGCGTCCTGGCCCGGCTGGCCGCCCGCCACGCCGGCGACGCCCCCGGTGGGGTGATCGGCTTCGGCCTGTCCAACGACGAGTCCCAGGGCGACACCGCGCAGTTCGGTCCGGCCTTCCGGATCGCGCGCAAGGCCGGGCTGCCCGGCGTCCCCCATGCCGGGGAGACGTGCGGCGCCGCGCACATCGCCCAGGTGCTCGACGAGCTGCACCCCGCAAGGATCGGCCACGGCGTGCATGCCGTCGACGACCCTGCGCTGCTGCACCGGATCGTCGAGGCGGGCATCACGCTGGAGATCAATCCGGCGTCGAATGTCTGTCTCGGCGTATACCCCGACACCGCCCGCGTGCCGCTGCGCCCGCTGGTGGACGCCGGTGCCCAGATCGCGCTCGGCGCCGACGACCCGCTGCTCTTCCTGTCCGGACTGAACGACCAGTACCGCATCGCCCGTGATGTGCACGGTTTCAGCGATGCCGAACTGGCCGATCTCGCCCGCTCCAGCATCCTGGGCAGTTTCGCGTCCGAGGCTGACAAGCGCCGATGGCTCACCGAGGTGGACTCCTGGCTGACCGCCGGGCCCCCGGACGCCCGACTCCGGCAGCTCCCCGCTTCCTGAGGCCGACGGTTCCCGCCGCCGGTTTTCCACAGGGCACGGGCGGTGCGCACGGAGCTGTCGGCGCCGCCCCCTAGTCTCATCTGCATGAGGATCCTGCACACCAGCGACTGGCATCTGGGCCGCACCCTGCACGGGGTGGATCTCTGCGGAGCACATGCCGCCTTCATCGACCACCTGGTGGGCCTCGCACGCGAGTCCTCGGTGGATGCAGTGGTCGTCAGCGGCGACGTCTTCGACCGGGCGCTGCCCCCGCTGGAGTCGGTCTCGCTGCTCGACGAGGCGCTGGTCCGGCTCACCGATGTGGCGCCGGTCGTGCTCATCCCCGGCAACCACGACTCCGCCCAGCGGCTCGGTCTCAACGCGGCGCTGCTGCGCGACGAGCTGCACATCTGCTCGCGGATCGCGGACATCGGCCGGCCCGTCGTGTTGCCGGACCGGAACGGCCACGACGGCCTGTTGGTCTACGCCATCCCCTATCTGGATCCCGACATGAGCCGCGACGCGGTCGGCCTCGAGCTCGGTCTGCCGGCCGGCGAGCGGCTCGCCCGCTCGCACGAGGCGGTCGTCGGGGCGGCCCTCAGTCTGATCCGGCAGGATCTCGCCCGGCGGCGCGCCACCAGCCAGCTCCCCGCCCTGGTCATGGCCCATGCCTTCGTCACGGGCGGGAAGGCCTCGGACTCCGAGCGCGATCTGCGCATCGGCGGCGTCGACAGCGTCCCAGCGGAGCTGTTCGCCCGGTGTGGCGCGGACTACGTGGCGCTCGGCCATCTGCACGGCCCCCAGGCGGTGGCGGGCTCAACCGCCCCCGGCACCCCCGGCGCCGTGATGCGCTATGCCGGCTCACCGCTGGCCTTCTCCTTCTCCGAGCAGCACCACCACAAGTCCACCGCCGTCGTCGACATCGACGCACACGGCGGAGTCAGCCGGGTGGAGCTGGTCCCCTGTCCGGTGCCGCGACGGCTCTCCGATGTCTTCGGCACGATCGAGGAGGTCCTCGGCCCACGCTTCGACGCCCAGCACGACGACTGGGTCCGGGTGCAGGTCACCGGCCCGGCCCGACCGGAAGACCTGCGGCGCCGGGTCAGGCAGGCATTCCCGCACGTGCTGGAGACGCGCTTCGTTCCCGACAGCCCGACCCACCGCGCCCCACTCGCCAGTGCTGGCCGGGTGGACCCGGTCGAGGTCGTCGCCGGTTTCGTCACCGAGGTGAGCGGTCTGGCACCGAGCCCCGCCGAGCGGGCGGTGCTCGTGGATGCCGTCGAGTCGGCAGCCCGGCAGGAGGCCCGCTGATGCAGATCCTGCGTCTGGAAATGTGCGGAATCGGCCCCTACGCCCACCGCCAGGTGATCGACTTCGCCGAGCTGGGTGCCAACGGCCTGTTCCTTCTGGAGGGGCCGACCGGTGCCGGGAAGACGACCATCATCGACGCCATCGTCTTCGCCCTGTACGGGCGGGTGGCGGCGGACGACTCCAGCAAGGATCGGCTCGTCTCCACCTACCTGGCTCCCGGCACCACACCCAGCGTCGACCTCGTCGTCGACACGCGCCGCGGTCTGCTCCGCGTGCACCGCACCCCCGCCCACACCCGTCCCAAACGGCGTGGCACGGGATTCACGACGGTGAACCCCACCGTCACCGTGTGGAAACTGGCGGACCCTGACGATCGCATCGGCGAGCCCATCTCCTCGAACATCCAGGACGCGAACGTGGAGCTGTCCGGCGCCCTGGGGCTCAGCCGCGAGCAGTTCACCCAGACCGTCGTGCTTCCCCAGGGTCACTTCGCGAGCTTCCTCAAGGCGAAGCCCGAGGAACGACGTGGGCTCCTGCAACAGATCTTCGGAACCGAGATCTACGAGCGTGTGCAGAACCAGCTGACCTCGCTGGCTGCCGCGGCGCGCCAGCAGCGCGAGGCCATCCAGGCCTCGGCCCTCGGCCAGGTGGCCCAGTTCGAGGCGCTGGCCTGGCCCGATGCCGAGGCACCCGGCGAAACAGCGGCAGCATGCGACGCAGAGGCACCTGAGAACGGAGCGGAACCCGGCGACGCGGTGGCGCCCTGCGACGCAGAGGCACCTGAGAACGCAGCGGAACCCGGCGCCAACCTGCGACGACTCCTCGACACCGCGCGGGACTCCGGCGAGCTCGCGGCGCTGGAACCGGCCGTCAGCTCCCGTATCGGGCAGCTGGAGCATGCCCTCGCCGGGCATCGCGGGCGCGCGGACGCGGCCACCGTGGCGGCCACGCGCAGCCATGGCG
>JBAQVA010000164.1:0-3509 GCA_049297835.1 Propionibacterium sp.
GGCAACGCGGGGAACGGCGGCCACAACCGGCGCCACCGGGGTCGACCGCGCAACGACCACGGCGTCCCGAGGAATGCCTCCCGGAACCATCGTTCCGAAGGCTACGACCCCCGGGGCAACGACGTGCCGGGGAACGACTGGTGGAACGACGACCCCGACCAGCTCAATGCCTCGGCGCAGCCCTTTGGGACGGACCGCTCCGGGCGCGCCAACCCCTCACACGATTCCGGCGACGGCGCATCCAAGGGGCAGTCGGACAGCCAGCCCGATGTCGCCCCGAATGTCACCGGCCGACTGGTCTACCTGTTCGCGCTGATGCGCCAGAGCGAGGCCCAGCTGCGTCGCGACCGCGGAGGACGCGGCGTGATGGAGGGTCAGGGCCGCGTGCTGCACATGCTGGCGCTGCACTCGCCGATCGCCCAGAAGGAGCTGTCGTACCTGCTGGGCTTCAGGCCGCAGTCGCTGGGTGAGCTGCTGGGCAAGCTTGAGGAATCCGGCCAGATCGCCCGGCATCCCGATCCCGATGACCGACGTGCCCAGGTGGTGGAGATCACCGCCCGGGGACGCGCCGCCGACTCCGACCGAGCCGCCGCGCCCGGTGATCCCTTCGCCGTGCTCGACCCCGACCAACAGCGGGAGTTCGTCACCCTGCTCGACCAGGTGATCGACGGCCTGGAGGCGTCGATCCCCGGGGGCATCGACCGCCACTTGCAGACGATGCGCCGGGTCTGGGTGGACAACGACGGCTGGGATCCCGAGGCCGGACCCTCGTTCGGCCCCTACCAGGGACGCGGCCCCGGCTTCGGATGGCCGGGCGGACGAGGCCGCCGCCGGAACTGACCCACACAGCGCGACCAGCACCCGCTCCGGCCGCCCCATAGTCCACGACCGGATCACCCTTCGGCCGCCCGCGACGCCCGTCATCGAAGGGCCGCATGTCTCCCGCCGGGGAGCGTGCCCGCCCCAACGGCGTCCGCCCCCCTATCCCTCGAGCCTGAGCCCTCAGGCCCCTTCCCGGGGCTCCCCTGCCCCAAAACACCCAATTCCCAGGAGAAACCATGACTGAAACACTCGCCGTCGAGGCGCACGGACTGGTCAAGCAGTTCGGCTCGAACCGCGCCGTCGACGGAGTCGACCTGGCCATCGACCAGGGCGCCATCTACGGCGTGCTCGGCCCCAACGGAGCCGGCAAGACCACCACCATCTCAATGCTCGCCACCCTGCTGCGTCCCGACGCCGGCAGCGCCACGATCTTCGGCCACGACGTGGAACGCCAGGCCGGAATCGTGCGCCAGCTGATCGGCGTCACCGGCCAGTACGCGTCGGTGGACGAGACCCTCACCGCCACCGAGAACCTGATGATCTTCGGGCGGCTGTTGGGCCTGTCACGGCGCCAGGCCCGCGCCAAGGCCACCGAACTGCTCGAACAATTCGGCCTCACCGACGCCGCCGCGCGTCCGCTCAAGAACTTCTCGGGAGGCATGCGCCGACGCCTCGACCTGGCATCGTCGCTGATCGCCCAGCCGCCGCTGATCTTCCTCGACGAACCCACCACCGGGCTCGACCCGCGCACCCGCGGGCAGATGTGGGACACCATCCGCTCGCTGGTGGCCGGCGGCTCCACCGTGCTGCTGACCACCCAATACCTCGACGAGGCCGACCAACTGGCCGACCGCGTCGCCGTGATCGATCGTGGCCGGGTGGTGGCCGAGGGCACCCCCGACGACCTCAAGCGCTCGGTGGGTTCCGCCTCGCTGATCATCACCCTGCGCGAGCCGGCCGACGCCGTCCCCACGATGGCGGTGATCGAGCGCGTGCTCGGGGTGGCCGCCTCGCGCAGCCCCGAATCGGGCCGCCTCACCATGCCGCTGACCGATCCCGACCACGTGACCGACCTGCTCAACGCACTGCGCGCCGACAGCATCGGCCTGGTCGAGCTGAGCGTGCAGAAGCCCACCCTTGACGAGGTCTTCCTCACCCTGACCGGCCACGACACCCACAGCGCCGATCCCAGCACCGGCGCTTCCGACAGCGCCGATCCCACCGAATCCCCACGCACCGAATCCCCACGCACCGACGCCTCCGCGACGTCCACCAACTCTTCCGCCCGGGAGGCGAATGCAGCATGACCACACTTGTTGAGAACCCCACCGTCACCACGTCACCGGTTGCCACCGGCCTGCACAACCGCGCAGACCTGGCCCAGACCGTGCGCAATTCACTGACCATGGCCTACCGCGGCCTGCTCAAGATCCGGCACAACCCCGAACAACTCGTGGACGTGCTGGTGCAGCCGATCCTGTTCACCCTGATGTTCGCCTATCTGTTCGGCGGCGCGATCGCCGGCAATGTGGCGTCGTACCTGCCCGCCCTGATCCCCGGGATTCTGGTGCAGACCGTGATCACCACCTCGATGGTCACCGGCACCCAGCTGCGCGAGGACATGGACAAGGGGGTGTTCGATCGCTTCCGCTCCCTGCCGATCGCCCGCATCGCACCGCTGGCCGGCGCACTGCTGGCCGACACCATCCGCTACGCCATTGCCACCACGCTCACCTTCGCGATGGGCTATCTGCTGGGCCTGCGCCCGGCCGGCGGACTGGGCCGCGTGGTGGTCGCCGGACTGCTCGTGATGGCCTGCGCCTGGGCGATCAGCTGGATCTTCGCGCTGCTCGGCGTGGTGGCCCGCACCGCGGCCAGCGTGCAGGGATTCGGCATGATCGTGCTGTTCCCGCTCACCTTCCTGTCCAACGCCTATGTGCCGGTGGACACGCTGCCGGCCGCCCTGAAGTGGTTCGCCAACGTCAATCCGCTGTCGCACCTGATCACTGCGGTGCGCGAGCTCATCAACCAGTCGACGATCAGCGGCGAGTTCTGGCTGACGCTGCTCGGCGCCGCCGTCATCGTGGCGATCTTCGCGCCGCTCACCGTGCGGGCCTATATGCGTCGCGCCTGAGGACGCTGCGCCCGCCGGTCGATCGGTGGGCGCCATCCCCTCGGGGGCTATGAGCCCTCGACGGGGCCACTGGCGGAACCGGCCCGATCGGGCCTTAAGTGGCGGGTTTCGATGCGTCTAATCACCACAACCATCCACTGAGTGACGAACCCGGCCAGACCGGACGCCACGAACATGCCATCCGGGCCAGGACGCGTCCGGCAAGAAACCCCACTAACTGGACACCTGTGCGGCGTCATTCCCGCACAACTGCCCACTCAGTGCGGGTTCGGGTTACTGCACCCGGCTTCGGCCAGCCCCTTGGCCCGATCGTCAGGCCGCAACCGTCTCGGCCCCGGCGGCACCAACCTCCTGCTCATCGGCGTCGGTCAGTGGGGTCTCCAGGTCCTCACCGGCGACCACGGCCGGCACGGTGCGCGCACCCAGCAGCGGCTCGAGCCACACCGCGTCGCCCTCCAGGATGCCGCTGGTCTTGTGCACGGTGCGGGTGAGCTGCACCGTCACCTCCGGCTGGCCCGGCTCGGTGGGACGCACCGTGAGGCGCACCTCGAAG
>JBAQVA010000165.1:0-2238 GCA_049297835.1 Propionibacterium sp.
TCTCCTGGGATCATCTCGTGGGGCTCCTCATCGGATGGGATCGTGGACGGTGACGAGTTTCGTGCCGTCGGTGAAGGTGGCTTCGATCTGCACGGTGTGCAGCATCTCCGGTACGCCCTCCATCACGTCCTCCCTGGTCAGCAGGGTGGAGCCGAGGGACATGAGCTCGGCGACGGAGTGTCCGTCGCGGGCGGCCTCGAGCAGTTCGGCGCTGACGTAGGCCGTGGCCTCGGGGTAGTTGAGCTTGAGACCACGCGCGCGCCGGCGGTGGGCCAGGTCGCCTGCGACCACGATCATGAGCTTCTCCTGCTCACGCGGTGAGAGCTGCATGGGGCACCCTTCCGTCCAATTACTACCAAGCGGAAGTAAGTGTATCGGCGAGCGGAGCTGCAACCGACATGTCCAGCCATGAGATCGCCGTGTGAGCGGTGTGGTGTCTGTCAGTGGGAGCTCGTCGCCACAGCACGTCGCGCGGGCGCGTGTCGCGTCGTCGAGCCGTCGTCCGGTGCTCCTGGGAGGAGGAAGGACAGGGCCAGTGCGAACAGCGTGAATCCGGTCGTCCACCAGAACGCCTCCTGGAAGGCGCCAGCTGCCTGGGAGATCTGGGTGACGCCGCTGGCTGCTGCCTCGAGAATGACTGCGAGAACCGCGCTGCCGAAGGACCCACCGAGCTGCTGCCCGATCCGGCTGACCAGGCTTGCGTCCGGCACCTCGTGCGGCTCCAGCCCCTGGTAGGCCACGGCCATCAGCGGCAGGGTGACGCCGCCGAGCCCGATGCCGCGCACGAACAGCACGATGCCGATCCACACATAGCTGGTGTGGGTGTCGGCGAATGCGAAGGGCACGGTGCCCAGCGCCAGGATCGCGAAGCCGACGACCGTGACCCATCTGGCGCCGATGGAGTCGGTGAGGCGGCCGGCCGCCGATCGGCTCGCGAACGTGCCGAGGCCCTGCGGGATGAGCATGAGGCCAGCCTGGAGCGGAGAGAGCCCGCGCAGCGTCTGGAAGTACAGCGGGAGCAGGATCATCGCGCCGTACAGGGCGAACCCGGACAGGAAGAGCAGCGCCGATGCCGAGCTGAGCGGCCAGTGCCTCAGCAGCTTTACGTCGATGAGCGCGTGCGTGCCGCGCCACAGCGCCCAGAATACGAAGGCCGTGACGAGCGCTGCACCGGCCACCAGCGGCACGAGCACGTCGGCGTTGCCGAATCCGCCGCTGCGGCTCGCATTGCTGAGGCCGTACAGCAGCCCGACGAAACCGGTCGCCATGAGGACGAAACCGAACACATCCAGCGGGACGCGCTGGGTCGGGCCGTCTTTGGGCAGTGCCACGACCGCCAGGATGATGCCTGCGACGCAGAAGGGGACGTTCACCCAGAACAGCCAGGGCCACGACAGGTGGTCGAGGATGAGGCCGCCGAGGACAGGGCCGAGGATGGGCCCGAGCACGGCGGGCATACTCACCACCGACATGATTCGGCCGATGCCTTTCCCACCTGCCGCCTGCATGACGAGCGTGAGCATCAGGGGCATGAGGATGCCTCCGCCGATGCCCTGGAGCGCGCGGAAGGCTATGAGCGAGCCGGCGTTCCACGCCAGCGAGCAGGCGACCGAGGCGACCATGAAGATCACCAGGCCGGTCAGCCACAGGCGCTTGCCGCCGATTCTGCGCTGCGCCCAGCCGTCGATGGGAATGGTGACACCGAGCATGAGCAGATATGCGGTGCTCACCCACTGGATGGTGCTCACGGGCGCATTGAGCGCCGTGGCGAGCGGATGGATCGCGACCGAGACAATGGTCGTGCCGAAGAGGACGGCCAGTCCGCCGACCAGTGTGGCCCACACCGTCTTCCAGACTTCCGAATCGATCTGGGTGGTGTCAGCCCTGGGCTGTTTCGTCTGAGTTCCCATGCTCATCTCTCACTGGATGCAAATAGTTAGATACACGATGTATCTAACAGTGAGGGAGCGTACCCAGCTAAGATAGGAAACACAATGACTCTTAATGATGAGGGTGACGTGCAGGGGCACCGGCGTCGCGGCCCTGCGCTCGAGGCGGCGCTTCTGGATGCCGCGTGGCAGGTGCTGTTGGAGGTCGGTTACGACGAGCTCACCTTCGAGGCCGTCGCGGCGGTGGCCGGGACGAGCCGGGCCGTTCTCTACCGGCGGTGGCCGGCCAAGCCCGAGCTCGTGCGCGCGGCGGCCGTTCGCGCGCTCGGTGCCGACCAGCATCCGTTCC
>JBAQVA010000166.1:0-12993 GCA_049297835.1 Propionibacterium sp.
GGCTTGCCGACGCCCTCGCCGCACGGCGCTGAGCTGCTGCCCGCCGCCGGCCCCGGCGGTTGCCCACAGGCTCCCGCACGTGACCCGCAGAGTCAGCTGACGACTGGGAACGGGAACCGGGACGCCGATCGGCGCCGACCTCGGGCATCCCCGGGGCCGGCGCCGATTTCGCGAAGCGCTGTGGAGCGATCACTCAGACGTGTGACTTCACCTGGGTCGTGTAAATGTTCTCCAGGGTCGAGCGCAGCGCGGTCATGGTCTGCTTGACGTCAGCCTGCTGGGTGACGAGCTGGGCCACCGATTTGGCCATCTCCTGGTCGGCTCCGGGCAGGAAGACGCGCGCGTAGTCCTGGGTGCGAGTGACGTCGAGCTGCTTGATCGCCGTGGCGATGAGCGGGTTCTTGGCCAGCAGCCCGCTCACGTCGGCCGACTTGCGGACCGGCATGTAACCGGTGGCCGCGGAGAAGGCCACGGTGTTCTCGGGGTTGGTGAGGAAGCCGATGAACTTCGCGGCGGCCAGCTGGTTGGCGGCCGGGATCTTCTTCGGGATGCCGATTCCGGCGCCGCCGGTGGGGCACACCGGGGAGGTGGAGGCCGGGCCTCCGGGCAGATTGCCCACGCCCACGTCGAACTTGCCGGCGGTGGTCTTCTGGATGCCGACCAGCGAGCCGGTCGAGCCGAGGGTGGCCGAGATGGCGCCGGCGGCCAGGTCGTCGGTGGCGGACTTGCTGGCCACGCCGGCCCACTTGCCGGTGTACACCGAGTCCTGGATGTACTGGAGCGCCTTGACCGACTCGGTGGAGTCGCAGGTGATGTCGAAGCTGTTCTTCGCGGACCAGCCGGAGCCGTATCCCCACAGGATGTTCTGCAGGGTCCAGCCGGCGTAGTCGGCGAGCGCGGGGTGCTCGTAGACGTGCTGGACGCCGTTGTTCGCGGACTGGAGCTTCGTCGTCCAGTCGGCGAACTCCTCCCAGGTGGCCGGAACCCGGTCGGGCAGGCCGGCGGCCGCCCAGTGCTTCTTGTTGTAGTAGAACAGCGGCGTGGAACGCGCCCACGGGACGGCCCACTGGGCGCCCTTGTACTGGTAGTCGGCGAACAGGCCCTCCCGGTAGTCCGAGGTGTCCACGTCGGCGGCCTTGAGCGCATTGGTCAGCGGGATGATCGAGTCCTGCATGTAGTAGCGGAACCACCACACGTCGGAGAAGACGACGATGTCGGGCAGCGTCCCGCCGGCCTGGGCCGTCTGGAACTTCTGGGCCACGTCCTCGTAGTTGCTGCCCGCGGTGACCAGGTTGACGGTGATGCCGGTGGCGTCCTTGAACTTCGCGATGATCTGCTTGGTGACGTCCTCGGAGCTGCCCGGGTGGTTCGACCAGAAGGTGATCGTGTTCGCGGCGGTGACCCCGTTGAAGTCGGGCCCGTTGTTGTTGGCGGAGGCGCTGCTCGCGCCACTGCTGGCCGTCGCCGGTCCGGAACAGGCGGACAGGGCGGCCGCACCGGCTCCCAGCGCTGCCATTCCGAGCAGGCCACGCCGGCTCAGTGACAGGGTGTGTCGCGTCGGGGAACTAGTCATTGCGATGTTTCTCCTCGGTGTTCGGACGCCATCACTTGACCGCGCCCTGGGTGAGACCAGCGACGATGTAGCGCTGGAGGAAAAGGAAGACGACGAGTACCGGCACGATGACCAGGACGGCACCCGCCATGAGTACGGGGTAGGAGCTCGGATCGCCCTCGATGTTCTTGAGCAGGGTGAGCCCGACCGGGAGCGTCATCCGGGAGTCGTCGTTGGTGATGACCAGGGGCCAGATGTAGCTGTTCCACTCGTCGACGATGGTGACCAGCGCGACGGTGGCGATGGCCGGTGTCGAGATCGGCACGATGATCCGCAGCAGCCGGCTGATGTGCCCGGCGCCGTCCACCTCGGCGGCCTCGAGCACCTCCTTGGGCAGCGACATGAAGTGCTGGCGCAGCAGGAAGGTGCCGAAGGCGGTGCCCAGGCCCGGAAGGATGATCCCCCAGTAGGTGTTGACCCCGCCCAGACCGGCGATGAACACGTAGTTGGGCAGCAGTGAGATCTGCGGGGGGACCATCAGGGCGGCGAGCATTCCCAGGAAGATGACCCGCTTGAACGGGAAGCGCACGAAGACCAGCGCATAGGCGCTCGTCACGGCGAGAACGAGCTTGATCCCGGCCCCGACCGCGGTGACGATCACCGAGTTCATGAACAGCCGGGGGAAGTTCACCTGGTGCGAGGCGCGTGCATAGGCGTCCCAGCTGGGGTGGTGCGGCAGCCAGGCGATGGTCTGGCTGACCACTTCGCTGGCCTGCTTGAAGGAGCCGAGGATCATCCACAGCAGCGGCAGCATGACGACCAGGGTGGCGAGCACCAGCGGCAGGTAGCCGCCCAGGAAGGTGCGCGTCGGGCTGGTCGGCCCGACGACGCTCTCGTCGATCCGGTCGGCGTGCCGGTGTCTGCGCGGCGTGCGTGTGGCCTTGTCAGGAGGCGTGAGCAGGAGGCTCATGCGTAGTACACCCTTCGTTCGAGGAAGCGCATCTGGATCACCGTCATGACCAGCAGGATCATGAGCAGGATCGTCGAGATGGCCGCCGAGTAACCGGCCCGGTTGTAGCCGCCGAAGGCCTGGAGGTAGGAGTCGTACATGAGGGTCGTGGTGCCCTGGCCCAGCGGCGTCATGATCCTGATGAGGTCGAAGGACTGCAGCGAGGACAGCACGGTGGTGAGCAGCACGAAGAAGGTCGTCGGCGAGAGCAGCGGCCACACGACCGACCAGAAGGTCCTGAGCCTGGAGGCCCCGTCCAGCGCCGCCGCCTCCAGCAGATCGCGTGGCACCGACTGGAGGGCGGCCAGGTAGATGACCGCGCAGTAGCCCAGGTTCTTCCAGATGTAGACGATGATGACCATCGTCAGCGACAGCGAGGGGTTGAGGAACCACTGCGGCACGGGCAGGTGAAGGACCCGCAGGATGCTCGAGAGGATGCCGATCGTCGGGTCGAAGATGAACGACCAGACCAGGCCGATGCCCACACCGGAGAGCACATAGGGTGCGAAGACGGTGGCCCGCGCCACCCCGCGGCCGACCAGCCGGCGGTTGAGCACGGTGGCCAGGGCCAGGCCGATGAGCATGGACCCGCCGACCGTGGCGAGCGTGAAGATCAGGGTGGTGCCCAGCACCTGGCCGGCTTCACGGCTGGTGAAGAACTCCACGTAGTTGCCCAGGCCGATGAAGGTGGCGGTGTCGCTGCCCAGCGTCCAGTTCAGCAGCGAGTAGTAGATGTTCGTGAAGATCGGACGGTAGATGAACACCACGATGAGCGCGATGTTCGGCAGGATGAGCGCCAGGAACAGCGCCGCCTCCCGCAGCTTCCGTCTGCGTCCGCGATGCCGCGGGTGCGCTCCGGCGTCGGTCACCGCTGGCGGCGGGTCCACTGAGGGTGGTACTGCCCGCCCCTGGAGGCTTGCCTCGATCGTCGCCACTACCGTCCTCCCGGTCACGACAGCACACCTCACGTGCTGTCAACGCGTTGACGCTAGGTGTCCAGGGTGACCGGCTGGTGTTGAGAAGGTGACATGCGAGTTGCGGGACGGCAACGAGTGCACAATTCGGGTGTGAGAAGGGGCAATGCCGTGTCAGGAGGGGCTCTCGGGATTGCGGTGCCGACAGCGGGGCAGGTTCCGGGCATGGCGGAGCTGCCGTCCGTCGCCGACAGGCAATCGGGCGAACGGCAGGTCTCCCTGTCCGCGCGGGGAGCGCTTCCGCCCCCCGATCACAGACCTTCCGGCAGCTTCTTCTCCAGGAAGCTGCGGAAATCGTCGAATTCGCGGAAGGTGCGCAGGGTGGAGAACAGCGTCGAGTCGTACAGCAGGTGGATGAGCGCCTGGTAGATCAGCTCGAACTCGTCGTAGTCTGACTCGCTGATCGCCAGCATGAGCACGAAGGTGACCTCCGAGGAGCCCCAGTCGATCGGCGAGCGCGGGATCATGATCGCGATCTTGGTCCGGTGCGCGATGAACTCCATGGCATGGGGAACGGCGAACCGGTGCGCGAACGCGGTGGAGGAATAGCTCTCCCGCAGCAGCACGCTGTCGGTGAAGGTGGCCGGCACGTCGCCGGCCTCCACGAGCCGCCCGCTCATGAACCGGATGGCCTCCTCCGAGCCGGCGAAGTCGACATCGGCGAAGAACAGGCCCGGATCGAGGAATCGTGCCAGCGCGGGCCCGATGTAGCCGCGGCGCCGATCCTTGCGTTCCTGCTCCAGGGCGGCGTCGATGGACTCGATGTCGATCTCGGAGCACATCGCGCTGATCTGCACCGAGCGGTGCCGGGCACTCACCTCACCGGTGGTGATGATGAGCAGGTCACAGTTCATGAGGTCGGCGCTGGCCACCGAGCTGACGATGTCGAGGATGCGCATCCGGTCGCTGAAACGGTTGAGCAGGCTGGACAGCAGCCAGTCGCGCAGCGTCTGGTAGTGCGGACAGACCACCACCACCCGGCTCACGTCGCCGTGCGCCTCCAGGGGCTTCGTGTACAGGCCCAGATAGATCGTGAGCAGCCCGATCTCGTCGTCGTTCATCCGCAGCCGCAGCGCCCCGGAGATGCGGTGCGCCAGGTACACGGCGACGTCGTAGAGGAAGGGGGACTTGCTGCGCAGCGACTCACGCAGGTTGTTGTGGAAGTACGCGAACTTGGAGGACCTGGTGACGAAGCGGCCCAGGTGCTCGATGATGCTCGGCATGAGCTTCTCGCTCGTGGCTTCCAGGCTGAAGTGCTCCAGGGTGTCCAGGATCGCCTCGTGGGCGATGTCCTCGAGGTTGGGCGCGATCTGCGCCGCATCGCTCGCGGAGGCCTTCGAGCTGGTCGACATGAGATCGGAGCGCACCAGCGAGGTGATGTAGTTGCGATCAACCTCGCCCAGCTTCAGGCCCGGGAAGGCCTCGTCGAGGCGTTTCAGCAGCACCGGGACCACGGTGTCGGCATGGCTGTCGGCGGACATGCTGGGCGCGGAGTCGATCATGTTGTGGTTGCGGCGCTGGTAACAGATCGCCACATTGATGGCGAGGTTCTGGATCTCGATGTCGTCGACGCTCGGCGCCGTCTCGCGCATGAAGGTGCCGACGACCTGCTGGACGCGATCGAAATTGATCTCGGGCAGGAAGCGCTGCAGACGCCGGCGGTCGACGACCGAGTCGCCCAGGGCATCGTTGATCATCTGGCCCAGCAGTCGGCGACGGGAGAACTCGCCGCCGGCGAGCGAGATCCGGGAGCCACGCACGCTCAGTTCGAGGTCGTAGCCGTCGAGACGGACCGTCAGCTGGCTGAGCACCGCGCGCACCATCGACTCGCCGAGGTAGCACTCGAGCATGAGCGTGTAGACGTCGGTGTCGGGGTGGTCGAGCAGGAAGAGCAGCACCCGCTCCTCGTCCTCCAGGGCGGTGTGGACGGAGCGGTCCCGGGCCATGAAGGTCTGGTAGGCACGACGGTTCAGCTGGTGCCCGCGCTGGGTGGGCTCGATGATCGGCACCGCGGTCGCACGATTGATGCGCGCGATGTCGTAGCGCAGGGTTCGGGAGCTCACCCCCAGCAGGTCCGCCAGCCGGTGCGCCGGCACCGGCCCCTGCATCTCGCTCAGCAGCTCCAGCAGGAGTTCCTGCCGTTCTGAGAGACCGACCACTTCGTCAAGTCCTTTCTGCCATGTCTGCGCGCCACCACGGCAACGGCCTGCCGGGCCCCGGGACTCGGGGACAGGGCAGGCCGATGCCGTGCCAGCTGGCAGTGTTGTGCCTGAATACCCTAGTGGGTCCAGGGACGCTGGCCCCAGAAGCCATCGTGCTGGAAGAGCTTGTCCACCAGCGTGTCGAGCAGACCGGCCTCGAAGAGCAGGTCGGCCAGGGTGTAGCGGGTCCGGATCATCCGGCACCGGAAGTAGGTCTGACGGAAGCGGTCCTCGGTCAGCCCCACCTGGCTGGGATGGTAGATGGCCCCCACCGTCCTGAGGATCTCCTCGACCCGGGCGGCCGGCAGGATCTGGGCGCGTGCCTTCTCCACTATGGTCGGCCACTGCTGCTGGGCCAACTCCAGGCGGGCACGCAGCTCGTCGGGGCTCAGGTACTTGCCCAGGGTCTGCTTCACGGCAGGCTCGACCATCTTGCCGGTGAAGTTGGCCCGCACCATCGCCTCCGTCTCGGCCGCGGTGCGCCAGGAGGCCACCGCCGCGTCGATGTCGAGCGAGCTGAGGTCGAGTGCCACGACCTGCTCCCACAGGGCCAGCGAGGCAATGGCGCCCAGACCCACCTTGAGACCGTGGCTCAACGGGGGCTCGCGGTCCATGCCCAGGTGCTCCATCTCCCACACGTGGGAGAAAAGGTGGCCCATGCCCGATGCCGGGCGGGAGCTGATGCGGTACTTCTGCATGGCCAGCCCCGACATGACCAGGCCCTCCACCAGACCGACGAAGGCGTCCGGACGACCGTCCACGAGGCCCTGCGGGTCACTGATCGCCCGGGGCAGCGCACCCTGGGCCATCTGCCAGACGTGCGCGTCGATGGGCTCCACCCCGAGGGCATCCGCCACGATCCAGTCGGCTCCCGCCGGGACCTTCTCGATGATGTCGCCGAGGCCGGAGGCAGTGCAGATGCGCGGCGCGGCGGCCATCGTCGGCAGATCGGCGATGAGCGCCTGCGGGGCGCGGCAGGTGAGGGTCTTCTTGAAGCCGTCGACGGTGATCGAGGCCCCGTAGGCGGCGTAGCCATCCATCGACGCTGCGGTGCAGACGTTCATGTAACGCCGCCCCAGCTCGTCGCTCGCCCGCTTCACGAGGTCATTGAGGGTGCCCGAGCCGATCGAACAGGCCACTGCGCCGGAGCTCTCGAGGAGCTGACGGACGACTTCGACGTTCTCGTAGCCGGCGTACAGCTGGGGATGGGACGGGAAGACGTGCGTCTCGGCGAGGGAGACTCCTGCGGAGCGCAGCGAGCTCGTGACCTGCTCGCCAGCCACCCCCCAGGTGTTCTCGTCGGCGATCACGATTGCCTGGCTGTCACCGAAGAGGTCCCGGAAGACCTTGCCGGTACGGCCGAGCACGTCGTGACCCATCACCACCACATCGGTGTCGTCCGCTTCGGAGAGCGAATCCTGGATGAGATCTGACATGTATTGCTCCAATCGATCGGCGGCTTCCGGTTGGCTCCCGGTGGTCGCCGTGTCCGAGTTCTTGAGTTGGTTGGCGAGTTCCTGCTCGGTCCCTAGTCCTTGTCGAACGCCGCCTCGGCCAACGACGCGATCTCGTCGGCGTCGGTCAGCGAGACGATCTGCTCCAGGAACGAGTTGTCCTGGATCGCCTTGATCACCCGCTGCAGCACGCCGAGATGATCGCGTGCCGGGCTGAGGACCAGCATGAGGACCAGCGAGACCGCGATCGGATCACCGCCGCCCATGGCGCCGAACTCCACCGGCTTCGCCAGCGTGGCCACCACGATCCGGTCCTCGTTGACGTATTTCGCGTCGGTGTGGGGAATCGCGACTCCACAGCCGACCGGCAGGCCGGTGGGGAATTTCTCCTCACGGGCGGCCAGCGCGTCCACGTAGCCGTCCGTCACCAGACCGTGCGAGTGGAGCTCCCCTCCCAACGTCGAGAACACGTCCACCGGAGTGTCACAGTTCAGCCCGACGAACACGAAGTCCGGGGTCACCAGTCCACTCATCTGTTCACCATCCTTTTCCACATCTCTTGTCCCATGCCCTGCTCATGACCGCGCATCGGCAGGTTCACGCTCATCGGTGGAGGCGATGCCGCGCGGCGCGACAAGGGCCTGGTCCCAGTGATTGACCACATATGCATTGGTGTCGAGCCTCTCCAGCATTTCGTAGCCCGCCACCAGCGATTCGGCCCCGACGATGACCCCGTGCCTGTTCAGCAGCAGCCCGTAGGCATATATGTCCTCCGCGGCGGTGACCCGATCGCGGAATCCTTGACCGAATCCGGCCGTCCAGTGCCCCACTGCCTTCGCCAGCTCCACCGTGGTCGCCGGGTGGTAGTCGAGGCAGGGAACGGTGTCCCCGAGGAAGCGGAGCGCTTCGCACACGACCGGCATGCCCTGACCCCGGCAGGCGTGGACCATGAGGTCCCGCGGATGCGCATGGAAGACGGCCTTGAGCTCTGGGTCGGCGTCGTACATCGCCAGGTGCATGTTGATCTCGCGCGTCGTACGCCCACGGCCCTCGAGAATGCTGAGCTCGTGGTCGACCAGGAGGATGTCCTCCGGGTCGATCCTCCACAGCCGGTGCGAGGACAGCCCGGTGGCGGTCATCAGGAATCTGTCGGCACCCACGCGGCAGGAGATGTTGCCTCCCGCCGCGTTGGTGAGCCAACGGTCATACATCGAACGGGCGAATTCGCAGATCCGTGCACGTTCTTCTGCGTACCTCACCGAAAACTCCTCATCAGCCGAAGATCATGTGCAATGCGCTGATCACGACGTTTGCGAGGTTGTACCCGAAGAAGCCATCGGTGACCTGACCGGTGATCTTGACTCCGGTGGCATTCATCATGGCGGTTGCCTGAGGTGCGAACAGATTCGCGAGCACCTCGACGATGAACAGGAAGATCGCGCTGGAGATCAGGGTGCGGAACAGATTCCCCTTGCTGGCCAGCGAGAAGAACGGAACCATGTACACGATGCCGGTCAGCAGGCCGACCGGGAAGTAGGCCATGTTCGGGATGATGAAGGCGTAGGCGATGGCCAGCGGGATGAGGATGACCGACACCGTGATGGCGGTCGGATCGCCCAGGGACAGCGCCACGTCCATACCGATGAACAGCTCGCGGTCGTCCTTCACACGGCGCTTCATGAAGTCGCTCGCACCGTCGCCGATGATCGTCAGACCCTCCATCATGACCGAGACCATGCGCGGCAGCAGGACGAGGACCGCAGCGATTCCCATGCCCATCGTGAGGGTGGTCTGCCAGGACTGCCGGGTGATGAGGCCGAGGAAGACGCCGACGATGAGACCGACGAAGGCGGTGTCACCGAAGAAGCCCAGCCGCTCACCGGTCTTCTCCATCGAGATGTCGATGTCCCGCACCTTCGGGATCCGGTCGATCAGCCAGTTGAAGCCGATGGCCAGCGGAAGCGCGAAGGTGATGTAGGAGAAGGTGGTGCAGGTGGTTCCCTTGAGCCCGTAGAACTCCTGCCACCGGGGGCCGATCTTCTGGGCGACGAACAAGGTGATCACCGACAGCCCCACCGTCACCACCAGGCCGATGATGGCGTTGTGCGTGATGGCATAGGCGAGGGTCCCGGGAATCAGGAAGTGGATGAAGTTCCAGATGTCCACATTGAGGACCTTGGTGGCCTTCGTGAGGATCAGCACGATGTTGATCACCACGATGAGCAGCACTGCTGCGGCCGCGAAGGGCACCGACCACGAGGCGGCGCCCATGGCGGCCCAACCGACGTCGACGGTGGTGAAACGAGAGGAGTCAATCCCCTTGTAGTGCTGGATGGCCGGATCGACCGTGGTCATCAGCAGGTTGATGACCAGCTGCAGTCCGGAGAAGCCGATGCCGACCATCAGGCCCGCCTTGAGGGCCTTGCCGATCTTCATCCGGAAGATCAGACCGAGAATGAACATCACGATCGGGAGCATGACGACGGCTCCCAGGTTCATGATTTGCTGGATTACGTGGAGCATTGTGCTGGTTTCCTCTACTTCTTCTCGTCGAGGGCCTGACGGCAGACCTTCACGACTTCGTCCTCGACGGACTTCTGGTCAATTCCGGAGATCAGCCCGAACACCGAGATGATGGGCTTGCGAACCGGCTTCTGGTAGCGGGTGGTGACCATGATGACGTCGACATCGTCCTGCAGGGTCTGCACCTGACCGATCGTTCCCTTGCTGATTCGCGCGGGAATCTGGGCCTTCTTGAGGATTTCCTTGACCTTTTCCTGGGCCACCGTGGAGGTGGCGATGCCACTGCCGCAGGCGATCAATACCCTGACTTCACTCATTGTTTTTGCCTTTCTCTGGGATGAGGGCGACCTTCAACGCTCGCCCTTCTCGTGTGAGCCGGACAGCGTCGTTGATGTCGCTGAGCGGCAGAATGTGGGTGAGGATCGAACGGGTGGGGAATCGAGGACTCAGCGAGAGCTCGAAGGCCCGCTGCACCTGCATGCTGTTCGCGCCGTAGTGGCCGTGGATCCACAGCCCCCGATAGTGGATGAGGTTCGTGTCGATCTCGGTGAGCGCACCCTTTGCCACCCCACCGAAGAACACGACCACCCCTGCCCTGCGTGCCATCGCGAGCGCCTGCTGTTGCGCGGCAGTACTCGGATTGGCGGAGATCACCTTGTCGGCACCGACCCCGCCGGTGATCCGCAGGACCTCTTCGACCGGGTCGACCTTCGAGGAGTCGACCCGCTCGTCGATGTCGAACTGCTCGGACAGCCCGAGCCGGGCACTGCTGGTGTCCGCGAGGATCACCCGCGCCGCGCCACGCAGCCGACTGAGCACCGACAGCATGATCCCGACCGGCCCCGCGCCGAGAATGACCACCGTGTCGCCGAGATGGACGTCGATGTTCTCGACACAGGCATAGGTGGACGACAACGGTTCGGCCAGGGTCGCCAGAACCGGATCCGTACCGGCCGGCAGCTCGAATGTGGCACCGCGCTCGACGCGCAGGTGGTCATAGGCGATGTACTCCGCGAAGCCGCCCGGGTGGTCGGTGTAGTGCTCGACACTGGTGCACTGCTCGCTGTGCCCGCTGCGGCAGTTCTCGCATCGCAGGCAGGCGGCCTCGGGGTAGACGTAGATCATCTGCCCCAGCTGGTAGCGGTCCACCTGCGGCGCCACCTCGCAGACCTCGCCGACGACCTCGTGACCGTAGATGAACGGGTAGTCGCCCCGGCGCGAGTCGGTGGTCAGATTGCGGATGTCGGAGCCGCACAGGCCGACGGCCTTGACGCGCAGCACGAAGCCGCCCGCCGGGCACTCAGGCCGGGCGACCCTCTCGATCCTGATGTCGCCAGGCCCGTGCATGACGGCGGCGGTCATCTTCTCAACCACGCTCTGCTCCTCCACCATCGAACTCCGGGACCTCCTGCGTCGAGGTCACAGGACCGGCCCCCTTGGCCGGGCCCGCGGCTGCGTGACACAGCCGGCCGGTCTCCCGTGGTGTTGAAAGACTCCCGCGCGCAGACCCCCCGGCACCATTCGGGAACTGCCCACCCCTTGGCACCGTGACCTTGCCTCCCCTCTGGCAATGACAATGACATCCCTTGTCAAAGCCATGTTCTGTCGTCCTGACCAGCAGTTCCGGGGCCATCTCAGGAGCACTCCCAGGCAACGCACAGCTGACGCACATGGAGCCCGAATGTGGCGCGCCCACTGTTGGGGTCATGAAGTTCTCGCGTCGGTGGGTGGGCATGGCAGCTGGTGTCGGCGCACTCGGGCTGGCGGGATGGATGGTGCTGATGGCGCTGCGCCCGGACCTGGTGGGCACGACCGCGAGCCAGCTGCCGTTGTGGCTCAGCCTCGACGGAGCGGAGTTCCTCGGTCTGCTGTGGATCAGCGTGACCGCCACCGGCCACCCGCAGTTCTTCCTGCTCGCCTCGACCCTCACCGCGGGGCTGCTGTTCTGCGATGCCAGCTTCGACGTCGTCAGCTCACTGCGTACCGGCGACGTGGCGCTGGCGGTGAGCAGCGCGCTGCTGGTCGAGCTGCCGGCCGGCATCGTGCTGCTGCGTGCCGCCCTCGTCAATCAGGTGGGACGCCCCGCCGCGATTTCGGCCAGGGCCTAGCCTCATGGACATGCACACCACCAAGCTCGTGAGTCTCGCAGCGGCGACGACTGCCGCCGGGCTTGCCGGCTGGATGGGGATCATGCGCTTCTTCCCCGAACGCAGCGGCGTCCGCCCGGAGCACCTGAACAGATGGCTCATCGTCGACAGCGTGGAGCTCCTGGCGCTCGTCGGGTTCGCCAGCACCGCCCAGCACCGGCCCCGTCATTCCCGCGGCTGGGCGCTGGGCGCCGCAACGGTCATCGCCGGCGACGCCGTCGCGGACGTCACCAGTTCGCGCAGCGGACGTGAGCGTCGTCAGGCGGTGCTGATGGCCGCACTGGTGGAGGCACCCTGCAGTCTCGGTCTCGGCGCCTGGGCACTTCTCAAGAACTGACCCCTGCAACCCCGATCCCCACAGCGGTGCCGGTGAGCAGTGCGAGGCGGTCCTCGTCGGCGCTGCCGGGCTGCGCGGTGTAGATCTGGAGCCGGAGATCGGGGTCGTCGGGCTGGGTCCAGACCTGGTAGTCGAGGCGGACGTCGCCGATGGCGGGATGGTGGAGCGTCCGCGCGCCGAAGGTGCACTCATGGACGTCGTGGAACGCCCAGATCCGGGCAAAGTCCGGGCTGTGCATGGTGAGCTCGCCGACGAGGACAGCCAGATGGGCGTCGTCGGGGTGCCGGCCGGACGCGAATCGCAGGTAACCGACATTGATCCGGGCGGCGAGTTCCCAGTCGTCGTACATCGCCCGGACCTCGGGGTCGAGGAAGAGCAGGCGTGCCATCACCGGCCCGGCAGGGCCGTCCGGCGCCTGCTCGTCCAGGTGCGGGGCGATGAGCCGGTGGCCGGCGGTGTTCCAGGCCAGGATGTCGGTGTAGCGGCCCATCAGGATCGCGGGGGCGGCGCCGATGGCCCTCAGCATCCGCCTCGCCGCCGGAACCGGGTGTTTGGTTCTGGGCCGGTGCATGTGCGGTTCGGTGAGCTGGGCGAGGTCGACGAGGTGGGCCTGTTCGACAGCACTCAGGCGCAGTGCCCGGGCGAGCGCCGCGAGCACCGCCGGGGAGGCGCTTGGCGACGCCCCGTGCTCGAGCCGCGTGTAGTACGACGTGGAGATGCCGGCGAGTTCTGCGACTTCTTCGCGGCGCAGGCCGGGCACCCGTCGCCAGTGGCCCGAATCGGGAAGGCCGGCCTG
>JBAQVA010000167.1:0-29325 GCA_049297835.1 Propionibacterium sp.
GGCTCCCTCCGGTGAGCGCGACGACGGCCGGGCCCTGGTCGAGTCGGTCGCGCACCTGGCTCGCGAGGGTACGAAGCGCCTGGGGATCGACGCCGTCGAGCTGTCGGGAGGCGTACAGGACACCGCCACGCTCGGTTGCCGAGGCCGCGATCTCGCCGGCGCGGCTGAGCAGCTGCGTGGTCCTGAGTTCCTCGATGCGCTTCTCGGCGGCCTTCAGCTCGGCGACCAGGGAGCCCACCTTCTCGGTGAGCTGCTCGGGCTGGACCTTGAGCAGACCGGTCAGCTGGCTGACCAGCGCCCGCTCCCCCGCCATGTGGTCGAAGGCATCGGTGCTGACCAGCGCCTCCACGCGGCGGGTGCCCGCGCCGACCGACTGCTCGGACAACAGGCTCACCATGCCGATCTGGCTGGAGTGCAGCACATGGGTGCCGCCGCACAGCTCCCGGCTCCACGCCCCGCCCATCTGCACGACGCGCACGATCTCGGGATACTTCTCCCCGAACATCGCCATCGCGCCCATCTGCTTGGCCTGCGCCAGGGGCATCTGGGTGGCGCTCACGTCGAGATCGTCGCGGACCGCGGTGTTGCACCGGGCCTCGATCTCGGCCTTGAGCTCGGGGGTGAGCCCCTTGGCGGAGCTGAAGTCGAAGCGCAGGTAGCCGGGACGGTTGTAGGAGCCGGCCTGGGTGGCCGTCGGGCCGACCAGCTCGCGCAGCGCGGCGTGCAGCACGTGCGTCGCCGAGTGTGCCTGGCAGGCGCCCTGCCGGTTGGCCGCGTCGACGATCGCCTCCACCGGATCGCCGACGGCCAGCTCACCGCTGCCCTTGACGGTGTGCACGATCAGGCCCGGCACCGGGCGCTGCACGTCGAGCACGTCGAAGTTGCCGCTGGGCGCCAGGATCATTCCGGCATCGGAGTCCTGACCGCCCATCTCGGCGTAGAAGGGGGTCTCGTCGAGGACGACCTCGGCGACCTGGCCGGCCGGGGCGCGGTCGACGCTGTGCCCGTCGACCACCAGGGCCCGGATCCGGGTCGGGATGTCCAGATCGGTGTATCCGACGAAGGGGCTCTCGCCCTGGGCACGCAGGCTGCGATAGGCGGTGGTGGCGTGGCCACCCGCCTTCTTGGCCTTCGCGTCGGCCTTGGCGCGGGCGCGCTGCTCGGACATCAGGCTGCGGAAGGTGGCCTCGTCGACGCCGAGCCCCTGCTCCTGGGCCATCTCCAGCGTCAGGTCGATCGGGAAGCCGTAGGTGTCGTGCAGCTGGAAGGCCTTGTCGCCGCCGAGCACGGTGCTGCCCTGCGCCCGGGTCTGGGCGACCGCCCGGTCGAACAGCTGGGTGCCCGAGTTGAGGGTGCGCGCGAAGCTGCGCTCCTCGGTGAGGGCGATGTCCTGGATGCGCTCCCACTGGTCGTCGATGTCGGGATAGGTGACGTGCATGCAGTTGCGGCTCACCCCGAGCAGCTCCACCAGCGAGGCATCACGCACGCCGAGCAGCCGCATCGAGCGGATCGAGCGGCGCAGCAGCCGGCGCAGCACATAGCCGCGGGCCTCGTTCGAGGGCGTCACGCCGTCGGTCATGAGCATGAGCGAGCTGCGGATGTGGTCGGCCACGACGCGCAGCCGCACGTCGTCGGTGTGGTCCGCGCCGTAGCGCCGGTGCGAGATCTCCGAGGCCCGCTGGATGACCGGGAAGACCTCGTCGGTCTCGTACATGTTGTCGACGCCCTGGAGCAGGTAGGCGATCCGCTCCAGACCGGCGCCGGTGTCGATGTTGCGCGTGCGGAGCGGACCGACGATGTCGAAGTCCTCCTTGGCGCGCACGGTGCCGAGTTCCTCGGTCTCGAAGACGAGATTCCAGATCTCCAGGAAGCGGTCCTCGTCGGCGGCCGGGCCGCCATCCGGGCCGTACTGCGAGCCGCGGTCGATGTAGATCTCCGAACAGGGGCCTCCGGGGCCCGGGACACCCATGTGCCAGTAGTTGTCCTTGAGGCTGCGTCCCTGGATGTGCTCGGCGGGGACGCCGACCTCGAGCCAGGTCCGGCGGGCCTCGACGTCGCCCTCGGGATAGTCGGGGTGGAAGCCCTCACCCAGCACGGTCACCCAGACCGTGTCGGGGTCGAAACCGAAGCCGCCCTTGTCCTGCGGCGAGGTGACCAGCTCCCAGGCCCAGGTGATGGCTTCCTTCTTGAAGTAGTCGCCGAAGCTGAAGTTGCCCAGCATCTGGAAGAAGGTGCCGTGCCGGGTGGTCTTGCCGACCTCCTCGATGTCGAGGGTGCGCACGCACTTCTGGATGCTCGTGGCGCGCTTCCACGGCGGAGTCTGCTCGCCCATCAGATAGGGCTTGAAGGGCACCATCCCGGCATTGACGAACAGCAGGGTGGGATCGTTGTAGAGCAGGGAGGCGCTGGGCACGGCGGTGTGTCCCCTGGACACGAAGAAGTCCTGGTAGCGTCGGCCGATCTCGGCAGCTTTCATGTCGTGTGTTCTCCCGCTGGTCGCGGCAGCGCCTTGCGCGCAAACCAGTCACCAAGCCTACCGCCACCGCTACAGTGCCCCCACAAGCCCGAGCGCGAGCGCCCGTGCCCACGGCGTTAGCGGCGCCGGCGTGCGGGTATGAAGACCGGCGGACGGGCAGATCCGTCAGTCAGACACCGACTCCCCTCGCGCAGGAGGTCCGCATGGTCAACACCGATGACACACCGGCCGGGCAGGACAGGCATTTCGTGGCGAGTCCGCCCCGCTCCCTGGTCAGGCGGGCGGTCGGGCTCGTGAAGAGGATCGGCGCCGATCGGGTCACCGACCAGGCGGCGGCGCTGACCTACTACACCGTCTTCTCGGCCTTCCCCATGCTCATCGCCCTCATCTCGGTGCTCAAGCTCGTCGGGCAGAGCGCGCGGGTCGAGCCGGTCATCGACGAATTCCTCACCAGGGCCGTCCCCGACGAGAAGATGGCCGCCACCGTCACCGAGGTGGTGCAGGGCTTCCTCAGCTCCGGGGGCGCCGGTCTGGGCCTGGTCGTCGGCATCGTGCTGGCCCTGTGGTCGGCGAGCGGATATGTCGGCGCCTTCGGCCGGGCCGCCAACAGCCTGCACGGCGTGGAGGAGAGCCGCGGCTTCGTCAGGCTCAAGGCGCAGCAACTGGGCCTCACCGCGCTGCTCGTGGTCATCATGATCCTCGTCGTGGTGGCCTTCACCGCTGGGCCGCTGGTCAGCTGGGTGGGCCGCACGATCGGTTCGGACGCCGGCGCGCAGGGCTTCGGCGCACTGTGGAGCTGGCTGCGGTGGCCGGTCATCGCAGCGCTGCTGGTGCTCATGGTGGCGAGCCTCTTCCGCTTCGCCCCCGACAATTCCGGACGCCGGGTGCCGCTGGTGAGCCGGGGCTCGCTCGCGGCGATCACCATCGCCCTGCTCGCCGTCGTCGGCTTCAACATCTACGTGGCCGGCTTCGGCCACTACGAGAAGACCTACGGGGCTCTGGCCGGGGTGATCGTGGCCCTGCTGCTGATCTGGATCGTGAGCATCGCGCTGCTCGTCGGCGTGCTCGTCGACGCCGAGCACGCCGACTCCCGGGTGCTGGACGCCACCGGCACCGGCCACACGGCCGGGGACGCCACGTCCGGCGACTGACCGCCCGGGCTCAGCGACCGGTGTGGGCGTCCGCCATCGACTGCTGGATGGCCGCCACGGTGGACTCCAGGGCCTGCGTCTCCCACTCGTCAAGGCCCACCGGAAGCCGGGTGAGGATCCCGCCCCGCCCGATCACCGAGGGCACCGACAGCGCCACGTCACCGTCGTGGCCGTACTCCCCGCGCAAGGTCGAGCTCACCGGGGCGACGACCCGCTCGTCCAGCAGCACATTGCGCGCCAGCAGCACGGCCGACTGGGCGACTCCGGCGTTCGTCCAGCCCTTGGCGTTGAACACGTCGTAGGCGGCCCTCACCACCCGGCGGCGGACCTGCTCGGCGCTCATCGCCTCGCACGAGGGGAAGTGCTGCGGCAGCTCGGACCAGCGCAGCCCACCCACGCTCAGCCGGCTGAGCACCGGGAAGGCGCTCAGGCCGTGCTCGCCCATCATGTATCCCTGCACGCTTGCGGGCCCGACGCCGCAGCAGGCGGCCACCAGCTGGCGAAGCCGGGCCGAGTCCAGCATCGTCCCGGTGCCGAAGACCTGGCCGGCGGGATAGCCGAACTCGTTCTCGGCGATGTAGACGACCGTGTCGAGAGGGTTCGTGATGAAGATGACGACGGCCTGGCGGGTCTGCTCCGAGATCTCGGCCATCACCTGGCGCACGACCGCCGAATTGGTGGTGGTGAGCAGCCTGCGGTCGGGCTCACCCGAGGGATCGTCCGGGTCCGGGATGAGGCTCGGCCCCGCGGCGCAGATGACGATGTCCGCATCGCGATAGTCGGCGGCGGTTCCGGCGTGCACGTCGACCGCGGTCAGGGTGGAGACCCCGGTGGCCTGCAGCTGGTCGAGTGCCTCACCGCGCGCGACGGACTCCGCGGTGTCGATGACCGCGATCTCGGCGAACAGCCCCAGCTTCGCCGCATCGGACAGGACCTGGGAGCCGACGTGACCGGCACCGGTCACCACGAGCTTGAATGCCTTCATGTCTTCCTTTCGTGTTCCACCTCGTCCAAGGGCCTGCTCCGGCCCATGATGCCCACGCCGGCCACCCCGGGCCGTCAGCCCTGCTCGCCGAGAATCTCCCGGATGATCTGCAGACGCTCGGCGACCGCCGCCTCGTTCCCGTTCTCACTCGGCTCGTAGTACCGGACGCCGGCCAGGTCGTCGGGGAGGTACTGCTGGGGCGCCACGTGGTGGGGCCAGTCGTGGGCATAGCGGTATCCGACGCCGTGACCCAGCGTGGCTGCGCCGGCGTAGTGCGCGTCGCGCAGGTGCTCGGGAACCGTGCTGCCCCTGCCGGCACGGACGTCGGCGAGCGCCTTGTCGATGCCGAGGATCACCGCATTGGACTTGGGGGCGGTGGCGGCCGCGATGGTGGCCTGCGCGAGGTTGATCCGGGCCTCGGGCATCCCGATGAGTTGCACGGCCTGGGCCGCGGCGACGGCGGTCTGCAGCACGGACGGGGCGGCCATCCCGATGTCCTCGCTGGCCAGCACGACAATCCGCCGCGCGATGAAACGGGCGTCCTCCCCCGCCTCGATCATCCGGGCCAGGTAGTGCAGCGCGGCATCCACGTCGGATCCGCGCACCGACTTGATGAAGGCGCTGATGACGTCGTAGTGCTGGTCGCCCTGACGGTCGTAGCGCACCGCGGCACGGTCGACCGCCCGGGCCAGCTGCTCGGCGCCGATGACCGAACCGCCGGCAACACTGGTGCCGGCCGCGGCCTCCTCCAGATAACTCAGTGCCCTGCGGGCGTCGCCGCCGGCGAGCCGCACGAGGTCGTCGCGGGCCTGCGCCTCGAGCTCGTACTCCCCGCCAGTGGGGGTGCGCAGCCCGCGCTCGTCGTACAGCGCCCGGTCGACCAGTTCGGCGATGTCGGAGTCATCGAGCGGGTGCAGGGTCAGCAGCAGCGAGCGCGAGAGCAGCGGTGAGATGACCGAGAAGGAGGGATTCTCGGTGGTCGCGGCGATGAGCGTGACCAGCCGGTTCTCGACCGCGGGCAGCAGGACGTCCTGCTGGGCGCGGCTGAAACGGTGCACCTCGTCGACGAACAGGACGGTGGGGCGCCCGTGCCCCAGCTCGCGTCTGGCGGTGTCGAGCTCGCGCCGGACATCCTTGACGCCCGCGGTGACGGCGGACAGTTCGACGAAGCGGCGGTTGGTGGCGTGCGAGACCACTGCGGCGATCGTGGTCTTGCCCACCCCGGGCGGGCCCCACAGGAAGACGCTCATCGCGGTGTTCCCCTCCGCGAGCCGGCGCAGCGGCGAACCGGGGCCGAGCAGGTGCTTCTGGCCGACGATCTCGTCGAGGGTGCGCGGGCGCATCCGCACCGCCAGGGGGGCGTCGGGCACCCTGGCATCGCCGAGTGAACCACCCAGACCGGGGTTCACCGGCTCCTCGTCGGTGTTGCCGAACAGATCCTCGCCCACCCGGGCAGCCTATCGCCGGGACGTGACACCCTCGGTGGCCGAGGACGGCCGGCTCACGCCAGCAGCTTGTCCTCCAGCGTCTGCTGGTCGGCGGGCGTCCAGCCGGCGGCGTCGAGATAGCCGGCCACCGATCCGTAGCGTTCGTCCACCAGGTCGAGCAGGCCGGCCATCGCCTCGGGCGGGGTGGACTGTCCCTGGACGGTGAGGTCGTCCTTGTCGTGCACGCCGCCGGCGCCGGCGGCGCGGCTGCCGAGCCGCGCGATGATCTGCAGCACCCGGGCATTGCTCGACTCGTAGTCCGCGATGACCTCCTGACGCTCCACGCCCACCGCGCTGAGCGCCACCGCGGTGACCGTTCCGGTGCGGTCCTTGCCCGCCGCGCAGTTGATCAGGGTGGCGCCGGGGGCGGTGCCGATGACGCGCAGCGCGGTGACCACGCTGTCGGGGCGGCCGGTGAGATAGCCCAGGTAGTGGACGGCCAGCGCCTGGGCCCTCGGGACGGGCGTGGACTCGCTGCGGAGATCCTCGTCCTCGAGCCACGGCGGAACCATCTGACCGGGGAGCTCGCGCGGGTACAGGGAGAGATCGTGGAAGTGGACCCGGGAGCCGTCGGCCAGCGGCCCCTGCCCGCTCTCGCGGATCTCCATCGCGGTGCGCAGATCCACGACATCGCTCAGCCCGTAGTCCCGGGCGAGCACCTGGGCGGAGCCGGGAGCGAGTTCGGCGAGATTGTCGCTGCGCAGCAGCGTCCTGGGCCTGATCTGGGCACCGTCGGTGGCCGTCAGGCCGCCGAGGTCGCGCAGATTGCAGACACCCTCGAGTTCGATCCAGTTGGGCGTGTAGTGCACAGCAACCATGGGCCCAGCCTAGGGAATGTGCCCCTGAGGTGCATGTCCGTGCCCCCTGGGGGACGGCTCAGCCCCAACCGAGCTGCCGCAGACGTTCGTCGTCGATGCCGAAGTGGTGGCCGATCTCGTGACGCAGGGTGACCGCCACCTCGCGCCTCAGCTGGTCCACGGAGTCACACATCCGTTCGTGCGGGCCGCGGAAGATGGTGATGGTGTCGGGCGGGCAGAAGCCGTATCCCTCGCGTTCGGTGAGCGCGAGCCCTTCGTACAGGCCGAGCAGTTGGGGATCCTCCCCGGCAGGCGGTTCGTCGGAGACGAGGATCGCCAGATTGTCCAGGGCATCGCGGAACTCCTGGGGCAGGCCGGCGAGCGCGTCCTCGCAGGCCGCCCAGAACTCGTCCTCGCCGACCTGGACCACGCACCCATCGAAGCATCGTGGGCGCCGGTCCACCAGGACCCAGCCATCCACCGGCAAGACCTGCACCGGACAGCAGTGCGCCGGACCGGCGACCCGTCTTCGGGGTCCACCGGCCCGGCGCAGGCGCTCGTGCACACGGTCCGCGGCGCAGGCTCGCGGTGGGAGTCAGCAGGACGGTGTCCTGCCCCACATCAGTCCTTCGGTGCCGCCGCCTCGTCGGCCGAGGTGTCCGAGGACTCCTTGGCCTTCTTCGGGACCGGCTTGAAGTCCACTCCGGCGTCGCGCCGCTGGGCGGGGGTGATCGAGGCCGGCGCGGAGGTCAGCGGGTCGAAGCCATTGCCGGTCTTCGGGAAGGCGATGACATCGCGGATCGAGTCGAAGCCGCCGAGCAGCATGACGAGCCGGTCCCAGCCGAAGGCCACTCCGCCGTGCGGCGGCGCGCCGAACTTGAATGCGTCGAGCAGGAAGCCGAACTTCCGCTGGGCCTCCTCGGGCTCGATGCCCATCACCGCGAAGACCCTCTCCTGGATGTCGCGCCGGTGGATACGGATCGAGCCGCCGCCCACCTCGTTGCCGTTGCAGACGAAGTCGTAGGCATAGGCCAGCGCCGAGCCCGGGTCGGTGTCGAAGGTGTCCATGCACTCCGGCTTGGGTGAGGTGAAGGCGTGGTGCACGGCGGTCCAGGCGCCGGCCCCGACCGCGACATCGCCCTCGGCGAGCGCCTCACTGGTCGGCTTGAACAGGGGTGCGTCGACGACCCAGCAGAACGCCCAGTCCTTCGGGTCGAAGAGCTCGCAGCGACGCCCGATCTCCAGCCTGGCGGCACCCAGCAGCTCCTGGCTGGCGGTGCGTGCGCCGGCTGCGAAGAAGATCGCGTCGCCCGGCTCGGCCCCCACCTGTCCGGCGATGCCGGCGCGCTCGGCGGGCGAGATGTTCTTGGCCACCGGGCCGGCCGGCGTGCCGTCGGGCCCCACGGTGATGTAGGCGAGGCCCTTGGCCCCGCGCTGCTTTGCCCACTCCTGCCAGGCGTCGAACTGGCGGCGCGGCTGGGAGGCCCCGCCGGGCATGACGACCGCCCCGACATAGGGGGCCTGGAAGACCCGGAAGGGGGTGTCGGCGAAGAACTCGGTGACCTCGCTGATCTGCTGGCCGAAGCGCAGGTCCGGCTTGTCGGAGCCGTAGTGGTCCATCGCGTCCTGCCAGCTGATCCGCGGCAGCGGGCGCGGCAGGTCGACGCCGATGAGCTTCCAGCAGGCGGCCATCAGCTCCTCGCCCAGGGCCATCACGTCGTCCTGGTCGACGAAGCTCATCTCCACGTCGAGCTGGGTGAACTCGGGCTGGCGGTCGGCGCGGAAGTCCTCGTCGCGGTAACAGCGGGCGATCTGGTAGTAGCGCTCCATGCCGGCGACCATGAGCAGCTGCTTGAACAGCTGGGGGCTCTGCGGCAGCGCGTACCAGTTGCCCGGGGAGAGCCGGGCCGGGACGAGGAAGTCGCGCGCACCCTCGGGCGTGGAGCGGGTGAGGGTCGGCGTCTCGATCTCGACGAAGTCGTGCTCGGCGAGCACGGTGCGGGCCGCTGCGCTGACCTTCGAGCGGAGCACGAGGGCGTCGTGCATGCGCGGGCGGCGAAGGTCGAGATAGCGGTACTTGAGCCTGGCATCCTCCCCGACGCTGGTGTGCTCGTCGACCGGGAAGGGCAGCGGAGCCGAGGGATTGAGCACCTCGAGCTCGTCGATGTCGACCTCGATGTCGCCGGTGGCCATCTCGGGGTTGGCGTTGCCCTCGGGACGGGCCTCGACAACTCCGGTCACGGCGATGCAGTACTCGTTGCGCAGGTCGTGGGCCCCCGAGGTGGCCAGCACCTCGTCCCGCACGACGACCTGGGCGACCCCGCTGGCATCCCGAAGATCGATGAAGGCCACTCCCCCGTGATCACGGCGGTGGGCAACCCATCCGGCCAGGGTGACGGTCTTGCCTTCGTCGGACGCGCGCAGCGTGCCGGCTTCGTGGGTTCGGATCACAGTGCTATTCCCTTCTTGCCCCGACATGGACGGTGCAGGGGCCGAAGGTCATTCTCTCACGAACCGCCAGGCTGGCCGGTGCGTGCACCCGGAGTGCCGGATGCGCGCACCGGCGGAGCCGTGGCGGCCGATCAATTCACCCCGGGGAACCAGCTCTCGATCTGCCGGACGATGGCGTCGTTGCCGGTCGCACGGGCGTGGTGGCCGAGGATCCACTGCTTGATCGAGCCGCCGGCGCTGTCGTCGAGGGCGGCGCGTGCGGCGGCCGGGTCGCGCAGCACCTGCTCGAGCATCTGCGCCGCCTGCACCTCCGAGTCGTAGAGGAAGGGATATCCCGCCGGGAGCAGTGCCGTTGCCCAGGGCAGCTTGGGGAAGACACCGATCGCCCCGGCCAGCAGGGCCTCAAGATATTCCAGTCCGTAGGCCTCCTCCTGGGAGGTGGACAGGAATGCCGTGACGTGCGCCAGGGACTCCCAGTAGGTCTCGCGCTCGGCCGACAACGGCCCGACCTTCGACCAGCGGGGGGACGACATCTTCATGGCCTGCAGGGTCACCAGGTCGCGCGGGCCGAGATGGGCCTCCATCTGCAGCGGGACGTTCGCGGCGACCTTGTTGAGCACCGACATGAAGGTCTTCGGCTGCTTGTCGGGGCTGACATGGATGCTCGGGTAGAGCACCACCGGCAGATCCGTCTCGATGCGCGGAGCCAGCAGGTCGTCGCGGATGCCCGGCTGGAACCATGCGATCCGGGCCTGGTTCGCCAACGGCGCGATGGCCCAGCGATGGGCCACCTCGGCCACCTCGGTCGCGGTCCGCTCACCGGAGCACAGCGTCGGGAAGAGTGCATAGCTGATGCCCATCGCCGCGAAGTTGACCCGGTGGTGGTAGTGCCTGGGCGGGAGCCACTGCAGATTCATGATGAGCGGCTCGGCGCCGTGACGGTGCAGCACCTGGAAGACCCCGACGCTGTCCATGACGTCGAGGTTGATCACCAGGTCCTTCGAGGCATCGAGGCTCACCAGCCGCCTGATCTCGAAGTCCCGACCGTGGGCGTCCTCGAAGCCCACCAGGCAGGCACCCGGGAAGATCTTCAGCAGGCGGCTGACCAGTGCTCCCGCACCCCCGCTGATGGCCAGCGCACCCGACTCGTCGACGATCTGCTCGTCGACGAGCGCCCCGTACTTGATGGCAATTGTCATGTGAACTCCGTTGTTCTCGCCGCATGCGGGCCAACTCCGCGCGCGTCTGTAGTGGACACCATATCGGCACGCACCCGCAGCCGTCGGGAATGGGCCCCGAGAGTCGCCGTGCCCCGAGAGTCGCCGTGTCCCGGAGGCCGACGGGCGGATGGCCGGTGCCCGGCGGTGGCCCGGACCGAACCGTCTGCTCGCTGCCTGCCCGGGACCTCCGGGAAGAAACCGGCGCCTGTCGCGATCCGGCCGGGGTTCAGCCGCGGATCGCCTCGGCCGTCGGTGTGCCGCCGCGCTCGCCGCCACCGACGAAGTCGATCGTGCGCCCCACCGTCGTGTCGTCGGCGAGCGCTGCTGCGATGACTCCGGCCACATCGGCCCTGGGCACCGTCGCGCTCGTCCCACTCCGGCCACCGGCCAGCTGGGGCGGGGTCCCTCCGCCGGGCAGGTGCTCCACGGTGACGATGCGCCCGATGCCGTCCTCGGTGGTGAGCGCACCCGGCCCGAGGATCGTCCAGTCGAGCCCGCTGGCCCGCAGGTGCGCGTCCGCGGCCGCCTTGGCCTCCGCATAGCTGTGGAAGCCGTCGTCCTCGGGCACGCCGTGGTTCCGGCCCGCACCCAGGTAGGAGACCATCACGAACCGCCGCACCCCCGCCTGTTCCGCGGCGTCGACGGCGCGGATGGCGGCATCCCGGTCGACGGCCAGCGTCCGCTCCGGCGAGCCCCCTCCGGCCCCGGCCGACCAGACGATCGCGTCCTGATCCTCGAACAACCCGGCCAGCTCGCCGCTGCCCAGTCCTTCCACGTCGGCGACCACCGGTTCGGCGCCGGTGGCGGCGACCTCGCCGGCCTGGCCCGCCGTCCGGATGAACGCCCGCACGGGATTCCCGGCGCCGACCAGGAGGGGCTCTGCCAGAAGTGCCACCTTGCCGTGGCCGCCGATGATGGTGATCCTCATGCCTCCATTCTGTTCGGCGCACCAAGGACGGGCAGCCATGCCGCGGTTAGCCTTGGGGAATGGCCCCGACACGGCCGGCGGGGTCGGTCGCACCATCTGGCCGGCGAAGGATCGCGGTCCGCATCCGCGGGCACGCTCAACGGGCCTGCACCCATGGGCCCACCAGAATCGGGACTGCACCGGGTCCGGGAACACGCGACACTGCCCGTCGACGTTCACCGGGCCGATGCCCGGGGCCGTCCGGGAGAGGCATGACCATGACTGACCAACAGCTCCGACCGACCGCGCAACGCGGCGCGCCGGTGTGGATCGACCTGTCCACCCATGATCCGCAGGGCTCCGAGGCCTTCTACACGACGCTCTTCGGCTGGGAATTCCAGGACCAGGGCGAGGCCTTCGGCCACTACCACCAGGTCCTCGGGCCGGACGGTCCGCTCGCCGGTGCGATGACCACCCTGATGACCCCGGAGGGCCCGGTGGACGAGCCCCAGGGGCCGACGGCATGGACGGTCTACCTGGCCACCGACGATGCCGATGCGCTCACCGGCAGGGTCGCCGCGGCGGGTGGCTCCGTGCTCTATCCGGCAATGCCGGTCCCCGACTTCGGGACGATGGCCCTGCTGGCCACTCCCGGCGGAGCGGCCGTCGGGCTGTGGCAACCCGGCCCTTTCACCGGTTTCACCCTCACCCTCAAGGAATCCACCCCTGTGTGGTTCGAGCAGTTGAGTACCGACTTCGACGCGGACCTCGCCTTCTACCAGAAGGTCTTCGGCTGGCAGGTCGACGACATCAGCGAGCCGGGCAGCCCCCGCTACGCCACGAATGGCGCCGGGCCCGACGCCATCTGCGGGCTGTGCGACGCGGCCTCATTCGATCCGCCGATCGACTCGCACTGGCGGATCTACTTCGCCGTCGCCGACTGCGAGGCGGCCTGTCGCCGGGTCCTCGAGCTGGGTGGGACGGTCCAGGACGGACCGTCCGAGTCCCCCTACGGGAAGGTCGCGAGCGTCACCGATCCGCAGGGGGCGCGTTTCCAGCTCAACCAGCCACCGGCCTCCTGAGGCACGCCGGTGCTGCCCGCCGGGCCTCACTCTGCGGGCAGCACCTTGGGCCACAGGTCGGCCGGATCCGGCGTCCACTCGTGGGCGTCGCAGGGCTGCTGCTCCCCGGAACGGATGTCCTTGACCTCGCCGACCAGCCCGCCGAACCACACGAAGGGGATGCCGCGACGGTCCGCATAGCGGATCTGCTTGCCGTACTTGTCCGCCCTGGGTGCCACCTCGCAGGGCACGCCGCGCGACCTGAGCAGCGCGGCCACCTCGTCGGCGTCCGCGCGGGTCTCCTCGTTGTCGACCGCGACCACCACGCAGGTCGGCACGGAGCGGCTCACCACGAACTCGCGCTTGGCCAGCAGCGGGCCCAGCAGCCGGGTGACACCGAGCGAGATGCCCACCCCCGGGTAGGAGTTCTTCCCGTCGCTGGCCAGCGAGTCGTACCGTCCGCCGGAGCTGATCGAGCCCATCGGCTCGTGACCGACCAACTCGGTCTCGTAGACCGCCCCGGTGTAGTAATCGAGCCCGCGGGCGATCGAGAGATCGGCGCAGAGCCTGCCCGGCACCCGACGGTGCGCCTGCTCGACCAGCGTGACGAGCTCGTCGAGGCCCTCGTCGAGGAGCGGGCTGCTCACCCCCAGGTCGCGCACCTGGCGAACGAAATCGGTGTCCTCGGTGCGGATGCCGGCCAGCTGGACGCACTTGTCGGCCACCTGTCCGGGCAGCGCCAGCTCGTCGACGAGCAGCTCCCTGGTGGCCTGCGGCCCGATCTTCGCGTACTTGTCGACCAGCTGGAGGACCGCCAAGGTGTCCTCGATGCCCAGCCCGCGGTAGAAACCCTCGGAGAGCTTGCGGTTGTTCACGTGCATGAGCACCGGCGCCAGACCGATCTGGTCGTGCAGCTTCTCCAGCGCCTCCAGCATCACCAAGGGCGCCTCGATGTCGTGGTGGGTGGCGAGCTCGCCCTGGCCCAGGATGTCGATGTCGGCCTGGGTGAACTCCCGGTAGCGGCCCTCCTGGGGGCGCTCGCCGCGCCAGACCTTCTGGATCTGGTAGCGGCGGAAGGGGAACTGCAGGTGCCCCGAGTGCTCGAGCACCCAGCGTGCCAGCGGCACGGTGAGGTCGAAGTGCAGCCCGAGCTCACCCTTGTCGTCGTCCTCGGCGTGCAGGCGCCGCACGACGTAGACCTCCTTGGTGATCTCGCCCTTGCGGGAGAGCTGTTCCAGCGGCTCGACCGAGCGTGTCTCGATGTTCGCGAAACCGTGCAGCTCGAAGGTCTCCCGCAGGGTGTCGAGCACCGCGAGCTCGACCGTCCGCTCCCGCGGCAGGTATTCGGGGAAACCGGACAGCGGCTTGGGACGCGCCATCAGTACTGCACCTCCAGATAGGAATCACTGAGGAAGGGATTCTTGCCCAGCTCTTCTGACACCGTAGTGAATGGGCCGTGGCCGGGCAGGACGTGGGCCTGCTCGGGCAGCGTGCGGACGACCTCGCGCAGGCTGCGGCGCATGCTCGCATCGTCGCCGCCGGGCAGATCGGTCCGTCCGATGCTTCCGGCGAACAGCACGTCGCCGGTGAACACGATGCGCCCCTGCTCGGAGTCGAGGCCCAGCAGCACCGAACCGGGGGTGTGCCCGGGCGCGTCCGTCACGCTGAACTCGAGGCCGGCGCAGTTCACGGCCACCGAGCTGTCGTAGCTCTCGACCCGGCGCGGCTCGGCGAGCACCCGGGTGCCGATGATCTGATCCAGTGAGGCGGCCATGGACGGTGACAGTCCCCTGCCCGGATCGCTCAACAGCACCCGGTCGTCCGGGTGCACCCAGACCGGGCAGTCGTGGGCGTCCGCCAGCGTGGCCGCCTGGGCGCAGTGGTCGATGTGCCCGTGGGTGAGCAGGACCCCGGCGAGCTCCAGATGGTGCTCGGCCAGGGTCTGTTCCACCGTCTGCGCGGCGTCCATGCCCACGTCGATGGCGATTGCCCGACTGCCGTCGCCGGCTGCGACCACATAGCAATTCGCCTGCCAGGGCCCGGCCACGAAGTAGGCAATGAACATGATCGCCAGCCTATCGGGCAAGATGGGAACCATGAGCGATACTGCAGGTCCGACTACCCACGGCCGTGTCGATCCCGACGGGACCGTGTACGTGATCACCTCGGCTGGTGAGCGGCGAGTCGGTCAAGTTCCCGATGTGGGTCCCGACGAGGCGCTGGCCTTCTTCACCCGAAGGTTCACTGCGCTGCAGACCGAGAGTTCCCTGCTGCGCCAACGCGTGCAGTCCGGTTCGGTCAGCCCCGACGAGGCACGCAAGCAGATCAACGCGCTGAAGAAGAACATCGCCCAGGCCAACGCCGTCGGGGACCTCGACGCCCTCGCCGCCAGCCTCGAGGGTCTGGCACCGGTCGTCGAGAGCCAGCTCCAGGAGCGCCGGGAGGCCCGCCAGCGCGAGCACGAGAAGACCCGCCAGGCCAAGGAGGCCATGGTCGGCCAGGCCGAGCAGCTCTCCCAGGGCAACGACTGGCGTGGCGGCGTCAACCGCTTCCGCGCCCTGCTCGACGAGTGGAAGGCCCTGCCCCGCATCGACAAGACCACCGACGACGAGCTGTGGCACCGCTTCAGCTCCGCCCGCACGGTGTACACCCGGCGCCGCAAGGCCCAGTTCGCCCACCAGGCCGAGGAGCGCGACGACGCGCGCAAGGTCAAGGAGGAGATCATCCACGAGGCGGAGGGCCTGGCGAACTCCACCGAGTGGGGCGAGACGGCACGCTCCTTCCGCGATCTGATGACCCGCTGGAAGGCTGCCGGCCCTGCCCCCCGCGAGGTGGACGACAAGCTGTGGGAGCGCTTCCGCGGTCTGCAGGACACCTTCTTCGACGCCCGCAATGCGGTGCTGGCCGAGCAGGACGAGGAGTTCCGCGGGAACCAGGTCGCGAAGGAGGGGCTGCTCGACGAGGCAGAGAAGTCGATCCTTCCGGTGACCGAGGTCGCGAAGGCCCGCGCCCAGCTGAGGAGCTTCCTGGAGAAGTTCAACGCCTACGGCCGCGTCCCCCGCGACGCCCTGCGCGGCATCGACGCCCGCGTCCGCGCGATCGAGCAGGCCGTCAAGTCGGCCGAGGAGCAGGAGTGGAAGCGGACCGACCCGGAGGCCCGCCAGCGTGCGGCCGACACGGTCGCGATGTTCACCGCGCAGATCGACAAGATCTCCGGCCAGGCGGATGCCGCCGAGGCCCGCGGCGACACCAGGAAGGCCGGTCAGCTGCGCGACTCGATCAGCACCTATCGCGGCTGGCTCGAACAGGCGCAGAAGGCGCTGGACGAGTTCAGCGCCTGAGTCCGACCGCGTCGGGCAGTGCGTGGGCCCCGTCCGGGCGCCTGCTCACTGCTTGACGCGGTAGACGTCGTAGACGCCTGCGACGGTCTTGATCGTGGACATCACGTGGTGCAGGTGGGTGGGATCGCTCGACTCGAAGGTGAGCTTCACCCGGGCAAGCTGGTTCTTGGTGACCCCGACCGTCGCCGAGGTGATGTTCACGTGCTGGTCGGCCAGCGCCCGTGTGATGTCGGCCAGCCCGCCGGGCCGGTCGAGCATCTCGACCGCGATGCTCACCAGGAAGCCGCTCGCGCTGTCCGGGGCCCACTCGACCTCGACGATCCGCTCGGAGTGGGTGAGCAGGTTCGCCGCATTCGTGCAGTCGCGCCGGTGCACCGAGACGCCGTTCTCGCGGGTGACGAAGCCCAGGATCTCGTCGCCGGGCATCGGGGTACAGCACTTCGCGAGCTTGACCCACATGTCCGAGTCGCCCTCGACGACCACCCCGCTGTTGTTCGAGGTGGGCCGGGTCGGGCGCCCGGGACGGGGCAGGACGGGTGCCTCCTCGAGGCTCTCGTCGACCGCCCCCTCGTAGCCGCCCTCGGTGGCGATGAGCCGCTGCACGACGCTGGGGGCCCCGACGGTGCCCTCCCCCACCGCCGCGTACAGCGAGTCGACGCTGGTGAGCCTCAGCTCGTCCGCCACGGAGGTCAGGTGCTCCAGGGTGAGCAGCCGCTGCAGGGGCATCCCGCTCTTGCGCAGCTGCTTGGCCAGTGCGTCCTTGCCGAGATCGATGGCCTCCTCGCGGCGTTCGCGGGTGAAGTGCTGGCGGATCTTGCTCTTCGCCCGCGGGCTCACCACGAAGTTCAGCCAGTCGCGGCTGGGGCCGGCGTTCTTGGCCTTGCTGGTGAGGATCTCGACGATGTCGCCGTTGTCCAGCTGGCTCTCCAGCGGCGCCAGCTTGCCGTTCACCCGGGCGCCGATGCAGCGATGGCCGACCTCGGTGTGGATCGCATAGGCCAGGTCGACCGGCGTCGCGCCCTGGGGAAGCGCGAGCACGTCCCCCTTGGGTGTGAAGACGTAGACCTCACGGGTCTGGATCTCGAATCGCAGCGTGTCGAGGAAGGCCTCGGGGTCCTGCTCCTCCTTGGTCCACTGGTTGAGCTGGTGCACCCAGGCCAGATCCGTGCCCTCGGGATCGATCCTGCCGTCCGAGGCGTTCGGATCCTCCTTGTACTTCCAGTGCGCCGCGACGCCGTACTCGGCACGCCGGTGCATCTCGTGGGTGCGGATCTGGAACTCCACCGGATGGTTGCCGCTGCTGAGCACGGTGGTGTGCAAGGACTGGTACATGTTGAACTTCGGCATCGCGATGTAGTCCTTGAACCGGCCGGGCAGCGGGTTCCAGTGCGTGTGGATGACGCCCAGGGCGCCGTAGCAGTCGCGGGTGGTGTCCACCAGGATGCGCAGCCCGACCAGGTCGTAGATGTCGGCGAAGTCACGCCCGCGCACGACCATCTTCTGGTAGATCGAGTAGTAGTGCTTCGGCCGCCCGTAGACGACGGCCTTGATGCCAGCGTCCTTCAGGTAGACCTTGACCTCGTCGATCACCTCGCGCAGCTGCTGTTCGCGCTTCGGGGCGGCCTGGGCCACCAGCCGGACGATCTCGTCGTAGACCTTGGGCTGCAGGGTGGAGAAGCACAGGTCCTCCAGCTCCCACTTGATGGCATTCATGCCGAGCCGGTGGGCCAGCGGCGCGTAGATCTCGAGCGTCTCGCGGGCGATCCGGTTCTGCTTGTCCGGACGCAGGAAGCCCAGGGTGCGCATGTTGTGAAGCCGGTCGGCGAGCTTGACCACGAGCACCCGGATGTCGCGGCTCATCGCGATGACCATCTTGCGGATCGTCTCGGCCTTGGCCGAGTCGCCGTACTGGACCTTGTCGAGCTTCGTCACCCCGTCGACGAGCACCGCGATGGTCTCGCCGAAGTCGGCACGCAGCTGCTCGATCGTGTAACTGGTGTCCTCGACCGTGTCGTGCAGCAGCGCTGCGCACAGCGTGGGCTCGGTCATCCCGAGCTCCGCCAGGATGGTGGCCACCGCCAGCGGATGGGTGATGTAGGGGTCCCCGCTCTTGCGGGCCTGGCCGAGGTGGTAGTGCTCGGCGGTCCGGTAGGCGCGCTCGACAAGCGAGAGGTCGGCCTTGGGGTGATTCGCCTTGATCACGGAGAACAGCGGGTCGAGCACCGCGGACTGCGGCGCCTTCACCGCCCCGAGCCGCGCAAGCCGCTGGCGCATCCGCAGGCGCGGCTGTTCGGGGCCGGAGGCGATGCGCTCGACGGGGGCTGTCGCGGGCGTCGAGCGGGTCGTCAGCTCAGGCTGCCCCTTGTCTCCGTAGGGGCCGTAGACTTCGTCGGTGCTCATCAGCCTGCCCCCTTCCGTGTAGTTGGTGGGCCAAGCTTAGTTGCGTCCGGTGCCCGGCACTCAAGCGACCAGAATCGAGGAATAGCTCGTCACGCCGCAGCGCGTCAGGTGATCGCGTCCGCCCAGGCCGGCCAGCTCGATCACGGTCTCGACGTGGACGAGCTCGGCACCCTCCCGCGAGACGAGTTTCGCCGCTGCCCCGAGCGTTCCCCCGGTGGCCAGCAGGTCGTCCACGAGGAGCACCCGCTGCCCCGGTCGCAGCGCATCCTGGTGGATGTTGAGGGAGCTGGAGCCGTACTCGAGCAGGTAGTCCTCCTCGAAGACCGGCGCCGGCAACTTGCCCGGCTTGCGCACCGGGACGAAGCCGAGGCCCATTCTCAGGGCCATCGGGGCCCCGAACAGGAAGCCACGCGAGTCGATGCCCACCACGACGTCCACCGCGCCGGGCAGCTGGTCGATGAGCAGGTCGATGGTCTCCCGGAAGCCGCCGGCGTCGGCCAGCAGCGGGGTGATGTCGCGGAACTGGACACCCGGTTCCGGGAAGTCCTCGATGGTCCGCACGAGCGAACCGATCCTGGTCACGCGCGGGTCTGGCTGGGTCATGTTCTCACTTCCTGCGCTGGCTGCGGCTCTTGCGGACCGGCTGCGAGCGCGGCCCCGGGGTCGCGCCGGCTGCCGGGCCGGCGCCGGGCCTGGCCTGTTCCGCCGTGGGGATGGTGGCCTCGCTGAGCCCGGAGGCCTTCGGCGTCGAGGAGGCCGACGTCGTCGTCACGCTCACCGTGGGGGCGGTGCGGTTGCGGCGGCGCAGGACGGCAGCAGCGTGCTTCTTCATCTCGGGCTCGGTCTCGCGCAGGTGGGCCAGCAGCGGGGTGGCGATGAAGATCGAGGAGTAGGCGCCGGTCACCATGCCGATCAGCAGCGCCAGGCCGAGGTCTGCCAGCGGGCCCTCGCCGCCGAGGAAGCCGATGCCCGCGATGAGCAGCGCGAGGACCGGGAGGATGCCGATCAGGGTGGTGTTGATGGACCGCACGAGCACCTGGTTGACGGCCACATTGGCGGCCTCGGAGAAGGTGCGGTTCTGCTTGGTGATGTCGCGGGTGTTCTCGCGCACCTTGTCGAAGACCACGACCGTGTCGTACAGCGAGTAGCCGAGGATCGTGAGCACGCCGATGAGGGTCGCGGGCGTCACCGTGAAGCCCACCAGGGCGTAGAAGCCGACGGTGACCACCAGGTCGTGGGCCAGCGCGACCAGGGCCGAGACGGCCATCCGCCACTCCCGGAAGAAGACCCAGATCATCAACCCGACCAGGACCAGGAAGACGATGAGGGCCTGCAGGGCCTTGTCGGTGATCTGGTGGCCCCAGGAGGGGCCGATCAGCGAGTAGTTCACCTTCTCCGGTGTGGTCTGGGCGGACTTCGCCAGTGCATCGCGCAGCGTGGTCACCTCGTCGCCGGACAGGCTGCGGGTCTGGATCCGCACCGAGTTCCCGCCGACGGTGGTGACCTCGAAGCCTTCCAGATTCGGCACCGGGGAGTCGGTGACGACCTGCTTGAACTGGGGAACCGTGGTGGAGGTGATGGAGCTCACGGGCGCGGTGAACACCGAGCCGCCCTTGAAGTCGATGCCGAGGTTGAGGCCCCGGGTGAGCAGCGCGACGACCGAGATGAGCAGCAGCACCGCGGAGATGGTGTACCAGCGGCGGGCATGGGGGACGAAGCTGAACTCGAACTCGCCGGTGTAGAGCCGGTGGGCGAAGTTTCCGGAGTACTCGTGGGCCTCGCTCGCCACGGCGGGGGTGGTGCCGGTCTTGACGGGCTGGCTCATCGGGACTCCTTCGCGCCGGCGCCGGCGGCGGGGGTGCCGCCACGCGTTCGAGCCTGCTTGGTGTGCAGGCGTCGCTGACCTGTCAGCGACGCCCGGCTGACGCCCAGATGCTCCGGTTCGAAACCGGAGAAGCGCTGGCCGGTGCCGTAGAAGTGCGTCCGGCCCAGCAGGGTGACCATCGGGTGGGTGAAGAAGAAGACCACGAACAGGTCGATGCCGGTGGTCACGCCGAGGGTGAAGGCAAATCCCTTGACCTCGCCGATGGCCAGCACGAACAGCACGACCGCGCTGAGCAGCTGCACCGCGTCGGCCATCACGATGGTGCCGCGGGCCTTGTGCCAGCCACTCTGGATGGAGTGCTGCAGCGAGTGGCCCTCGCGGATCTCGTCGCGGATCCGTTCGAAGTAGACGATGAACGAGTCGGCGGTCACGCCGATGGCCACGATGGCGCCGGCGATACCGGGCAGATTCATCGCGAAGCCCACCGTCGTGCCGAGCAGCACGATCGTGGCCCAGGTGACCAGCGCCGCGGCGACCAGCGAGCCGACCACGACCACACCGAGGCCGCGGTAGTAGAAGAAGCTGTAGAGCACCACGAAGAGCAGCCCGATGAGCCCGGCGATGATTCCGGCCTGCAGCTGGTCACCGCCGAGGCTGGCCGAGACCGAGTCGACGCTGGAGACGTCGAAGCTCACCGGCAGCGCGCCGAACTTCAGCTCGTTGGCAAGAGCCTTGGAGCTCGACTCGTTGATGTTGCCGCCGCTGATCTCGGCACTTCCACCGGTGATGGCCTGGGAGACGCTGGGCGCGGAGACCACCTTGCCGTCGAGGACGATGGCGAACTGGTTCATCGGGGAGGTCTGCTGGGCCAGCTGGGTGGTCGCCTTGCTGAACCGGTCGGTGCCCTCCGAGTCGAACTTGAGCGAGACCACCCAGGCGACCTCACCCTGCGGGATGGCGGCCTGGGCATCGGTCACGTGGGTTCCGCTGATCAGCTCGGGGCCGAGCAGGTACTTCGTCGTGCCGTCCTCGCTGCAGGCGAACAGCGCCTGGTCGGAGACATTGGGGAAGGAGTCCCCGCAGTTGAAGTTCGCGAAGTCCGTGTCGTCCTGGGTGCTCGGCTGCCAGGCCAGCAGCTTGCTGAAGTCCGGTGTGCTGGTGGCCGGTGCGGTCGCCCGCGGAGTCGGCGTCGGGGACGGGGAGGCCGGCACCCCGGAGGTGGCCGGTGCGGTCTGCGGGGTGGGCGTCGGGGACGGGGAGGCCGGCAGCCCGGCAGTCGCCGGGGCGGTCGGGTTCACGCTTGCCGAGGACGAGGCCGACGAGGAGGTGGTCTGCGCGGAGCTGTAGACATTGCGGAAGGCCAGCTGGGCGGTGGTGCCGACCAGCTGGACCAGCTCGTCGTTGCTCACATTGGGCACCGCCACCTGGATCTGGCGGTCGCCCTGCAGGGTGACCGAGGACTCGCCGACACCGAGCGCGTCGACGCGCTTCTGGATGATGGAGCGGGCCGTCTCGAGGTTGGCCTTGCTCGGCGCCGAACCGTCACTGTTGTTGTGCGCGGTGAGGGTGATCGTCGTGCCGCCCCGAAGGTCCAGGCCCAACCTGGGGGTCCACGTCTTGCTCAGCGCCATGAGCCCGTAGAGGGCCACGAGGATGAGTGCGAAGACGATGAGCCGTCGTCCCGGTCGTGCGTGTTGCGGACTGCTGGTGCGCGCCATGTGCTGCCGATTCTCCCCGAGGCCGGTTACTTGCGAGCTTCTCCGTCGGAGTCGTCGCTGCCCGGATCGGGCGCCCCGGCCAGCGGCTGGGAGTCATGGGCAGTGAGGGGGGCGTCCGCGGTCGGGGTCTGCGCATCGGCGCCAGCTGTCTGCTCGGTGAGCGGGGACAGCGAGGGGGACGCCTGGACGGGGGCGGCCGCATCCTCGACGGTCCCGGTGGCTGCCGGTTCCTGGGGAGCATCGGCCGCATCGCTCGCATCGGCGGCGTCGGAGTCGGCGAACTCGAACTCCTCCTCGTCGGGGGAGACGACCTTGGTGACCGCCTGCTTGACGACGGTCACGTCGACCCCGGGGGCCAGCTCGATGACGAGCTGCTTGTCGCCGGCGGCGCGGATGGTCCCGTAGATGCCGCTGCTGAGCATCACCCGGGCACCTGGCTGAGCCTTGCTGAGCATCTGCTTCTGCTTCTCCATCTGCTTCTTCTGCGGACGGATCATCAGGAAGTACATCGCGGCGAACATCACCACGACAAGAACAATCAGAGACGTACCTTGCATAGTCGTCCTCATCTCTCCGGCAAGCCCGTTGCGGCATGCCGTGGCGAGTTTACCGGTTGGAACTGGCAACGCCCACACGGTGCACGGCGACCGGCCGCTCAGGCGAACAGATCGTCGTCCCCGGGAGCTGCCGCACCGGGTGAGCCGGCGGGCGCGCCCAGCCCCAGATGGGCCCAGGCGGCAGCCGTGGCGACCCGTCCGCGGGGGGTGCGCATGAGGAAGCCCTGGCGCACCAGGAAGGGCTCGGCGACCTCCTCGACGGTCTCGGTCTCCTCCCCCACGCTGATCGCCAGGGTCGACAGCCCGACCGGTCCGCCGCCGAACTTTCGGCAGATGGCCTCCAGCACTCCGCGGTCGAGCCGGTCCAGGCCGAGCTCGTCCACCTCGTAGAGCTCCAGCGCCGCCCTGGCCAGGTCGACGTCAACCCTGCCGTCGGCGTTCACCTGCGCGTAGTCGCGCACCCTGCGCAGCAGCCGGTTGGCGATTCTCGGCGTGCCCCGCGAGCGGCTGGCGATCAGCTGCGCGGAGTCCCCGTCGAGCTCGACGTCGAGCTTGGCGGCCGAGCGGGAGACGATGCCGGTGAGGTCCTCGACCTCGTAGAAGTCGAGCTGGGCGGTGAAGCCGAAGCGGTCGCGCAGCGGGCTGGGCAGCAGCCCGGCACGGGTGGTGGCCCCGACGAGCGTGAACGGCGGGATGGTGATCGGGATCGCGGTCGCTCCGGGACCCTTGCCCACGATCACGTCGACCCGGAAGTCCTCCATCGCCAGGTAGAGCATCTCCTCGGCGGGGCGCGACATCCGGTGGATCTCGTCGAGGAAGAGCACCTCGCCCTCGACCAGCCCCGAAAGGATGGCCGCCAGGTCACCGGCGTGCTGGATCGCCGGGCCGGAGGTGATGTGCAGCGGCGCGCCCACCTCGGCCGCGATGATCATGGCGAGTGTGGTCTTCCCGAGCCCGGGGGGCCCGGACAGCAGCACGTGGTCGGGCGTGCTGCCCCGGTGGCGGGCGGCGGCGAGCACCAGCCCGAGCTGGTCGCGCACCCGGGGCTGGCCCTCGAACTCCGAGAGCCTGCTCGGGCGCAGCGCCGCCTCGGCGGCCTGCTCCTCGGGTTGCACGACCGGGTCGACCGGGGAGTGCTCCATCATCGCCGCACCCCCGTCGCCGGAGACTCCCGGGATGCCTGCGTCACTGGACTCCGCACGCCGCTCAGACCCTCGCCAGCGAGGCCAGGGCGGCCTTCATGAGCACCGGCACCGACGGCATCGGCGTCTGCTCGGCGAGTTCCTGCACGTTCTGGCAGGCGGCCTCGGCATCCTTGGTGTTCCAGCCGAGGCTCTCCAGTCCTTCGCAGATCTGCTCGCGCCACTGGCTCGCGGCGGGCGCCGCGGCCGGGGCGAGGGATTCGGCCGCGATGAGGTCCACCTTGTCCTTCAGCTCGATGACCAGCTTCTGGGCGCTCTTGCGCCCGACGCCCGGAACCGTGCACAGGGCCGCGAGGTCCTCGCCGCGCACGGCGGCCGCCAAGCGCTCCGGGGCGAGCACGCTGACGATCGCCAACGCGAGCTTGGGCCCCACGCCGTTGGCCGATCGGCACAGCTCGAAGCAGTCGCGCTCCTGGGCGGTGGCGAAGCCGTAGAGGCTCATGTCGTCCTCGCGCACCAGCAGGCAGGTGTGCAGGCTGGCGCGCTCCCCCACCCGCAGCTTCGCCGAGGTGGCCGGCGGCACGAAGACCCGCAGGCCAAGGCCGTTCACGTCCACGACGACCCAGGTGACGCCGAGCGCCACCACCTCGCCGCGCAGCCGCGCGATCACGACCGGCTCCTGGCGACCGCCGCGGCGTAGCGATTCTGCCCGCCGCCGCGCCACAGGTGGGTGATCGCCTGCGCCAGCGCATCGGCGGCGTCTGCCGGGGTGGGGGCCGCCGCCAGACCGAGGATCCGTGCCACCATCGCCCCGACCTGCGCCTTGTCCGCACGCCCGGAGCCGGTGACCGCGGCCTTCACCTCGCTGGGTGTGTGCAGCGCGACCGTGCAGCCGGCGCGAGCCCCGATGAGCATGGCGATTCCGGCCGCCTGGGCGACGCCGGTGACGGTGGGCAGATTGTGCTGGGCGAAGACCGACTCGATGGAGATGACCTCCGGGCGGTAGCTGTCGAACCACTCGGTGAGTCCGCGCTCGATGCCCAGCAGCCGCTGGGGATGGGCCTCGCAGGCCCCGGTGCGCACCACGCCCACCGCGACCAGAGACGGGCGGGCACCCGGCGTGCCGTCGACGATGCCGACCCCGCACCTGGTCAGGCCGGGATCCACACCCATGACTCGCACCCTGCGACCTCCTGCACGCCCCGGCGCCCGGTGGCATCTGAACGTCTTCGACAGTCTAGGTCCTGCGGTCCGGCAGACACCGCTGACACGCCCCCGGCCAGCCCGGATGCCCGTGCTCAGTCCTCCTGGGCCTCGAGCGCCTGCTCGACGGAGTCGGAGTACTCGGCGTTGGTGAAGACGTTCTGCACGTCGTCGAGGTCGTCGAGGATCTCGACGATCCGCTCGATCTTCTCGGCCGCCTCGACGTCGTCGACCTGCTGGTTGAAGCTCGGCACGAAGCTGACCTCGGCCGAGTCGTAGTCGATCCCGGCGGCCTGGACCGCCTTGCGCACCTCGACCAGGTCCTTCGGGTCGGAGACGAGCTCGAAGACCTCGCCCTGGTCCACGATGTCCTCCACCGAGGCGTCGAGGGTGGCCTCCATCAGCCCGTCCTCGTCCACGGTGTGGGTGACGCTCTTGCGCCCGTCCTCCACCTCGTAGTTCTTGGAGACGGTCACGACGCCCTTGCGGGCGAACAGTCGCTGCACCGAACCACCGTCGGCCATGGTCGCCCCGTTGCGGGTGATGGCCGTGCGGACGTCGGCGACCGCGCGGTTGCGGTTGTCGGTCAGGCATTCGATGAGCAGCGCAACGCCCTCGGGGCCGTAGCCCTCGTACATGATCTCTTCGTAGTTGACCGAGTCGGCGCCGTCACCGGAGCCACGCTTGACGGCGCGGTCGATGTTGTCGGCGGGAACCGAGTTCTTCTTGGCCTTCTGGATCGCGTCGTAGAGGGTCGGGTTGCCGCTGGGGTCGCCACCGCCCACCCTGGCGGAGACTTCGATGTTCTTGACCAGCTTCGCGAACAGCTTGCCCCGCTTGGCATCGATCGCAGCCTTCTTGTGCTTGGTCGTCGCCCACTTGGAATGACCGCTCATCTGCCAAAACCCCTTCCTCGACGTCTTCAGCTGGGTCCGGGACCACCCGTCCACGCAGCAAACGAGCCAATTCTACCGACGGAGGCCAAGTCGGTCACATCACGCCCGGCCGAGCTCACGGTCGGGCGAGATCATCCTCGCCCATCGTGCGCCCGTAGACCACCACCCGCTCGGTGGCGGAATAGCCCAGCCCGCCGAAGAAGACCTCCGAGGCATTCGGATCCTCGGTGTCGACCCCGACCCCGGCCTCGCTCAGGCCGGCCTGCGCGAAGCCCCTCATCGAGGCGACGATGAGTGCCCGCCCGATGCCCTTTCGCCGGCACCAGGAACAGACCCCCAGGCGCTCGGTCCAGCCCTCGTTGGTCTCGTCGTCGTAGCTGCGGTTGATCGCATAGCCGACGACCTGGCCGTGCAGGGCGCCGGTGTGGGAGGCCTCACGACCCTTGAGCAGCGCGATCCAGGACAGCTGGGGGCGCGCGGAGCCGACCTCGAGCGAGGCCTGCCAGGCGGCCCGGGGGACCGGCGCCGCACCGGGACGCGAGGCGAAGGCCTCGTTGTGGGCGGCCCTGACCTGCTCCGAGAGGGCCATGTCGAAGGGCTCGATGCTCACCTCGGCCAGCGCGGGAGGCTCCGGGAGGACCTGGTTGACCAGTGGCCGGTGCATGTCGAAGAACCAGCGCTGGGGCGCCAGCCCGGCCTCGATGATCGAGCTGGTGAGCCCGACCCGCTTCTCGTCGACGCTGGTGCCGACCCACAGCGGGGTGGTGTTCTCGTTGCGGATGTGCAGATACCACTGCTTCGCCCGCGCGATGAGCCACAGCGTGAGCCGGTGACGGATGAGCTGGTGGCGCCAGGCGGGATGCACGCCGACCTCGAACCAGACCTGCGGATTCGGATCGGTGCTGGGGGTGGGATGGTTCCATCCGTAGGCGACGATGCTGCCGCCCTTCTCCCGGCCCACGACGGCGTGGTCGTGCGGGTGCGAGCCCGGCGCATTCCAGGCCTCGACGAGGTCCCCGTAGCTGGAGAGCTGGACGGGGTCGTCCATGTAGTCGATGGCGGCGCGCAGCTCGCTCAGTTCCTTCAGATCGTCGAACTCCAGGAAGCTCCAGTCGAGGACGTCGTCGACGAAGGTCTCCTCCCAGTCCCGGCTCATCGCGCCGCCGCCAGCGCCTGGGTGAGGGTGAAGTTGCCGACGTACAGGGCGGTGCCGATGATGGCGCCCTCCACCCCGGTGGGGACCAGCTGCTTGAGGGCCGTGATGTCCGCCAGCGAGCTGATCCCGCCGGAGGCCACGACAGCCGCGTCGGTGGCGGCGCAGACCCTGCCCAGCAGTTCCAGGTTCGGCCCCGACAGCATCCCGTCGCTGGCCACGTCGGTGACGACATAGCGGGTGCAACCGGCCTCGTCCATCCGCGCGACGGTCTCCAGCAGCTCGCCGCCCTCCTGGGTCCAGCCGCGGGCCGCGAGCTTGTCGCCGCGCACGTCCAGACCGATGGCGATGCGGTCGCCGTAGTGTGCGATGACCTGCTCGCACCACGTCGGGCGCTCGAGTGCGGCCGTGCCGATGTTGACCCGGCGGCAGCCGGTGGACAGCGCGCGCTCCAGGCTCTCGTCGTCGCGGATCCCGCCGGAGAGCTCCACGTCCACGTCGACGGCGGCGACCACCTCGGCGAGCAGGGCCGAGTTCGAGCCGCGTCCGAAGGCGGCGTCGAGATCCACGACGTGCAGCCACCGGGCGCCCTGCTCGCACCAGCGGCGGGCCGCGGTCTGGGGATCGCCGAAGACCTTCTCGCTCCCGGCCACGCCCTGGACGAGTTGGACAGCCTGTCCCGACTGGATGTCGACGGCGGGCAGGAGCGTCAGTGCAGTGCTGTTGGTCACAGCGCGACCCTATTCCACTCGGTCCGCGGCGGCCGGCAGCCTCAGCCAGTTGCGCAGCAGGCGCGCACCGGCGGCACCGGACTTCTCGGGGTGGAACTGGGTGGAGCACACCTGCCCGTACTCGACGGCGGCGACGAAACGGTCGCCCTCGTGCTCGGACCAGCTGACCACCGCCCCCTCGGGCAGCCCGCCGTGGGCACCGTAGGAGTGCACGAAGTAGAAGCGCTGGTCACCGATGCCCTCGAACAGCCTGCTGCCCTGCCCCACCTGCACCGTGTTCCAGCCCATGTGCGGCAGCCTCGCCGAGCTCAGCCGGTCCACCGTGCCGTCGTAGATACCAAGCCCGGCAGCCTCCACACCGTGCTCACGGCCCCCGGCGAAGAAGATCTGGTGGCCGACGCAGATGCCGAGCACCGGGCGGTGCCCGGCCACCCACTCGAGGATGAAGTCCGCGCCGCCGACTCCCCTGAGCTGGTCCATGCACGCCGCGAAGGCGCCGACCCCGGGCACGACGAGCCGCTGGCAGGCGCGCAGCTCGTCGAAGTCACTGCTCAGGTGCACCCGTGCCCCCGCCGCATCGAGCGCGCGGCAGGCCGAGTGCAGATTGCCCGAGCCGTAGTCGAGCACCCCGACGTCGACCGGCGCGCCGGGAGAGCCGGTGCTCACAGCGCACCCTTGGTGCTCGGCACTCCGCTGACCCGGGGATCGGGCTCGACGGCGGTGCGTAGCGCCCTGGCCAGCGCCTTGAACTGGGCCTCGACGATGTGGTGCGGCTCGCGCCCGGCGAGCAGGGTGAGGTGCACGCACAGGCCGGCATTGATCGCCAGTGATTCGACGACGTGGTAAGTCATCGAGCCCGAGTAGAGCACCCCGGAGCCACCGATCCGCGCGGTCACCTGGGACTGCGGCTCGCCGCTGCACACCACATAGGGCCGCCCGGCCACGTCGACGACGGCCTGCGCCAGGGCTTCGTCCAGGGGCACCAGGGCGTCCCCGAAGCGCCGGATCCCGCGCTTGTCGCCCAGGGCCTGCGCGAGGGCCTGCCCGAGCACGATCGCGGTGTCCTCGACGCTGTGGTGCCCGTCGATCTGGAGGTCGCCGGTGGTCTCGACGTCCAGGTCGATCAGCGAGTGCTTGGACAGTGAGGTGAGCATGTGGTCGAAGAAGCCCACGCCGGTGCTGATCGTGGAGGAGCCGCTGCCGTCGAGGTCGAGGGACAGCCGCACGTCGGACTCGGAGGTGACCCGGTGGATCGTCGCGGTGCGGCTCATCGCCTGCTCCCGTCGCTGTGGTCGAGGACTCCCGGGGTGGCCAGCACCGAGGTGAGGGCCTCGCGGAAGGCGGCCAGCTCCTGCGGTGTGCCCACGCAGACCCGCAGATACCCGTCCGGACCGACCTCGCGCACCAGCACGCCCTTGTCGAGCAGCGCCTGCCAGACCGTGTGGCGGTCTGTGAAGCGCCCGAACAGGCAGAAGTTGGACTGACTGGGCACCACCTGCAGACCGACCCTGCGCAGCCACTCCTGCAGCTGCTGACAGGCGTCGCGCAGCGTGGCCACCTGGGCCAGCATCTCGACGCGGTTCGCCAGCGCGACCCGGGCGATGGTCTGCGTCTGGGCGGACAGGTGATAGGGCAACCGCACGATGCGGCAGGCGTCGACGACGGCCGGTGCCGCGGCCAGGTAACCGACCCGGCCGCCGGCCAGGGCGAAGGCCTTGCTCAGCGTGCGGCTCACGATGAGCCTCCCGAAACGCGGCAGCAGGGCCAGTGCGGAGTCCTCGGGGAACTCGGTGAACTCCTGGTAGGCCTCGTCCACGACGACCA
>JBAQVA010000168.1:0-7260 GCA_049297835.1 Propionibacterium sp.
CTCCCCATCCCACAGGACATGTCGGCTCAGAGCCACTGAGCGCGGCGCTGCTCAGGCCAGTGTCACCTGTTCCACCTGACGCACGAAGCCACCCATCAGTCGGCGTCCGAGACCCTCGAAAAGGGACGGATCGCCGGTCGTGAGGAAGTCCCGGTGCGCCTCGCCGTGCCCGTCCGTCTCGTCGCGCAGCAGTTCCTCGCGCGTGAGCATGGCGAAGGTGGCCCGGGCGGACTCGTCCGAGCTGGAGACGAGGGTGACCGACTCGCCCATCACATAGCTGATGACGCCCGACAGCAGCGGGTAGTGGGTGCAGCCGAGGATGACCGTGTCGACCTCGGCCTCCTTGAGGCTGGTCAGATAGCCCTCCGCGAGGGACAGCACCTTCGGGCCGGTGGTGATGCCCGCCTCCACCAGCTCCACGAAACGCGGGCACACCTGGGTGAACACCTTCACCGGCGAGGCGGCCAGCGCATCGTTGTAGGAGCGCGAGGCAGCTGTGGCATGGGTGCACACGACGCCGATCCGGTGGTTCCGGGTGATCGAGGCCGCCCTTCGGGCAGCCGGCAGGATCACCTCGACGATCGGCACGTCATAGCGTTCCCGGGCATCGCGAAGGGCTGCCGAGGATCCGGTGTTGCACGCAATGACAAGGGCCTTCACTCCCCTGTCGACGAGCTCGTCGAGACACTGCAGGACGAACTCGCGCACCTCGGCGATCGGCCTGGGGCCGTAGGGAGCCCGGGCGGTGTCGCCCAGGTAGACGATGTTCTCGTGCGGCAACAGGTCCACCACCGAGCGGGCCACGGTGAGCCCGCCGAATCCGGAATCGAAGATGCCGATGGGTGCGTTGACGTCTGGGCTCACCCGGACGATTCTAGGGCGCCCGACCGTCCGGGCAGCGCGAGAAGTCAGGGCACGCCGTCAGGGCACCCGTCAGTGCAGGCAGTCGAGCAGTGACTCCTGCACCCAGCCGAGCCACTCGTAGATCGAGAAGACGGTGGTGTTCGGGTCGGAGTCGGGCAGCTCGGCGAGCCGGTCCTGGTCGGCCGCACTGGCGATCCCCAGCCGCACCGACAGCGCCAGGCGCAGCGCGGTGAGCGTCTTGAGCCAGTCCTCGACGTGCTCGTCGGCGACCACGCAGCGCCGGTCGTGCCCCACCTGGTTGAGATCGGCGATCACCACCACCGCCGAATTGAGCTTCTCGTCGCGCTGGTCGGCCTGGCTGAATCGCCGGAATTCCGCGGAGGCCGTGGTGTCGTCGCGGTAGGCGTCGGGGAAGAGCCGTCGCAGCACCGGGTCCACGGAGTCATCGGTACAGAAGTCGGGCTCGGTCGGCTCGTTGAGCTCGCGCTCCAGCTCGCCAAGGATGTCCTCGTCGCTGCGCTTCGAGTCCACGTCCAGGGCGCCGGAGCACATCGGCGGCATCGCATCGCTGGTGAGCAGCTCCACGAGCTGCTGGGCCAGGCTGGACAGGATCGTCAGCTCGGCCTCCTCGAGGGTGCAGGTCAGCTCGCCGTGACGGCGGCGGAAGGCGTGCATCACTGCGCCCGGCCGACCGTGGCCCACAGCCCGAAGCCGTGCATGGCATTGACGTCGCGCTCCATGGCCTCCCTCAGTCCACTGCTCACCACTGCCTTGCCCTCCATGTGCACCTGCATCATGAGACGCTCGGCCCGATCCCGCGAGTAGTGGAAGTACGTGCAGAAGACGTGCGTGACGTAGCTCATGAGGTTGACCGGGTCGTCCCACACGATCGTCACCCATGGATTCGCGCCGAGCGCGGCCTCGTCGGGCCGCTCGGCGACAGCGGTGTCGCCCTCGGGAGCGGTGAATGGGGGGATGTCCGGCATGGCTCCATTTTGGCGCACCGATCAACACGTGCGGGAGCCCGGGCCCGCTGAGCGCAATTCACCGCCGAATCAGTCCTAGGGTGAAGACCATGACCAGCACCGCGCTGTTGACCGACATGTACGAACTGACCATGGTGCGGGCCGCACTCCATTCCGGCAAGGCCTCCCGGCACGTGCTCTTCGAGCTCTTCCCCCGCCGGCTTCCGACCGGCCGCGGATACGGCGTCGTCGCCGGCACCGGACGCGCACTGGACGCGCTGCAGGACTTCCGTTTCGGCGACGCCGAGATCGACTACCTGGTCTCGGCCGGCGTCGCCGACGACTCGCTGGCCTCCTGGCTGGCCGACTATCGGTTCACCGGCGACATCGTCGGCTACCCGGAGGGCGAGCTGTACTTCGGGGGTTCCCCGCTGCTGCAGGTGGAGGGTGAATTCGCCGAGGTCGTCGTGCTGGAGACGCTGCTGCTGTCGATCTACAACCACGACTCGGCGATCGCCTCCGCTGCCAGCCGGATGACGATGGCGGCCGACGGGCGTCCCATCGCGGAGTTCGGAGCCAGGCGCACCCACGAGCAGGCGGCGGTCGCCGCGGCCAGGGCCGCCTGGGTGGCAGGCTTCTCGGGCACCTCGGCCCTGGAGGCCGGGCGCTCCTTCGGCATCCCGGTCAGCGGGACGGCGGCACACGCCTTCACGATGCTCTTCGACACCGAGGAGGAGGCCTTCCGCGCGCAGCTGGACTGGCTGGGCGAGGACACCACCCTGCTCGTGGACACCTACGACGTCGACCAGGCGATCCGCACCGCTGTGCGGCTCACCGAGGGCGCGCTCGGGGGCGTCCGGATCGACTCCGGCGATCTGGGCACCGAGGTGCGCCACGTCCGCGCACTGCTCGACTCGCTGGGCGCCACGCAGACCCGCATCATCGTCACCAACGACCTCGACGAATACCAGATCGCGGCCCTCAGCTCGGCCCCGGTGGACGGCTTCGGGGTCGGCACGAGCCTGGTGACCGGATCCGGTCATCCGACCTGTGGGTTCGTCTACAAGATCGTCGCCAGGGCCGAGTCCGACGAGCCGGACGCCCCGATGCACGATGTCGCCAAGAAGTCCGCCAACAAACACACCATCGGCGGCCGCAAGTTCGCCCTGCGCCGTATCGACGGGCGCGGTTTCGCCGAGGCCGAGGTGATCGGCGTCGGCGTCGCGCCGCGGGCGGACTCCGACGACCGTCAGCTGCTCACCGAGCTGGTGAAGGACGGCCGGGTGGTGGGCGCCGAGCCCCTGCAGGCCGCCCGCGACCGCCACGAGCGGGCCCGGGCCGAGCTGCCGCTGCGCGGGCGCCATCTGGCCAATGCCGAGCCCGCCATCCCCACGGTCATCCTCGACGAGGCGGGCCGGCCCACCGACAACGTCTACCAGGCAGGCCCGGCGCCCACGAATCTGTGAGAGCCTTCCGTCTGGTCACCTCGGGGCCGGAGTCCGGGCGTGCGCGCCCGGATCGCGTTCCTGCAGGCCGATCTCCAGACGCACCTGCCCGGTGACCACGGTCCGGGTGTCCCCCGCCACCCAGTGGCGACCGTCCGGACCCGTGGTGATGTACACACGGCCTGTCCGCCCCAACGCGGTGCCCTGGCGGACCACGTAGTCGTCGGGCAGCACCCTCCCGGCCAGCCACTGGGCCAGGCTTGCGTTGAGAGATCCGGTGACCGGATCCTCGGTGACCCCTTCCGCGGAGCAGAAGGCACGCACCTCTGCATCCGCCCCTCCCTCGCCGACGCTGGACCCACCTGGATGGATCCCGATCACGCCGACATTCACCCTGAGGTCACCGAACTGCGGCCGAAGGCCCAGCACGACCTCGGGGGAACTCAGCAGGAGCCCCACCCACCCCGGCCCGTTGTCGACCCAGGCCGCCTCGATGACCTCGGACGCGTGGATCCCCAGGGCAGCGATGATCGGTGAGAGTTCCGACGGGGCCACCGGACCGGACCGTACGAGGGGTGGTGCGGCGAATGCCAAGCGGCCCGTGCCCCGATCCTGATGGATCTCGACGAGCCCGGCGCCGCACTCCTGGATGATCCTGCCCGGCGTGTGCGGAATCCCACCGCGCTCGAGCCATGCATGGGCGGAACCCAGCGTGGGATGACCGGCGAAGGGGAGTTCGTCGGTGGGCGTGAAGATGCGCAGTCGGTAGTCAGCCTCAGGGTCCGAGGGGGGAAGCAGGAATGTCGTCTCGGACAGATTCGTCCAACTGGCGAATTCAGCCAGAGTTGTGCCGCCCAGGCCCACCGAATTGTGCACCACGGCAACCGGATTTCCCCCGGTGGGATTCACAGAGAAGACATTGACCTCGCTGAAGGGCAGTTCCAGCAGTCCTGTTCCAGCCATGTCGCAAGCCTGGGACGGCCTGCCGGCGCCTCTTCACGATGCATCTGGACGCGTCGGCAGCGGTGGGCGCCTGTCAGTCCACCGCCCCGGTCGTCGTGCCCGCCCCGGTCGTCGCCGAGGTGACCGCCTCCGGACCGTGCGGCCGCCCCTCCCGGAACTGGTTGGCGAAGTCCACCGTCGTGATGACGAGGATCATGATGATCGGCCCGTAGACCACGCCGAGGATGCCGAAATGGGCCACTCCGCAGAAGGTGGCGAGCATGGTCATGCCGACGGACAGGTGGATCTCGTCGGGGATGAGCCGTGAACGCATGATCGGGTCGACGTTGCCGAATGCGTAGAACAGCACCAGCAGCACCAGGCCCAGCCAGAAGTGCCCGGTGACCATCGAGTAGACGGTCAGCGGGATGAAGACCACCCCGCAGCCGAGCGGGATGAAGTTCAGCACGGTGAACAGGATGAGGAAGATGAAGAAGGAGTGCCCGTAGCCGAGTGGGATGAGCAGCAGCGAGGAGAAGATCGACAGCACCAGCGAGATGATGAGCTGTCCGGTGACCATGGCCTTCGACATGAGGCCGATCCGGCGCACATAGGTGTCGGTCACGATCTGGTCGAAGGGGCTGATGCGCTCGACCGCACGGACCAGTTCCGGACCGCGCAGGGTGAACTCGATGAACAGGAAGATGTAGACGATCACCGCGACGAACAGCCCCGGCAGGTTCCCGGCAACACTGACCAGCAGCTGCGTTCCGGTGCGCGCCACGGCCGGGACGGCGGTGCGCAGGAACTCGCTGACGCTCTGGTCGGTGATGCTCGGTCTCACGCCGGTGACCGAACTCAGCACGTCGTCGGCGATGTCGATCGCCTTCCTCACGACCTCGGGCATCGTCTCCCAGTACTGCATCCGCCCGGCGACCGAGGCGATCCGGCCGAGCTGACCGACCGCCGAGATGACGACGAAGCCCAGCGGCACCAGGACGACCAGGAAGGTGGACACGAGGGTCAGGGCCACCGCAGGGCCCCGGCCGATCCTGCGCAGCCTGAGGAAGAACGGCCGGAAGATGTAGGCCAGCAGGGCGCTGAGCACCACGACCCCCAGCTGGGGCAGCACGAACCACAGCGCCCCCAGCAGGACGACGCCGAGCACCGCCGCCCACGTCTTTCGACTACCACTCATGGTCATGGCGGTCCCAGCTCCTGCCGTTGTCTCGAACGGACTCACCCTAGGGGATCGTCGTTCCGCGGCGATGCGATCCTGACCGATGGCCGAACGCGCGGCGGACACCGGCCGGGCCCGGCCGGCCAGCAGCTCGGTGGACTGCGGGTGCGGGCACACCTGGCCGACGCACACCCGGCCGGTGCACCGCGGGCCGGTGCACCGCGGGCCGGTGTGCGGCAGGATCACAGGCCCCCGGCACGGTGATCGTCCCCCTCGTGCCCGGTGGTAGCTTCACGGCCATGAGCTTCCTGCCCGAGGTCTCCGACACCTTCGATGCGAGCCGCTGGCGCGATGTCGTGCCGGATCGCGTCCCACTGAGCGAGACGACCTATCACCGGCTGGTCTCCCGCGGCGACGCGGACGGGGCACCGGCGGGCGCTGACCTGCCGGTGGTGCGGATCGCCATCGATCGCCCGCTGATCAGGAATGCCTTCGGTCCGCACACCGTCGACGAGCTCTACCGATGCATCGACGACGCCCGCTGCACCCCCGACGTGGCGGCCGTCCTGCTCACCGGCAACGGCCCCTCACCCAAGGACGGCGGCTACAGCTTCTGTTCCGGCGGCGACCAGCGCGCCCGGGGCGCCCAGGGCTATCGCTACGCGCAGGCCGAGAGGCCCTCCGGCGACCACGGCGCAGACCCCGAGACGGTGAGCCCCGCCCGGAGGGCCCGGCTCGACAAGGGCCGGCGCGCCCGGCTGCACATCCTCGAGGTGCAACGCCTCATGCGGTCCACTCCCAAGCCGATCATCGCGGTCGTCCCGGGCTGGGCGACCGGCGGCGGGCACTCGCTCATGGTGGTCGCGGACCTGGCCATCGCCAGCCGGGAGCACGCTGTCTTCAAGCAGGTGGACGCCAATGTGAGCTCCTTCGACGCCGGCTACGGCTCGGCACTGCTGGCCCGCCAGGTCGGTGACAAGAGGGCCCGCGAGATCTTCTTCCTCGCCGACGACTACGACGCCGACCAGGCCGAGGCCTGGGGCGTCATCAACAAGTCGGTCCCCCATGCCGAACTCGAGGAGACCGCCGTCGAGTGGGGCCTGCGGATCGCCGGGAAGTCCCCCCAGTCGATCAGGATGCTCAAGTACGCCTTCAACATGGTCGACGACGGCATCGCCGGCCAGCAGGCCTTCGCCGGCGAGGCGACCAGGCTGGGCTACATGACCGAGGAGGCCAGGGAGGGCCGCGACGCCTTCCTGGAGCATCGGCCGCCGGACTGGTCGAGCTTCCCCTACTACTTCTGAGCGGCCGGCCGACCGTGATCCCGCTGCAGCGCTTCCGGCTGCTCCCGGTCCGCCGGGAGGCCGACGACGTGGCACGCCTGTGCGACGCGCTGGCCGGCATCTTCGACGCCAGCGCCGACCGGGTGCTCGTCCCGGCCGATCCGGCGGAGGATCTGGAGGCGCTGCGCGCAGACCTGCAAGCCCGCGGGGACAGGCTCCCCGACGATGTCCGGCTGGTCGTGCGCACCTCCGGCTCCACCACCGGCCACGGGCGCCTGGTGGGCCTGTCGGCCGCGCAGCTGAAGGCCTCCGCGCAGGCCACCGACGAGCGACTGGGCGGTCCCGGCTCCTGGGTGCTCGCGCTGCCCCCGCACCACATCGCCGGCCTGCAGGTGGTGGCCCGCTCGGTGCTCACCGGTCGCAGGCCGGTCCTCACCCGAGGGCGATTCAGCACCGACGAGCTGGTCGCCACCCTGGCCGGTGCCCGGCGCCACGAGCCCACCGGGCGCGTCCATCTCTCGCTGGTGCCCACCCAGCTCGCCGACGCGCTGGCCGATCCCCGGGCCCGCGCCGCGCTGGCG
>JBAQVA010000169.1:0-6228 GCA_049297835.1 Propionibacterium sp.
GATGTCGATCCCGGCCAGCAGCGCGCGGGCCCGGTCGGCGTCCTCGCCGATCCGCGTCTCCACCGCCCCGACCGCCCCCGAGTCGACGAGCAGTGCCCGTGCGCGGTCCAGTTCCGACCCGTCGAGCGGGCGACCGAGCAGACCGGCCAGCTCGGGGCAGCGGGCCAGTCCCTCGGCCAGCAGCACCGTGCGCTTGCCCTCGCGCAGATCGTCCCCGGCCGGTTTCCCGGTGCGCCGTTCGTCCCCGAAGACCCCCAGCAGGTCGTCGCGGAACTGGAATGCCCGCCCCAGGGGGGAGCCCAGCGCGCCCAGTTCGTCGAGCAGCGGGGCGGGGGCGCCGGCGAGCGCCGCGCCGAACTGCAGCGGGCGGGTCACCGTGTAGCGGGAGGTCTTGAACTCGACGACGCGCTCCGCGACCGCGATCGGCTGCTGCCCGCCGGTGAGCCCTGCCTCGGCGGCCATGTCGAGGAACTGGCCGGCGTTCACCTCGGTGCGCACCGCGTCGAGCACGCCACGGGCCCGGGCCAGCGCGGACGGCTCGAGCCCGCTGTTCTCGACCAGCTCCACCGACCAGACCGCCAGCAGGTCGCCGAGCAGGATGGCTCCGGCGCGCCCGAATGCGCGGGCATCGCCCAGGCCGCCGTTGTCCCGGTGGAAGCTCTCCAGCCTGCGGTGCACCGCCGGCCTGCCGCGGCGCGTGTCGGAGTCGTCGATGACGTCGTCGTGGACGAGCGCCGAGGCGTGCAGCAGCTCGAATCCGGTCAGTGCGTCGAGCAGGGGGGCCGGATCGGAGGGCTGCCCCGCCACCGCCGCATGGCCCCAGTAGCCGAAGGCCGGCCGCAACCGCTTTCCGCTCGCGGTGAAGTCGCGGGTCAGCTCGGCCAGCGGCGCGAGTGTCGGGCTGATCGCCGCCAGCCGGGCGTCCGTCCGGGCGCAGAATGAGTCGATGTGCCGCCCGATCGCCGTGCGGAATGCCGCTCCGGCCGGATCGCCGGGCAGGAAGCCTGAGATGGACACGTGTCGAAGCCTAACCGGCGGCCCGGGATAGCCTGATGGCCGTGCAGACCAGCTTCCGACCCAGTGCGATGGACGCCCGGCACCGTGACGAGTCGCGACCGGAGGAGAACTTTGCCCAGCTGATTGCCCGGGTCCGGCGCCCCACCTTCAGCGTCGAGTTCTTCCCGCCGCGCGACGACGCCGCAGCCGAAGTGCTGCACCGCTCGATCGGCGAACTCGAGCCACTGCGCCCCGACTTCGTCTCGGTCACCTACGGTGCGAACGGATCGAGCCGGGGCCGGACCCTCTCGGCGGTGCGGGACATCGTGGACTCCACCTCCCTGCGCGTGGTGGGCCATCTCACCTGCACAGGGCAGAGCGTCGCCCAGCTGGAGGAGGTCGTGGACTCCTACGGAGAACTCGGCGTGCACCACATCCTGGCGCTGCGCGGCGACATGCCGGGCGGCCCGCTGACCCCCTGGGAGCCTCATCCCCAGGGCCTGCGCGATGCCACCGAGCTCGTCGAGCTGGTCAGGGCACGCGGGGACTTCTGCGTCGGCGTGGCGGCCTTCCCCGACATCCATCCGGGGTCGACCGCCGAGGACGACCTGGCCGCGCTGCTCGCCAAGCAGGCCGCCGGGGCGCAGTTCGCCATCACCCAGCTCTTCTTCCGCCCGGTCAGGTATCGCGAGCTGCTCACCCGGATGCGCGCCGCCGGCTGCACCCTGCCGGTGCTGGCCGGGATGATGCCGGTGACCACCATCCGCCAGCTCGACAAGTTCGCCGAGCTGTCCGGCGCCCCGCTGCCCGAGCAGCTGCGCGCCCGGCTGAACGCCGTGGCCGAGGATCCTCAGCAGGTGCGCCGGGTGGGTGCGCAGGTCTGCGCCGAGCTCGCCACCGAGCTGCTCGACGGCGGCGCGCCCGGCCTGCACTTCTTCACCCAGAACCGTTCGGTGGCTACTCGAGAGATTCTCGCCAGGCTGCTCGGCTCGCACCGCTGACGTCGAGGGTCACCAGGCGCTGGGTGGGGCGGGTCAGCGCCACGTAGAGCACCCTCGGGCCCCCCGGCGCCTCCGTGACGATGTCATCGGGGCTCACCACCAGCACCGCGTCGTACTCCAGGCCCTTGGCCTGCAGGGGACTGATCACCGAGACGCGCCCGGAGCCGCCGTCGAGGTCGAGTTCCTCGATCGCCTCCAGCCGGCTGGGCGGGACGATGACCCCGACGGTGCCCTCGACCTGCAGGCCGAGCCGGGCGACGAGTTCGCGGACGCGCGTGGCCAGGCCCTCCTCGTCGGTGCTCAGCAGTTCCGGCTCGATGCCGGTGTTGCGCACCGCATTGGGCAGGTCGGCCGAGGGCAGGTGAGCACTGATGTAGCGCCCGGCCATATCCATCACCTCGGCCGGGGAGCGGTAGTTCGTGGCCAGCCGGAAGGTGCGCTGGGGGGCGCGTCCGGCGAGGTCACGCAGCGCGCGCTCGGTCTGGGCGGAGTCGGGATAGGAGCTCTGCGCCGGATCCCCGACGATCGTCCAGCTCGCCTGCGGGCCGCGCCGCCGGATCATCCGCCACTGCATGGGAGTGATGTCCTGGGCCTCGTCCACGAGCACGTGGGAGTAGTAGCTGCGCAGGTCCTCCTCGGGCTCACGGCGATCGGTGAGCAGATCGGCGGTGGTCACGAGTTCGGCGACCGCCGAGTCGACGAACAGCGTGGGCTCCTCGTCGACCGGCGCGGGGATCGGGCCGAGGATGTCGACCAGCTCGTCGAGGAGCGCGATGTCGCTGACCGTCCATTCGGGACGGGGGCGGCCCGCATCGGGGATGTATCCGCGGGCATGGCCCAGCGAGTTCGCCAGCAGCTCCTGCTCGTGCCCGCCCAGGATGCCGTTGGCGACCTCGGCCAGCACCGAACGCTCGGCCAGCCGCGCCAGGGTCTGCTCGGCCGAGAGCGTCGGCCACCAGGCATTCATGAACATCCGCCAGCTGGCCTGGGAGGTGATCTGCTCGTCGAACTCGTCGCGCTCGGTGTCGGCGACCGAGGCGGGCAGCCGCGTGTAGAGGGTGTCCAGCAGGACGTGCTCGGCGAGCTCGCGCGCCTGGTTCACCTTCCGGCTGGCCAGCACCTGGTTGCGCAGCACGGCGAGGGTCTTCGCGTCGACGTGGAGGATCTCGCCCTTGATGCTCACCCGCAGCAGCTGGGCGGGCTCGGCGACCACCGGCGCATTGACCAGGCGGCGCAGCAGCTTGACCATCGACAGCGAGCCCTTGAGGATCGCGACGGCAGCCTCGTCCTGGCGGTCCGATCCGGTGCCGAGGACGTCGTCGGCGACCCGGCCGACGCTGCGCAGCGTCACCGCGTCCTCGCCGAGGCCGGGCAGCACCCGCTCGATGTAGTTCATGAACAGGTCGGAGGGCCCCACGACGAGCACGCCGCCGCGTTCCAGGCGCTTGCGGTGGGTGTAGAGCAGATAGGCGGCGCGGTGCAGCGCGACCACGGTCTTGCCGGTGCCCGGGCCGCCGGCGATGGTCGTGATGCCCTGGTAGGGGGCCCGGATCGCCTCGTCCTGCTCGGCCTGGATGGTGGCCACGATGCTGCGCATGTGGGCGCCGCGGGCCCGGCTCAGCGAGGCCATCAGGGCTCCCTCGCCGATGATCGTGAGATCGGTCTGCGCGTCGGTGTCGAGCAGATCGTCCTCGAGGCCGATCACCTTGTCGTCTCGGCAGCGCAGCACCCGCCTGCGCACGACCCCCATCGGATTCGTGGGGGTGGCGCGGTAGAAGGCCTCGGCCGCCGGGGCACGCCAGTCGATGACCAGCGGCTCGTAGTCCTCGTCGCGCACTCCCAGCCGGCCGATGTAGCGCGTCTCGTCGTCGCTGCCCAGATCGAGGCGTCCGAAGACCAGTCCCTCGTGCTCCTCGTCCAGCACCGCCAGCCGCTTCGCCGCCTGGTAGGCGAAGGCATCGCGCTCGAACAGCGCGGTGCCGCTCTCCTCGCGCAGCCAGTCCGCACGGTCGCTGGTGAACCGGGCGCGGCTCTCGGCCTCCACATTGCGGGCCTCGACGGCGGCCACCGCGAGGCGTTCGTAGACGTGATCCACATGTTGTTGTTCGACGGCCAGTTCGTGACGGAGCACGGCGGCGTCATCTTGTGGTACGGGTTCAATCACAGTGTCAGGTTCCTGTTCCACGGGTCGGTCAACTTTACTCCGCCCCCGGGTGGGGTACTGCGGTGTTCCCGGATCCCAGCCGGAGCACGGCCGTGACCAGGCAATTCGCCCACAGGGACCGCACAGCAGGGTCAACGGGATGCGACAGAGCCGGTTCCTAGCGTGGTGGCACACACGTTGAGGAGGGGTCATGACGCAGCTGCTGGATGGCGAACGCAGACGCCGTGAGGGCATGGTCTCGATCGTCCTGCCCGTCTACAACGAGGGCGTGAACATCGACCTGGTGCACACCGCTCTCGGCACCGCGATGGCGGACAGCCGGCACGGTCTGGAGATGATCTTCGTGGACGACGGCTCGACCGACGACTCGCTGGCCCGGCTCGAGCAGCTGGCACGCAGCGATCCACGCGTCGTGGTGGTCGAGCTGGCCCACAATGTGGGCCACCAGGCTGCCATCACCGCCGGTCTGGACATGGCCGCCGGCGATGCCGTCGTCGTCATGGACTCCGACCTGCAGGACCCGCCCGAGGTGGTGCCGCGGCTGGTCGAACGCTGGGAGCAGGGCTGCGAGGTGGTCTACGCCCAGCGGCGCAGCCGGCGCGACACGCTGCCCAAGCGCCTCACCGCGAGCCTGTACTACCGCCTGCTGTCCGCCGTGAGCAGCGTCGACATCCCCCGTGACACCGGCGACTTCCGCCTGATGGACCGCCGTGTCGTGGACGAGGTGCGCAAGTACCGCGAGCACGACCGCTATCTGCGGGGGATCGTCGCCTCGCTCGGTTTCCGCCAGGGAGCGGTCGACTTCGACCGCGACGAGCGCCGCCACGGCACGAGCCACTACACGCTGCCCCGGATGCTGGGGCTGGCCTGGGACGGGCTCGTGGGATTCTCGAGCCTTCCCCTGCTGCTCATCGCGGCGACAGCCGGGGTGGTGACGATCACCGCCGCGCTGGGGCTGGTCTGGCTCGTGGTGGCGGCGGTGCTGGGCACCGTGCCGGCCTGGGCGCCCGTCACCGTCGTCCTGCTCGCGCTGTCCGCCGCGCAGCTCGGCTGCCTGGCGATCGTCGCCAGCTATCTGGGCCGGGTCTTCCACGAGACCCGGGACCGCCCGCTGTATGCCGTCCGATCCGTCCACGGCAGCAGGGCCGGTCGCTCGCCGGAAGGCCTTGTCACACAGCACTCCTGCTGGCTCCCGGGCCGGGAGTCGGCACTTCCGCTCGCCGCCTGAGGCGGACTCCCGGGCCCGGCACCGGCACACCGGAGGTGCTCGGGGGTGCGCGCGGGGAGATGACACACGGACTTGCACGGGGGACGTGCACCCCCCTAGCATCGAATGTGTGTTCGAATAGATGACGACGACGGCAGTCCGCGGCCGAGCGGGGAGCGGGCCGATCGCAAGACGGCTGGACCGGAAGGGCCCGGGCCGGAAGGAGTGGACAGTGCGCAGTTACGAGCAGTCCATTGCGTGCGAGCCGGCTGGGGACCGCCCCTTCCGCTTCGTCTGGCGGGCCAGGATCTGGCGGGTCGAGTCGATCGAGCGCAGCTGGGTCGAGACGGTGCCCTGGTGGCTCGGGATCCACGGCGGGCCCCCGGGCTCGGCCGTGCGCACGGCCACGCGGCTCGTGCAGCGCCGGCTGTGGAGGGTCGAGGCCAGCTCGGGGGAGCGCCGGGGGGTCTACGACCTGGCCTGCTGCGAGGACGCCTGGGCGCTCGTCGCGGCGGTGGACTGAGCATGGCCCGGCCACACGGAGCTCCCGGCGGAATTCCCCGGGTGCCCGGAGCCGACAAGATCCCGGGAATCGGGCCCTTCGTGCACCTGCGCGTCGCCTCGGCAGATTCCCTGCAGTACGGCGCCAGCCAGCCGGCCGATCTCGTGGCGTCCGCCGCCGGGATGGGGATGGATGCGCTGGGGCTCACCGACCGGGACGGTCTGTACGGGGCCGTCGACTTCGCCCGGGCCTGCCGCGATGCCGGCATCTCCCCGGTGATCGGCGTCGACCTGGCGATGGGCGAGGGCCCGTCGGCTGCCGGACCGGTGCGCCGCCCGGCCCCGGCCAAGGGCGGCCC
>JBAQVA010000170.1:0-7698 GCA_049297835.1 Propionibacterium sp.
GCATCGGCCGGGGTGGCCGTGACGGGCTCCGCCGGAGTTGCCGAAGCGGGCTCGGTCGCGGTGGGCTCGGTCGAGGTGGCCTCGGCCGGCGCAGCAGCCTGGTCGCCCTTCTCCTTGGCGCCCAGCAGCTCCTGCTCCCAGTCGGGCAGCGGCTCGGCCTGGGTTCCGTCGGCCTGGGCCTTCTCGGACCGTGCGACGAGACCCTCGGCGCAGGCGTCGGCGATGATCCGGGTGAGCAGCGTCACGGAGCGGATCGCGTCGTCGTTGCCCGGAATCGGGTAGTCGACCTCGTCGGGATCGCAGTTGGTGTCGAGGACGGCGATCACCGGGAGGTGCAGCTTGCGCGCCTCGTCGACGGCCAGGTGCTCCTTCTTGGTGTCGACGATCCACACGGCCTGCGGGACCTTGGCCATGTCGCGGATGCCGCCGAGGGACTTGGCGAGCTTGTCCTTCTCGCGGGAGAAGCCGAGCAGCTCCTTCTTGGTGAATCCTCCGGGCTGGACCGTCTCGAGATCCATCGCCTCGAGCTCCTTGAGCCGCGCGATGCGCTTCGAGATGGTCTGGAAGTTCGTGAGCATGCCGCCGAGCCAACGCTGGTTGACGTAGGGCATGCCGACCCGTGCGGCCTGGTCGGCCACGGCCTCCTGGGCCTGCTTCTTGGTGCCGACGAACAGCACCTGGCCGCCGCGTGCCACGGTCTCCTTGACATAGGCGTAGGCCTTGTCGATGTAGGTGAGCGACTGGCGCAGGTCGATGATGTAGATGCCGTTGCGCTCGTTGAAGATGAAGCGCTTCATCTTCGGGTTCCAGCGGCGGGTCTGGTGTCCGAAGTGGACACCGCTCTCGAGAAGCTGACGGGTGGTGACGACGGCCATGGCCGTCTCCTTTCATGGTTCACGGCACCGGCGGGCCGGTGCCCCTGATGCGCCGACCACCCGATTGCCCCGGCCAACGGACGGGGACCACCTCAGGTCGCCGTGACCGGCCTCACGACATGACGTGCATGCCATGCACGGCCGGAGTCACTGAGCGCATGCGAAGTCAGCCCGCGGACGCGGACTGCGGCGACCAGTCTACGTGCCGGTCACCGGGCGGTGCAATCTGTGCCGGGCGCCGACAGTGTGGCCGGAGGCTGTCCACAGATCCGGCGCGCGCCGCGAACGAGCGGCTCGCGGGCACACAGTCAGGGCATGAGCCCAGCACCACACCGAATCCACCGACCCCGCGGCCGGTGGTTTGGGGCCGCCCTCGCCTGCCTGACGCTGGTGCTCGGCCTCGCCGTTCCCGTCAGCGCACAGGCTGCTCCGGCCCGCCAGCTGCCGGTCACCGGCCCGGTGCTGCGCGCCTTCGATCCCCCGGCGCAGCGCTGGTCCGCGGGGCACCGGGGCGTCGACCTCGCGGGCACCGTGGGCGAGAGCGTACGGGCCGCGGATGCCGGGCAGGTGAGCTTCGTCGGCACCATCGCCGGGGTCACGTCGGTGTCGGTGCGGCACGGCGACGGCCGGCGCACCACCTACCAGCCGCTCGAGCCGAGCGTCCGGGAGGGGCAGTTCGTCGGCGCCGGCCAGGTGATCGGGCGCCTGCTGCCCGGGCACTGTGATCCGGCCTGCCTGCACTGGGGCCTCATCGCGGCCGACGACTATCTCGATCCCCTGCGCTGGCTGGGTGGTGCCGGGCAGCTCGGCTCGGTGCGGCTGCTGCCCAACGGCACGCAGCTGCGCTCCCGGGCGGCGGATGCCGGGGCGGCGTCACGCGGCACCGCTGACACCGTGGACACCCGCCCGCAGGTCGCCGGGCAGACGGGCAGCTCCACGGTGGCGAGTCTGCCGATCGCCGCTCCGATGACCTCCGGTTTCGGCACTCGCAGCAATCCGGTGCGGGGCACCAGCGAGGTGCACGACGGCATCGACTTCGGTGCTGCCTGCGGGACGCCGGTGCGGGCCGCCTGGTCGGGCGTGGTGAGCTACGCCGCACCGATGAGCGGTTTCGGCAATCGGGTGGCAGTCGACCACGGCACGCTCGACGGTCAGGCGCTGTCGACCTCCTACAACCACCTCTCGGACGCCGGCGTGGGAATGGTGCGGGTGGGCGACACCGTGAGCGCCGGCCAGATCATCGCGCTGGTGGGCACCACGGGCCTGTCGACCGGTTGCCACCTGCACTTCTCGGTCTACCGTCAGGGAAGCGCCGTCGATCCCGCGCCCTGGCTCGGCTGAGACCGGCAGGAGACAGCGTGCCCTCCCCCGGTCCGTCCTCACGCCCGGGGATGGGCCGCCAACAGCAACATGACGGTGTCGATCGCCCCGTGTCCGTCCTCACGCCCGGGGATGGGCCTGCCGGTAGGCGGCCCGCAGCCGCTCGTCGCTGACATGCGTGTATATCTGCGTCGTCGCCAGCGAGGCATGGCCGAGCATCTCCTGGACGCTGCGCAGATCCGCACCGCCTTCGAGGAGGTGGGTCGCCATTGCGTGACGCAGCCCGTGCGGGCCCACGTCCGGCGCCTGGGGCACGGCACGCAGGCTGTGGTGCACCAGTCGCCGCACCACGCGCGGGTCGATCCTGGCGCCACGTGCCCCGAGGAACAGCGCCTGCCCGGAGGTGGGCGCGACCAGCCCCTCCCGCGCGGTCCGCCACCGGGCCACCGCCCGGAGGCCAGGCACCCCGAGCGGCACGCTGCGCTCCTTGTCCCCCTTGCCGAGCACCCGCAGCAGACCGCGTTGCTCGTCCACGTCCCCGAGGTCGAGCCCGCACAGCTCGCTGACCCGCACGCCGGAGCCGTAGAGCACTTCGAGGATCGCGACGTCGCGGGGGCCCGTCGGCCCCTCTGTCTCGGCCGCCTGCGCGGCAATCGCGTCGAGGAGCTCCCGGGCGTCCTCACGGGTGAGGGTCTGGGGCAGACGCCGACCCACTCGCGGGGAACGCAGGGTCTGCGCGGGATCGGCCTGGGTGATGCCCTCGTGCAGGGTCCAGCGGAAGAAGACCCGGATCGCCCCCGCCCGGCGGGCGATGGTCGCCGGGGCGGCGCCTCCGCCCTGTTGGTCGCCGAGCCAGCGGCGCAGGTCGGCCAGTGTCACGTCGTCCGGCGCGGTCACCCCTCGTGCCAGCGCGAACTCGCAGAACTCGTGCACATCGCCGAGGTAGGCGCGCACGGTGTGCGGGGAATTGTGCCGTTCCAGGGACAGGTGGGCGCGGAAACGCACCTGTGCGTCGGCCCAGCGGCCGGTCAGTTCCACTTCGCCGCCCACGGGCGCGAGTATAGGTTGGGACGAGTGCGCCATCGTGCACCATTGCTGAGGAGGTCGACGGATGAAGAGCCCGGCACAGTGGGCCAGCTCGGGGAAGCTGCTGAGGATCACCCGCTGGGACGAACCAGTCATGCGCACGCCGACCCGTCCGGTCACCGAGTTCACCGAGGAGCTCGCCCAGCTGGTGGCCGACATGTTCACCACGATGGCCGCCGCCGACGGAGTCGGTCTCGCCGGCCCCCAGGTGGACCGCGATCTTGCGCTGTTCGTCTTCAACTGCCCGAATGAGGACGACGAGCTGATCTCGGGTGTCGTCTGCAATCCCGTCGTGACCCTGCCCGAGGGCAAGGACCGACGGCTGGTCAGCGCCGAGGAGGGATGCCTGTCCTGGCCGGGTGCCTACCAACCGCTCTCCCGCCCCGACTTCGCCGTCTGCGAGGGTGTCGACGAGACCGGCGCGCCGGTGCGCATCGAGGGCACCGGGCTGCTCGCCCGCTGCCTGCAGCACGAGACCGACCATCTCCGCGGCACCGTCTTCGGCGACCGGCTGTCCACCCGGGCGCGCCGCAAGCTCGACGAGGAGAAGGAGCACCTCGCCCCGCTGTATCCCGACGACTGGCCCGTCCACCCGAAGCGCACCGCCGGCGAGACCGACCAGGTGCGCTGAGCCTCGGACCGGCGGCGTCCTGCGCGTCCGGGCCCCGTGACGAAGGCCCGAGGACTCGTGACAAGGGCCGGCGTGAGGCACTCGCAGCGGCTTGCCTCAGGGGCCCTTCGGGGGTGTGCTGCCACCCTGTGACCCGCCGGTCCAAGTCTCAAGACGGGCTTGACAATGAGGGTTCTTTCGCCCTCGAACAGTGGTCCAATTGGACATGGGCGAAAGGAGATCGCCATGTCCACCACAATTCCGGATCGTCACACGGAACTCCTTGAAGCGGTTGAGGCACTGATGGCCTCAGACTGGGCTTCAACCTGCTGCGACGAGACCCGCGCAGAGATTGCGCGGTTCAAGCCGCAGACCGATGTTCACCGTGACCGGATCCGTTCGGTGAGTTTCACGGTGGACGACACCAACAGCGCCTTCGCGGCGCTGGAATACCGTTTCGGGCCGGCCCGCGAGATCACGACATTCCACCGTCGTGTCAATGTCTGGCACCACGGCGAGCGCGAGGTCCGTCTTCAGACCAACAGCAAGGGTGACTGCGTCGTCATCGTCGACTGAACCGCTCCGCCGCCATCACTCGGCCAGCACGTGGCAGGCGATGGCGGCGGCTGCGGCGACGTTGAGCGAGTCGATTCCGCGGGCCATCGGGATCCGCACCACCACATCGGCCTGCGAGAGCCAGTGTGAGCTGAGGCCGCTGCCCTCGGTGCCCATGAGCAGGGCGAGCTTGTGCGGATGCGCCCGCAGCGTGGCCGCGAACTCGTCGATCGTCACGTCGTCACTGCGCAGCGCCATCGCGGCGACGGTGAAGCCTGCCTCGCGCAACCGCACGAGATCATGCGCCCAGTCGTCCATCCGTGCCCAGGGCAGCGAGAAGACCGCGCCCATGCTGGTCTTGATGGCCCGCCGGTAGAGCGGGTCCGCTGCTCGCGGGGCGAGCAGCACGCCGTCCCAGCCCAGCCCGGCCGCGCAGCGGATGATCGCCCCCACATTCGTGTGGTCGACGATGTCCTCGCACACGACGAGGCGACGGGCGTCGAGCAGTTCGGCCATCGGGCGCGGCGGACGGCGCTCGAAGGAGCCCAGCGCGCCGCGGTGCACGTGGAATCCGGTGATCTGCTCGGCCAGCCGCTCGTCGACGAGGTAGACCGGCACGTCACTGGCGTCGAGCAGGTCGCGCAGCCCCGGCACCCATCGCGGCGCAAGCAGCAGGGAACGCGGACGGTGGCCCGACTGCCAGGCCCTGCGGATGATCTTCTCGCCCTCGGCGATGAACAACCCGTTCTCCGTCTCCAGGCGGCGGCGAAGTGAGACATCGCGCAGCGCCACGAAGTCGTGGAGTCGTTCGTCGGTCACATCGGATATCTCCACGAAACCGGCCACGGCGCAAGGCTAGCCCGCGGGCCGGCCGGCGATGACCACGGATGCACTGCGGGAAATGCTGCCGGCCCCGGCTCCTACAATGTCGCGGTGAGCACCCACGCCGAGGACAGACCCTGGTACCGCCGTATCCGTGTCGACTGGTTCGTCATCGCCATCGTCGCCTCTGCGGTCCTCGCCTCCCTCTTCCCGGTCCGAGGTGCCGGCAGCGGCGTCCTGGACTGGCTCACCAAGGGCCTCATCTTCGTGCTGTTCTACCTGTACGGAGTGCGTCTGGAACCCCGGGAGGCCCTCGACGGTGTGCGGCACTGGCGCCTGCACCTGACCATCCTGGCGTTCACCTACGTCGTCTTCCCGCTCATCGTGCTCGTGGCCCGCCCGCTGCTGCACGTGGTGATCAGTCCGCAGCTGTTCCTCGGGGTGCTCTGGCTGTCGATCCTGCCCTCGACCGTGCAGAGCTCGATCAACTTCACCTCGATCGCCAAGGGCAATGTCGCCGGCGCGATCGTCTCCGCCTCGCTGTCGAACATCCTCGGGGTCGTCCTCACTCCCCTGCTTGCCATGCTCATCATGAGGACCGGCGGGGTGGTCATCGAGCCCAGCTCGATCGTCGACCTGTTCATCCAGCTGCTGCTGCCCTTCATCCTCGGTCAGCTGACCCGGCGATGGACCAAGGACTTCGTGCTCGGTCACCGCAAGCTCAAGTACGTCGACCAGCTCAGCATCATCACGGTGGTCTACAACGCCTTCAGCGACGGCATGGACCAGGGCGTCTGGCACAGCGTCGGCATCGGCGACATCGCACGCAGCCTGCCGGTGCTCTTCGCCCTGCTGGCGATCATGCTCGCGCTCACCTGGTGGATCCCCGGCCGTCTCGGCTTCAACCGGCGCGACCAGATCGCGATCCAGTTCTGCGGCACGAAGAAGTCACTGGCCACCGGGGTGCCGATGGCCTCGGTGCTGTTCGCCTCGGCCACCGTGCCGCTGCTCGTGCTGCCGCTGATGATCTTCCACATGAGCCAGCTCATCGTCTGCGGAGTCATCGCGGGACGCTACGAGCGCAAGCCGGACAGCTGGTTCGGGGAGACCGCGGCGCACGCCGCCGACTGACCCGGACCGGCCCGCACTGCCCGGGGGGCGTGGATCCGAACGGCGCTCAGCCGGCGGGCGCCGCCTTGGCCGTCCAGCGACCCTCCTCGTCGCGGCGGACCTGCAGTGGCAGCCCGAAGGTCGCGGTGAGGTTCGCGTCGGTGAGCACCTGCTCGACCGGACCGCTCGCCGCCACCCGGCCGTGATTGAGCAGCAGGGCATGGGTGATGCCCAACGGAATCTCCTCGACGTGGTGGGTGACCAGCACCACCGCCGGCGCATCGGTGTCCTGGCACAGCGCCGAGAGCGTCGCGACCAGGTGCTCGCGGCCCGCCAGGTCCAGACCCGCGCCGGGCTCGTCGAGCAGCAGCAGCTCGGGATCGGTCATCAGGGCCCGGGCGATCTCGACCCGCTTGCGTTCGCCCTCGCTGAGCGTCCCGAAGGTGCGCTCGGCGAGCGCCGTGACGTCGAACAGCTCCATCAGCTGGGCGGCCCGCTCGAAGTCCATCTCGTCGTAGCTCTCACGCCAACGGCCCATCACCGCGTAGGAGGCCGAGACCACGACGTCGCGGACCAGCTCGCCGCGCGGGATGCGCTCGGCGATGGCCGAGCTGGACACACCGATCCGGGGACGCAGCTCGAAGACGTCGACGGCCCCCATCACCTCGCCCAGCAGCTCGACCATGCCCTGCGAGGGGAAGCTCTGGGCCGACAGCAGCGACAGGAGGGTGGTCTTGCCTGCGCCGTTGGGCCCGATGACCACCCAGCGTTCGCCCTCGTCGACCGCGAAATTGACACCGTCCAGCAGAATCGAGTGGCCACGACGCACACTGACATCCGCGAGTTCGACAACCGAGACCATGACCTAGAACATACAAGCTCGGGACCGGGGCGTGCGCGCCGAGCGGCTAACCTTGCGCCGTGTCGGATCCCGTCCTCGAGTGTCTCCACCTGACCAGCGTGCTCAATGCCATGTCGGCCGGGCTGATCAGCGCGCCGCAGGCCGAACACGCGCTGCGGATGGCGCAGGACGGCGGCTCCGGGCGACCCCACCACGCGGTGGACGAGCAGCAGCTGCTCGGCCTCGATCCCGATTCCGGCAGTCCGGTGCGCCTTGTGCTGGCCCGGGTCGCCGCCCGGATGCCCACCCAGCGCTGGGTCCTCCTGCTGCCCAGGCCCGGCCGGCTGGCCGGCCTGCGCGGACCGCTGGCCACCAATCATCTGGCGCTGGAGTGCGGTGCGGTCGTGCTGGCCCGCGAGGGCGGGCTGGCCTGGCTGCCCAGACCGGTCGGCCCCGCGATGCAGTGGCAGCTCGTCGAT
>JBAQVA010000171.1:0-11905 GCA_049297835.1 Propionibacterium sp.
GACGAGCACCCGGCCGGGCTCGGTGTCCATCATGTCCAGTGCCGCTGCGGCGACATGGCCGGCCGCGACCCGCATGAGCCCCTGCCCGGGATGGGCGTCGAACCATGCCCCCTCGGCCTCACGGACCTGTTCGACCGTGGCCACGTCCTGCACGTTGATCAGCGACCTTCCGCAATGACATAGGCGAGCGACAGCCCGGCATCATGACTGAGCGAGAGATGCACCCGGGCGACCCCCAGCAGTTCCGCACGGGCCGCCACGGTGCCACGCAGCTCGAGGCCCGGACGGCCATCGGCGTCGACCACCACCTCCGCATCGTGCCAGCTGAGCCCGGCAGGTGCACCGAGCGCCTTGGCCAGCGCCTCCTTGGCGGCGAAGCGCGCCGCGAGCGACTCGGACCTGCGGGGCAGCCCGTGGGCCAGCATCTCGTCGCTGCAGAAGATCCGCTCGAGGATGCCCGGGCGGCGCTCGGACATGGCGGCGAAGCGCGAGACATCGCAGATGTCGATCCCGATACCGACGATCATCGTCTCTCCCCCGGCGCGGCGAGTGCCCTACTCAACCGTCACCGACTTGGCCAGGTTACGCGGCTGGTCGACGTCGTTGCCCAGCGCGGTGGCGACCTCGCAGGCGAACAGTTGCAGGGGTACGACAGCCAGCACCGGCTGCAGCAGGGTGCTCACCCTGGGCAGCCGGATGACGACATCGGCGAACTGGCTGACCTCCTCGTCGTCCTGCTCGGCGAGCACGATGGTCTGCGCGCCGCGCGCCCGGACCTCCTGGATGTTGCTCACGACCTTGTCGTGGAGCTGGTCGCGGCCCTGCGGCGGGACGATGACGAAGACCGGCATACCGGGATTGATGATGGCGATGGGCCCGTGTTTGAGTTCCCCGGCGGCGAATCCCTCCGAGTGCAGGTAGGCGATCTCCTTGAGCTTGAGGGCGCCCTCGAGGGCCACCGGGTAGCCCACGTGGCGGCCCAGGAAGATGTAGTCCTCCTGGTCGGCCAGCCGATGGGCGAGTTGGTAGACCTGATCGGACGCGTCGAGCAGCTCCTGGACCTTGCCGGGCAGCGTCTCGAGCTCGTCCATGACGGAGCGGATCTCGTCGCCGTACTTCATGCCGCGCACCTGGGCGAGGTAGAGGCCGAGCAGATAGCAGGCGACCAGCTGGGTGGTGAAGCCCTTCGTGGACGCGACCCCGATCTCCGGGCCGGCGTGGGTGTAGATCACCGCATCGGACTCCCGCGGGATCGTCGATCCGTTCGTGTTGCAGATCGCGATGACGCGCGCCCCCTGCTCGCGGGCGTGACGGATCGCCTGCAGGGTGTCTGCGGTCTCGCCGGACTGGCTGATGACCACGCAGAGGGTCTGGGCATCGACGATCGGGTCGCGGTAGCGGAACTCGCTGGCCAGCTCGACCTCACAGGGAATGCGGACCCAGTGCTCGATGGCGTACTTGGCGACCATCCCCGCGTAGTGGGCGGTGCCGCAGCCGATGACGATGATCTTGTCGATCCTGCGCAGGGTCTCGGGGCTGATCCGGATCTCGTCGAGCACGAGGTCACCGTGCGAGGAGTAGCGGCCGAGCAGCGTGTCGGCGACCGCCTTGGGCTGCTCGAAGATCTCCTTGCGCATGAACCAGTCGAAGCCGCCCTTCTCGGCGGCGGTGGTGTCCCAGTCGACGTGGTAGGGGCGGGTCTGCACCGGCCTGCCCGAGAAGTCGGTCACCTCGATCGAGTCCGCGGTGATCGTCACGACCTGGTCCTGGCCGAGCTCGATCGCATCGCGGGTGTGCTCGATGAAGGCGGCGACGTCGGAGGCGAGGAAGTTCTCGCCCTTGCCGACGCCCACCACCAGCGGTGAGTTGCGGCGGGCCGCGACGACCCGGGTGGGATCCTGCGCGTCGATCGCCACCAGGGTGAAGGCGCCCTCCAGCTGGCCGCAGACCGTCTGCATGGCCTTCGTGAGGCTGCCTGCGGACTCGATCGCGCGCCCGAGCAGGGCGGCGGCGACCTCCGTGTCGGTCTCGGAGAGGAAGCGGACGCCCTCGTCGACCAGCTGCTGGCGCAGCGGCGCGAAGTTCTCGATGATGCCGTTGTGCACGACGGCGACACGACCGTCCTGGGACAGGTGCGGGTGGGCGTTCTCGTCGGTCGGGGCGCCGTGCGAGGCCCACCGGGTGTGCCCGATGCCGAGCGTGGAGGGTGGCAGCGGATTCGCCGCGAGCTCAGCCTCGAGGTTCGCCAGCTTGCCGGCCTTCTTGCGCCATTCGAGGCGCCCGCCCGCCTCGACGGCCACTCCCGCCGAGTCGTAGCCGCGGTACTCGAGGCGGCGCAGGCCGCTGATGATGACGTCGACTGCCTGACGCGGGCCGACGTAGCCGATGATTCCACACATGCCCCCCAGACTACGGAACCGCGCCAGCGCGGTGCCGGGCGACACGGCGTCACCGACCGTGCCGGTAGTGGACAGGCGCCCCTGCGCGTGATGGGCTCGAACGCGAGCAGGCGCCCAGCCCACTGGGAACCACGACGAACGAGGATGATGTGACTGCCAGCGAAACGGTCGAGGACGCGTCCGACTCCCCCTGGGTGGAACTGCCACGTGCCCGCTGGGCGGAGCTGGCGCAGGACTCCCATGTCCACCTGGACCAGCAGACCGTCGAGCAGCTGCGCAGCATCCAGGATCCGACCAGTGACAGGGACGTCCAGGAGGTCTACCTGCCGCTCGCCCAGCTGGCCGAACTCCACCGGGCCAATCTGGGGCGGCTGTTCGCCGCCCAGAGCGGCTTCCTCGGGCTGATGGGCGAACGCACCCCCTTCATCATCGGGGTGGCGGGCTCGGTGGCGGTCGGGAAGTCGACCGTGGCCCGGCTGCTGCGCGAGCTGCTCGCCCGCGACCCGCGCCGGCCCAATGTCGCGCTCGTCTCGACCGACGGCTTCCTGCGCCCCAATGCGGAGCTGCAGGAGATGGGGCTGCTGGACCGCAAGGGCTTCCCGGAGAGCTACAACCGCAGGGCGCTGCTGCGCTTCGTCTCCGACGTGAAGTCGGCCGCGCCGGACCTGTCGGTGCCGGTCTACTCACAGATCACCTACGACATCGTGCCGGGCGCGAGCGTGCGGCTGCATGCCCCCGACATCCTCGTGCTCGAGGGCCTCAACGTCCTGCAGCCCGCCTCGATCGAGGACGAGGGTGCGGTGGCGGTGAGTGACTTCATCGACTTCTCGGTGTTCGTGGACGCCGCCGAGCAGGACATCGTGAAGTGGTTCGTGGAGCGGGCGATCGCCTTCCGGACCACCGCCGCGGACCCGAAGAGCTACTTCAAGGTCTTCGCGGGGCTCTCGGACGACGAGTTCCGCTCGATGGCAAGGCAGGTCTGGGACACCGTGAACGGCCCCAACCTGCGCCAGAACATCGCGCCGACCAGGCCACGGGCCACGGTCATCCTGCGCAAGGGTCCGGGTCACCGCGTCGAATCGGTGCGGCTGCGCAGGATCTGAAGGTGCTCCGCGCCCCTGTTCGGGGAGCGGAGCACCCGGATCCTGCGCCGCCCGGCGTCAGCTGAGCCCGACGCGCTGCTGCACGACGGCGGCCAGATGGGCGGCGATCCGGTCGGCATGCTCCTGCGCATCCGCCTCGACCATGACCCGCACCAGCGGCTCGGTGCCCGAGGGCCGCAACAGGACGCGCCCGGCATCGGCCAGCTCCTTGGTGGCGGTCTCCACCTCGCGCAGGATCACCGGGTCGAGTGCAGCGCGCGCCTTGTCGACCTGGCGCACATTGACCAGGGCCTGCGGCAGCCGGTGCATCACGGCCGCCAGCTCGGCGAGCGGACGTCCGGTCTGTGCCACCCGGCCGGCGATGTGCAGGCCGGTGAGCACGCCGTCGCCGGTGGTGGCGTACTCGCTCATGATGACGTGGCCGGACTGCTCCCCGCCAAGAGTGAAGCCGTGGGCGACCATGTCCTCCAGCACATAGCGGTCCCCGACCTTGGTGGTGTCCACCGTGATGCCGTGCTCGCGCATCGCGAGGATGAGCCCGAGATTGCTCATCACCGTCGCCACCAGGGTGTTGTAGGCCAGCTTGTCGTGGTCCTTGAGGTCGAGCGCGAGGATGCCCATGATCTGGTCGCCGTCGATGACGGTGCCCTCGGCGTCCACGGCCTGGCAGCGGTCGGCGTCGCCGTCGAAGGCCAGACCCAGGTCGGCCTTCTCGGCGACGACCCGGGACTGCAGGCCGTTGATGTGGGTCGAGCCGCAGTGGTCGTTGATGTTGAGACCGTCGGGATGGTTGTTGATCGCCACGACGTCGGCGCCCCTGGCCTCGAATGCCCGCTGGGCGGTCACCGAGGAGGCGCCGTTCGCACAGTCCAGCACGATCCGCAGGCCTTCGAGGCTCTGGTTCCCCAGCGAGCTCACGAGGTGCTCGATGTAGCTGTCCAGCAGACTGTCGTCGCGGCGGATGTGGCCGACGTCACGGCCGGTGGGACGCTGCCAGTCGGTGTTGAGCCGCTGCTGGATGTCGTCCTCGATGGAGTCGTCGAGCTTGACGCCACCGTGCTGGAAGAACTTGATGCCGTTGTCGGGCATGGGATTGTGGCTGGCCGAGAGCATCACGCCGAGGTCGACGGCGCGGGATTCCACCAGGTGCGCCAGGCCGGGGGTGGGGATCACGCCGACGTCGATGACGTCGACGCCCGCGCTGGCCAACCCGCTCATCACCGCAGCCTGGAGGAATTCCCCCGAGATGCGGGTGTCGCGGCCCACGATGGCCACCGCGCGGCGGCCGTCGAAGGCCCCGCTCTCCCCGAGCACGTGGGCGGCGGCCACCGAGAGTTCCAGGGCCAGGTCAGCAGTGAGATCGACGTTTGCCACTCCGCGCACGCCGTCGGTTCCGAACAGTCGAGACATGGGCGTGACTTTACCGGCTCGCCTGCCCACTCCCCGACAGCCGCCCCGGAGCCTGCCCACGGTCCACGCCCGGCAACCGGGGCCGGGGCCCCGGGCACCACAGGGCGCGGACATGACAAGGCCCGGCATTCCCACCAGGGAGTGCCGGGCCTTGTCGCCGCCTGATCGGTGGATCAGCGCTTGGAGTACTGCGGAGCCTTGCGGGCCTTCTTCAGACCGGCCTTCTTGCGCTCCTTGATGCGGGCGTCGCGGGTCAGCAGACCGGCCTTCTTCAGACCGGGACGGTTGGCCTCCTCGTCGATCTGGTTGAGCGCACGGGCGATGCCCAGGCGCAGCGCACCGGCCTGGCCGGTGGTGCCGCCGCCGTCGATCCGAGCGATCACGTCGTAGGCGCCGACAGCGCCCGCGGTGACGAAGGGCTCGTTGATGAGCTGCTGGTGCACCTTGTTCGGGAAGTACTCCTCGAGGGTGTGGCCGTTGACCGACCAGGTACCGGTGCCAGGAGTCATCCGGACGCGCGCGACGGCTTCCTTGCGACGACCGGTGCCGGTTCCGGGAGCGATGAGCGCCGGGCGGGAGGTCGAGGCGACCTGCGCCGTACCGGTCGAGTCGGAGCGGTAGGCGATCTCACGGTTGTTCTCGTCGGTGAACGGCGTGACGCCGGTCTCGGTTTCTTGTGCAGGAGTCTGTGACACGGTCGAATCCTCGTTGGTCGGTGCGCTCACTGGGCGACCTGGGTGATCTGGTAGGGCGCGGGCCGCTGGGCCTTGTGCGGGTGCTCGGGGCCTGCGTAGACCTTGAGCTTGTTCATCTGCTGGTGGCTGAGCTTGTTCTTCGGCATCATGCCCCAGACAGCCAGCTCCACCGCGTGACGCGGATCGTGGTCGAGCAACTCACCGATCGTGGTGGTGCGCAGGCCACCGGGACGGCCGGAGTGGCGGTAGCGCAGCGACTTCGTACGCTTGTTGCCGGTCACGGCGATCTTGGAGGCATTCACGATGACGACGAAGTCACCGGTGTCCACATGCGGTGCGTAGGTGGGCTTGTGCTTCCCACGCAGCAATGTGGCGGCGGTCACGGCAAGACGACCGAGCACGACGTCCTCGGCATCGATGACATGCCAGGACCTGGTCACTTCGCCAGGCTTCGGGCTGTAGGTTGACACGGTCGCAGACCATCTTCCACTAGGTTCACAATGGCTTGTGCGCAGACCCTGGATCTCACACGCATGATCCCGGTCCGTCACCGGACCTTCGACCAGGCGTTCCACCCTGGGGACGCAACAGCGCTCAACAATAGTCCGGCAAGGACTGGCCGGTCAAACTGTGGTCCGTGTCACCCCGCACCCGGACCGTGCCCACCCACAGCACAGCAGGACGGAGCTCGCGATGGGAACCATCCACATCGACCTGTTCATGACCCTCGACGGGGTCGCCCAGGCACCCGGCGGACCCGAGGAGGACACCGACCGGAGATTCGAGTTCGGCGGCTGGCAGGCGCCACTGATCGACGAGGTGGTCGGCGCGCAGGTCGATTCCGGCATGGCAGGGATGGACGCCCTGCTGCTCGGGCGGAGGACCCATGAGATCTTCGCGGGATACTGGCCGCACCAGCCCGGCAGGGTCGCCGATCTGCTCAATCGCCTTCCCAAGTACGTGGCCTCGCATGCACCACTCAGCTCACCGTGGGCCGCCACCAGCTGGCTCGGTCCGGACCCCGTCGAAGCCGTCCGCTCGCTGCGCCAGCGGCACCGCGAGATCCATGTCATCGGCAGCCTTGACTTCGTGCAGACCCTGTTCGCCGAGAAGCTCTTCGACCAGCTCAACCTGTGGATCCATCCGGTCCTCCTCGGCCAGGGGAAGAAGGTCTTCGCCGAGGGGGTGACGCCGACCAGGCTCCGGCTCGTCCCACCCGTCGTCGCCTCCCCGAAGGGCACCGTGCTGCAGCGCTATGCGCTCGTCGAGGGACGACCCGAGGTCGGCACCATGGCGCCCTGATCCGGGCGAGGCGCGCCCGGCCGGACCCTTGCACCCACCCCGCACCGGGGGCAATGTTGGGCCATGAGTTCAAAGGCGAACACTGCACCGGGAGTGTCCACTCCGGCGGAACTGCGCAATGTCGTGCTTGTCGGTTCTGCCGGTTCCGGAAAGTCCACTCTCTTCGACAATCTGCTGGCCGCCCGGATCCCGGGGTTCCGGGCCGCCGGCCAGGACCCCGAACGCGCCGCCTCACTCACCCTGGCCAGCGTCGTGAACCACAACGGGACCGCCGGCACCGACGTGGTCGTCACCCTGCTGGACGCCCCGGGGCACCCCGACTACGCCGGGGAGCTGCGCGCCGGGCTGCGGGCTGCGGACGGCGCGATCTTCGTGGTGAGCGCGGCCGACGGGATCGACCCCATCACCACACTGCTGTGGCGCGAGTGCGAGGCCGTGGCCATGCCGCGGGCCATCGTCATCACCAAGCTCGACACGGCCGAGGCCGACTTCGAGTCCACCCTCGACCTGGTGACGAAGACCTTCGGCGCAGGCACCCACCCCGCATACCTCCCCCTGGCGGACGCCTCCGGCGCCGTGATCGGCAATCTGAGCCTGCTGACCGGGCACGTGCACGACTACTCGTCGGGAGTCAGGCTCACCCGGCCCGCCAGCCCGGACGAGCGCGAGGCCATCGAGGCATTCCGCGCCGACTACGTCGAGGGCATCATCACCGAGTCCGAGGACGACGAGTTGCTCGAGCGCTACTTCAACGGCGACGAGCTCGACACCGACCACGTCGTCGAGGACCTCTTCCGCGCCATCTACCACGGCAGCTTCCATCCGGTGCTGCCCGTGACGATGAACGGGGTCGGCGTCGAGGAGCTGTACGGCCTGGTGCATCGCGGTTTCCCGGTGCCCGGCCGACACGTCCTGCCGCTCGTCACCGATCTGGACGACAACCCGGTCGATGCCCCCCTGGGCGACCCGCAGGAGCCGCTGCTCGCCCAGGTGATCCGCACCGTCTCCGATCCCTATGCCGGGCGGCTGTCCTTGGCGCGCATCTTCTCCGGCACGCTCGGCGCCGACGACATCGTCCACGTGGCCGGTCACGCCGCATCGCTGGACGGCACCGATCGCCCGCACCACCGTGACCATGACGACGACGAGCGGATCGGGCCACTGACCGTCACCGTGGGGCTCGGCACCGCGGCGAAGGGGCGGGCGATCGCCGGGGAGCTCGTGCACATCGCCAAGCTCTCGCACGCCCAGACCGGCGACACGCTCTCCTCGACGGAGCTCCCCCGGGTGGTGGTGCCCTGGACGCAGCCCGAGCCCCTGCTCCCGGTGGCGATCCGGGCGCACAACCGACACGACGAGGACCGGCTGGCGAGCGCCCTGCAGCGTCTCGTCCTGGAGGACGCGACGGTGCGTCTGGACCGGGATCCCGACACCGACCAGCTGCTCGTGTGGACGATGGGTCAGGCGCACCAGGACCTGCTGCTGGCCCGGCTGCGCGAACGCTACGGGGTCGACGTCGAGACCGAGGAGGTCCGCACCGCGCTCCGCGAGACCTTCGTGGCCCCCGGCGAGGGTCACGGCCGCCACGTCAAGCAGTCCGGTGGCCACGGCCAGTACGCGGTCTGTGACATCCGGGTGGCGCCCGGTGGGCGCGGCTCGGGCATCGTCTTCGTCGACGAGGTGGTCGGCGGCGCGGTGCCGAGGCAGTACATCCCGTCGGTCGAGAAGGGCATCCGTGCCCAGGCGCTCCGGGGCACCCTGACCGGTCATCCGCTGGTGGACGTCACGGTGACGCTGCACGACGGGAAGTCGCACCCGGTGGACTCCTCCGACATGGCCTTCCAGTCCGCCGGCGCCATCGCGCTGCGCGATGCGGCGGACGAGTCGAATGTCTCGGCCCTCGAGCCGGTGGACGAGATCGCGGTGCTCTGCGCACCCGACCACCTCGGCGCGGTGCTCACCGACCTGGGTGCCAGACGCGGTCAGGTCACCGGGCAGGAGAACGTGGCCGGGGCCACCAGGATCCGTGCACTGGTGCCGGCCAGCGAGCTCGTGCGCTATGCCGTCGACCTCCGGGGGCTCTCGCGCGGCACGGGCAGCTTCACCCGGACCCGCCACGGCTACCAGCTGGTGCCACCCGGAAGCGCCCAGCACTGAGCCGGCTGCCCGCCACCACCACGAACAGCTGGTCAGCGTCGCTGCGAGACGCCCGTGTCGACGATCCGCTTGCCGAAGGGGAACACGGAGACCGGAATCATCTTGATGCTGACGACGGCATTCGCGATACCGATGATCGTGATCCCCTGCGTGATCGCGGTGAGGACGTGCACCAACGCGAGCAACCACCCGACGGTGACGAACCAGATGACATTCATGAGGGCCGATCCGGCACCCGCGCCGGGGCTCGGCACGACCGTCTTGCCGAAGGGCCACACGACATAACGGGCCATCCGGAAGGAGGCGATCCCGGCCGGGATCGTGACGATGAGGATGCAGCCGATGACACCCGCGAGGACATAGGCCGCTCCCAGCCAGATGCCACCGAAGATCAGCCAGAGGACATTGAGAATTGTCGACAGGGGTTTGGGCACGGTTTTCCTTTCCTCGCGATGGACACGAGCCTACGGTCCGCACCGCCCGATCGCCGGAACACCGGACTCGGGCCCGGGACTGCCCCGGCCGGTCCCCCATCGGGCCAAGTACCCTGGGTGACCGTGTCGCAGACCATCCCCCCATCGGCCACACCCCGTCCGGGGGCCCGGCGCGGTGTCGTCTCGTTCGTGAGGCGCAGCCCCCGGATGAACACCTCGCAGCACCATGCGATGGACGAGCTGGCCGCCGAATACCTGATCGACGTCCCGCGCGGGGAATTGTCGACATCCGTGCGCAGCGGAACCCGCATCGACCTGGCCGGCGCCTTCGGCCGCTCCGCGCCGCTCGTCGTCGAGATCGGCTCGGGGGTCGGCGACTCCCTGGTGGCGATGGCAGGCGCGCGTCCGGATGACAATGTGCTGGCCTTCGAGGTCTACGCCCCGGCCATCGCGTCGACGCTCGGGAAGCTGCACCGCGCCGATGTGCACAATGTGCGCCTGGTGGCCGCGGACGGGACGGAGGGCCTGCGCGAGCTGGTCGGCGATGCCCAGCTGGGCGAGCTGTGGACCTTCTTCCCCGATCCCTGGCCCAAGAAGCGCCACCACAAACGCCGCCTCGTGCAGCCACGCTTCGCCGAGCTCGTCAGCTCGCGGCTCGTCGACGGAGGACTGTGGCGCCTGGCCACCGACTGGGCCAGCTACGCCGAGCAGATGCGTGAGGTCTGCGATGCAACCGAGGGACTGGTCAACGAGTACGCCGGTCGTCCCGGAGGGTGGGCTCCCCGGCCCGATCGTCCGGTCACCCGCTTCGAGCGGCGCGGCCTCGACGCCGGACGGGTGGTCCGCGATCTCGACTACCGGAGGGCACCGCGCCGATGAGCACCCGGAGACTGCGATTCGACATCGGCTACGACGGCACCGACTTCCACGGCTGGGCCGTCCAGCCCGGTCAGCGGACGGTCCAGGGAGTGCTCTGCACCTGGCTCGACACGGTGCTGCGCGCCTCGGCGCCGGTCGGACTGGTGGTGGCCGGGCGCACCGATGCCGGCGTCCATGCCAGGGGGCAGGTGGCGCACGCCGACCTGCCGCCAACGGTCGATCCCGGCGAGCTGCAGCACCGCCTGGGCCGGGTGCTCCCGCCCGACGTGGTCGTGCACCGGGTGAGCGTGGCACCCGAGGGTTTCGATGCCCGCTACGCGGCGATCTGGCGCCGGTACGCCTACCGGTTGTGGGACGAGGACTCGGCGCCGGATCCGCTGGCCCGTCACGAGACGGTGAGGGTGAGGGGCCGGATCGACACCGAGTTGCTGAACGCCGCCGGGCGGCGGCTGCTCGGGCTTCGCGACTTCGTCGCCTTCAGCAAGCGCCGCGACGGTGCCACGACGATCCGTACGCTGCTCCAGTGCGAGGCCAACCGGCTCGACGACCCCGGCCGCAGCGTCGAGCTCACCGTCCGGGCGGATGCCTTCTGCCGCTCCATGGTGCGCTCGCTCACCGGCGCGCTCGTCGCGGTGGGCACCGGACGCCGTCCGCTCGGATGGATCGACGAGGTGGCAGCCAGCCTGGTGCGGCACGGTGAGGTGAGAGTGATGCCCGCCGCCGGCCTGTGCCTGGAGGAGGTGGGCTACCCGCCGGACGAGCAGCTGTCCGTCCGCACCGCCCAGGCACGCTCGGTACGCACCCTCGACGACGACGACTGAGCAGGACGACCGAACAGGAGGAGCAATGAGCCACTACTTCATCACCCCCGAGGGTCCGGCGGAGATCCACCCGGTGACCGTGCGCCTGTGGGGACGCCAGGTCGAGCTGGACTCCGCGCCCGGGGTCTTCAGCCACCATCGGCTCGACCTGGGCACCTCGGTCCTGCTCCGGCTGCTCGATCCGCCGGCCGATCGCCCGGCCCGGATGCTGGACCTGGGCTGTGGTTTCGGGCCGATCGCGGTGGCGCTCGCGCTGAGCTGCCCCCAGGCCCGGATCGACGCCGTCGACGTGAACCTTCGGGCCGTGGAACTGACCGCCCGCAACGCCGCCCGGCTGGGCCTTGCCGAGAGGCTGCACGCGCTGGCGCCCGAGCAGGCCGATCCGGCGGTCCGCTACGACGAGATCTGGTCCAATCCGCCGATCCGGATCGGCAAGCCCGCCCTGCACGCCCTGCTCGAGCTGTGGCTCTCGCGGCTCGCCCCCCAGGGAGTGGCGCATCTGGTCGCCGGGAAGAACCTCGGAGCGGACTCGCTGCAGAGCTGGCTGGCCGAGCAGGGCTGGCAGGCAACCCGCGTGGGCTCGGCCAAGGGCTTCCGGGTGCTCGACGTGCGCCGCAGCACACCCTGAGCCCCGGCACACCCTGAGCCCCGGCGACGACCACCGGCGGCCGGTCCCCGCACCCGCTCGCCCCGCCCGGCCGGGCC
>JBAQVA010000172.1:0-2027 GCA_049297835.1 Propionibacterium sp.
GGCACGAAGGTGGGCACGCGGCTGTAGACCAGCTGGAAGTCCTCGGTGGGCCAGACCTTGCGCTGGATGTCCAGCGGCACGGCGAACCAGAAGCCGTGCGGGTCGATCTGGGACTCGTGGGCACGCAGGGCGTCGTCGCGCCGGGCGAAGAAGTCCCCACAGGGCACCCGCGTGGTGATGCGCTGCTCGTAGTCGCGGTTCTCCCACTCGGCGAGGCGCTCCGAATAGGGGGAATCCATTCCCCGTTCGTGCATTGCGGCGTCGAGGGCCGCATAGCGCAACCGGTGGAAGCTCATCTGGTAGTACAGCTTGCTCACCTGCCAGGGCTCGCCGTACTCGGGCAGCACCTCGGGATCGGCCGCCTGGCGGAACGCCGCCACCGACACGCGGTGGCACTGGATGTGGTCGGGGTGGGGATAGCCGCCGTTCTCGTCATAGGTGGTCATCACCTGCGGCTTGAATTCGCGGATGATCTTCACCAACGGCGCGGCTGCCACCTCCGGGTCGAGCGTGGCGAAGGAGCCCGGCGGCAGCGGGTCGGGCGGGTCGCCCTCGGGCAACCCCGAGTCGATGTATCCCAGGCTGCGCTGCTCCACACCGAGGATCTCGCGGGCGTGCGCCATCTCCGAACGCCTGATCTCGGGCATGTGGTCCCACACCTCGGGGCGGTCCATCGCCGGGTTGAGCACACTGCCGCGCTCGCCACCAGTACATGTGGCCACCATCACCCGCACGCCCTCATGGACGTACTTCAGGGTGGTGGCCGCGCCCTTGCTCGACTCGTCGTCGGGATGGGCATGCACATGGAGAAGTCGCAGACCCGCGTTGGACGGGTCGCTGGTGGGCACTGACATGCCCCTAGTCTGCACAGCCCCTCAACACCGGCAGCACCCACCTCGCCACGCGACGGCGTCAGCCATGGCCGCCCCGCCTCGATAGGATGGAGCAATGAGTGACAAGCAGACGATCTGGATGACGCAGGATGCGTATACCAAGCTCCAGGAGGAGCTTGACTACCTCAAGGGCGAGGGACGCAGTCTGATCGCCAAGAAGATCGGGGCCGCCAAGGCTGAGGGCGATCTGTCCGAGAACGGCGGCTACCACGCGGCCCGCGAGGAACAGGGCCAGCAGGAACTGCGGATCCGCCAGCTCGAACAGATGCTGCAGCATGCCGAGGTCGGCGAGCCACAGGGCGCTCCCGACGAGGTGACCGCCGGCAGCACCGTGACCGTCGCCTACGACGGCGACCCCGATGACACCGACGTCTTCCTGCTCGGCAGCCGCGAGATGATGGGCGTGGACAAGTCGGTGGACACCCAGGTGTTCAGCCCGCAGTCGCCCCTCGGCGCGGCCGTGCTGGGCAGGAGCGCCGGCGACACCGTCGAATACCAGGCACCGAACGGCCGCGAGGTGTCGGTGAAGATCATGAAGGTCGAATCGTTCGCAAAGTGATCTGACCTCCGTGGCCCGGTGCTTGCCATAGGCTCACACCGACACGGTTATTTCACGCTTCAATCATCCGAACAAGGAGTTTTGTCATGGGAATTGCCCACTTTGCAGCGCGTTCGCTGTTCGCCACCGTCTTCGTGCGTCGCGGCTATGCCGTGTTCCAGAATGCCGATCAGATGGCCGGCGTCACGGACGACCTGCTCGACAAGGTGCCCGCGCCGGTGCGCGACATCCTGCCCGATGTGTCCGCAGTGACCCTCACCAAGCTGCAGGGCGGCACGATGACCGCCGCCGGCGTCGCACTGGCCCTGGGCATCGCTCCCCGGCTGGCATCCCTGGTGCTGGCCGCGCAGATGGTGCCCACCACCTACATGGGCCACCCCTTCTGGAAGTACGAGGGCGGCGACAAGGTGAACCAGCAGATCCACTTCGAGAAGAACCTCTCGCTCACCGGCGGACTGCTCGTCACCGCGCTGGGTGGCGCGAAGAAGGCCAAGAAGGCGAAGAAGGCCAAGAAGGCCTGAGCCCTCGCTGAACCACGCGATCGATGATGAGGGGCCCCGGACACCATGGTGTCC
>JBAQVA010000173.1:0-23954 GCA_049297835.1 Propionibacterium sp.
GCCCCGACGCGCACCGTCGCCTCACTCCAGTCCTCGTAGGTGGCCGCCAGACGCGCGTCGAGCATGGCGTCCACGGTGTGCACGCTGATGCGGCTGATGATCACGAAGCCGACGAGCAGGGCGAAACCTGCCACCGCGAACCACCAGGGCGCGGGGGTGAGGAATGCGACGAGCACCCCGGCGGTGGCGATGAGAAAGCTGCCGATGAGCCCGACCCGACGCCGGCGTGCCGCGATGCGGGAGGCCCGGCGCACCTGGAAGAAGACCGCTTCGCGCTGCAGAGGCGTCGACACCTGCAGTTGCGGGTCAACCTGTCGGCAGTAGCTCTCCCGCGAACGCCTGATGATGTGCATGCTGTCGGCGAAGCGCCCCGAGCGCTCGGCCCCGCGCACCGCTCCCGCTCCCTTGTGAAGGGCAAGCCTGGGAACGAGGTACGCCAGCCACCCGGCAACGATCACCAGCCAGATCAGTCCCGTCATTCCCATACCCGCCACCGTAGGGGGCCCGGGCGCGAATCCAGCTGCACACACGCCGCGTGTCAACCATTGACAACTGATTCATTGACCTGCGCACTCGCCCCGACCCACACCTGCTCACGGCCGGGGTGCCACTCCCCCGGTGAAAGCCCTCACCAGACCGCCGGCCGGGCGCTGCTCGTCGGTCATCACATGGACCTCGTGGTCGCGCCAGTCGCCGTCGATGTGGATGTAGCGCTCACGCATCCCCTCGAAGCGGAAACCGAGTTTCTCCACCACTCGCCGGCTCGGCCCGTTCTCCGGACGCAGGCAGATCTCCAACCTGTGCAGGCGCAGGACCTCGAAGCAGTAGTCGCTCGCCATCGCCACCGCGGTGGGCATCAGGCCCCGCCCGGCATGGTCCTTGTCGATCCAGTAGCCGATGCTGGCATTGCGCGCGGAACCGTAGGTGATGTTCGCCACGGTGAGCTGCCCGATGATCGCGGCCCGCTCGGCGGCTCTCGAGGAACCGGGCCACTCGTCCTCCCAGGCCAGCAGCCAGCTCAGTTGGCTGCCCTGGCGGCCTGCCTCACGTTGTGCCCTCACAAGGGTGGACGCAGGCATCGCGGGGCTCGGCAGGCCCGCCGGCGAGGTCGCGTCCCACGGGCCGGTCCACGCCCTGTTGCGCGCCCTCAGCTCGCGCAGCGATCGCGAATCGCGCCAGCGCATCGAGCGCAGCACCAGCGCGCCGTAGGTCAGCACGAGCGGCCACTCGTGCCGGGCTGGCAGATCGAAGGGGTCGGCCGGGGGCAAGTCAGTCGGCCGTCCGCCAGCACTCCACGGCCTGGCCGTTGGCCACATCGCTGCCCCCGTCCGGGACCGCGATGAGCACATCCGCGTCAGTGAGCACGTCGAGCCCACCCGCACCGGCCAGCGGACGCACGTGCAGCGACTCCGCCTCGCGCCTCATCCGGCCCGGGACGAGCCGGAAGCCGCTCTCGCCTGCCGAGATCTCGCCGTCCAGGATGCAGCTGATCGCCTCCGGGATGACCTGACGTGCACCCATCAGCTTGCGCAGCATCGGCCGCCCGAAGACCTGGTAGGCCGCATAGGCCGAGGTCGGGGCGGAGCTGAGCATGAGCAAGGGAATCTGGTCCTGCCCGATGAGCCCGAATCCCTGCTGGCCGCCCGGTTCCATCGCCACCTCGGTGAACTCGATCGGCCCGAGCTTCGCCAGGGCCTGACCGAGCAGCCCGTCGGGGCCGTTGGCCACACCGCCGCAGACAATCATGAGATCGGCCCGGATGAGCTGGTCGGAAACGGTCTCGGACACCGCCGCGGGATCGTCGCCCGGAACCGCCTCGCGCCAGACCTGGGCCCCGTCCGCCTTCGCCAGGGCCGCCACCATGTGCGAGGCGGCGTCGCGGCGCTGGGCGGCATCCAGCTCGACCACGCCGGCCCCCGGTCGCAGTTCGCCCACCGCCAGCACCACGACCCGCGGGCGTGGCCGGCAGAAGACCTTGTCGAAGCCCGCCCCGGCGAGCAGCCCGATGATCCGGGCATCCAGTCTGCGGCCCGATTCCACGAGGACCTCGCCGTCGACGGCATCGGCGCCGGCGGCCCGCACGTGATCGCCCGAACGCACGGCCCGGTGCACGCGCAGGACGTCGCCGTCCACCTCACCGTGCCCCAGTGGCAGCACTGCGTCGGCACCCTCGGGCAGTGGCTGGCCGGCGAGCACCGGCACGACGGCGCCGACCTTGTGCACATCGGGCCGGATCACCAGCCGGGTTGCCGATCCGGGCGAGATCTCCTCGACATCTGTGGCGATGACGGCGTAGCCGTCGCACTCGGCCTCCTCGACGGCCGGCAGATTGCCCTCGGCGGTGAGCTCCTCGCACAGCGACAGCCCCCAGGCGTCGAGCAGCCTCATCCCGAACGGCATCAGTGGCTCGATCATCGACAGCAGGTACGCGCGCTGGTCGGCCACCGTGCGGGTGCCGAGCGGGCCCTCCTCGGGCGCCGGCGGAAGCGTCGGCTCCGGCTCGGGGGCCGGCAGCGGGGCAGGACTCTTCTTGCGACCAAACAGCGCCATGCTCCTTACGATAGGGGCATGCCCGCCCCACAATCCCCCGGCCATACCGCCGTGGGACCCACATTGGTCGACAGCACATCCCCGGTCGAGGTGAAACAGGCCCTGCGTTCCTCGGTGGCGAGTGCACGACGGGTACGGGACGAGATCGCCCGGCGAGACGACGACGAGGCCCGCACCGACCGGGTGCTGGATCTCGTGAGGGCCCGCTGGCCCCATCCCGGTGCGGTCATCGGCTGCTATCTCTCGCAGGCACCTGAGCCGGACACCCTGGCCCTGGTCTCGTCGCTGCAATCGCTGGGGCACCGGGTGCTCGCACCGATCCTCAGCCGCCGAGCCGGGATCGGAGTGCCGCGCCCGATCGCCTGGGCCTGGTACCAGGGCCCCGGTTCACTGGCGCCAGGATTCCACCAGATCCCCGAGCCGCTGGGCGACGTGCTGCCCGCCACGGCCCTGCGTGGCGCCGACCTGGTCATCGCCTCCGGCCTGGCCGGAGGCCTCGACGGTTCACGCGTGGGCACCGGCGGCGGCTGGTTCGACCGGGCCCTCACCCAGCTCGACCCGGATGTACCCGTGTGGATGCTGCTCAACGACTCCGAGGTCGTGGCCTCGATCGCCCAAGAACCGCACGACCGCCACATGACCCTCATCGTGACTCCCACCAGGTCGCTGACCACCTCTGTCCGGGAATAGGACGCCTGATTCAGGCGTTTGGCAGACCGAACGTAGAATTGCGGCTGGCCGTGCACCCAGCTGGCCAGCGAGGACGAGAGAAGCAATGCCGAACTACGAATACGCCTGCTCCGACTGCGGCAACCACCTTGAGGTCTTCCAGAAGTTCTCTGACAAGACGCTGACGGTCTGCCCCGAGTGCAAGGGCCACCTTCGCAAGGTCTTCAGCCCGGTCGGTGTCGTCTTCAAGGGTTCCGGCTTCTACGCCACCGACAATCGCACCAAGGGCAAGGCCACAGCGTCGCTGCCTGCCGCGACCGCGCACCACGATTCGGACGCCGCGTCGTCGAGCAGTGAGGGCTCCTCCAGCACAGAGCACACCAGCTCCCCGGCCGCGAAGTCGGCCTCCGGCAGTTCCTCCGAGCCCGAGGCCAAGGTCGCCTGAGTCCTGCCGCCTAGGTCCTCCCACCGGCCCCGCGGAAGTCAAGGAAATCGACCTGTGGAAAAGTGACCTTCCGCAGCCCTCCCACACCACACTCCAGGTGTGAAGCTCTCACCTCTGCTCGCCTCGCTGCGCCGTGCAGTCCGCTGGCATCGCCGCGGCATCGGTGCACTCGCCATTGCCATCTGTCTGGTCTGCGTGCTCATGGCCCTGTCCCCCTCGGCACCCGAATCACGAACCGTGCTGGTCGCCACCGGCACCCTGCCGGGCGGCACCACCCTCACCGCCGAGCATCTCAAGACTGTTGACGTACCCCTCGATCTCGTTCCCGCGGGAGCGCTCACTGTCGGCCAGGACGCGGTCGGGCGGGTTCTTGCCGCCCCACGCACCCAGGGCAGCATCCTCACCGACACCGATCTTGTCGGGCGCGGGCTGCTCGCCGGTGAGGCCGGCCTGGACCTGGTGCCCTTCCGGGTGGCGGATTCGGGTGTGGCCGCCCTGCTGTCGGTGGGTGACCTCATCAGCGTCATCGGCTCGTCGCCGGAAGGCGCCACGACAGTGGTGGCCAACCGGGTGCGGATCGCTGCTCTCCACCAGCAGGTCGTCGCTGGGGCGCTCGGTGGTTCAGCAGCCTCCGAGGGTGCACTCGTCGTCGTCGCAGCCCCCACCCAGACCGCCCAGCAGCTCGCGGCAGCCTCGTCGCAGTTTGCGCTCAGCGTCGTCCTCGAAAGTTCATGAAGCCCTCGTCTGCTGGACAACTCGCGGGAAACAGGTGGGCATGAAATGCGGTGATCCGTGGACACGGAGATCAATCCGGGCAGTTCGGGAATACTGGGCGACGTTGCCAGGCTGACCAAGAGGTTGGGTTTGTCGCAGTGTCCCAGAGGGGTCAGATGAACCGGTTTCAGAATTACGAGCGAGGAGAGCAATGAAGGGCTTCAAGGAATTCGTCATGCGGGGCAGTCTCATCGACACTGCTGTCGCCTTCATCATGGGCGTCGCATTCGCCAGCGTCGTGACCAGTTTCACAAATCTGCTGATGAGCTGCATCGCCAAGGTCCTCGGCGGTCATCAGCCCAACTTCAATGACTGGGCTCCCGGTGGAATCCCCGTCGGCGTGTTCCTCACCGCCCTCATTTCGTTCCTGATCCTGGCGCTCGTCGTCTACTACGCGATCGTGCTGCCGATCAACAAGCTCCGTGAGCTCCAGAAGCACGGCCAGAGCGAAGAGACCCCCGAGTCCGAGACCGCCATCCTCGGCGAGATCCGCGACCTCCTGGCGTCCGGCGCAGGCGCAAAGCGCGCCGGCGGTTCCGACACGTCGGTCCAGTCCTGATCCCACCCGCTACTGATCAACAATCCGGTTCGGTGGGCGCGAGAGGCTCTCAGCCCACCGAACCGTGATGCGGCGGGCATTCGCTGAGCAGGCGACGGTCCTCGGCATCGAGCGGGGTCTGCGCATCGCGCACCCCAGCGTCCACCGCATCGAATCCGAGCAAGTGGACGCACTGCGAGACCCACGCGTGCAGCTGGGCGAAACCCACGGGCCGCCGCCCCACCGGTGAGGACTCCACCGGCCAGCGTCGGCCTTCCCGCTGACGATGTGCTCTCAGCTCATCGATCTGTGGGGCTCCCCAACCCTGCTCCCGCAGCTGTGAGAGCAAGTCCTCGGGCGCCCGCGCAGTCTCCAAGTCCACTGAGTCCGCGGCTTCCCCGAGCAGGGCATGGGCGCAGGCCCGGGCCACTGGCCCGGAACCGAGATCTTCCGAGCCGTTCACTTTCCTTCGAGCACCGAACCGTCCGGCACCTCGCCGCCTTCGGTGCCGAGGTCGACGGTGCCCTTGACCGTGACATTCCGTCCGAAGGTCCAGTCCCCCTCGACGCTCAGCGAGTCGGCCTGCAGCAGACCGACAGGATGGGGGAAGCGCTTGTCGAACTCGGAGACGAACTTGTACGGCTTGCCGAGATCGATGCCGGGGATGTGCTCGGTCTGGGCATGCAGTCGCCCGTCGTCACCGATCGCATAGACGTCGGAACGCAGCAACAGGAGCTCATTGGTCTTCTTGACCGGGACGAAGCGGTCGCGGCCTACCAGGATCACCCGGGCATCGTCGAAGAGTTCGACCGCCGCACCCATCGCACTCTCCACCTGGATGACCTCAGGGCTTGCGGCATCCGTGGGATCAACCGTTTTTGCGTTCCGGATCAACGGCAGCCCCAGCACACCGTGACGCTCGTCGAGCTTCGCCTTGAGCGACGCGAGATTCCACCACAGATTGTTGGCGTGGAAGTAGCGGTGCACCGTCTCGTCGGTGAAGTACTTCATGTCCTCCGGAGAGGTCTGTGCGGTGTCCCTCAGGATGAGGCGTCCGTCGGACTTGCGGACTGCCAGGTGACCGCCCTTCTTGTCGTTCACCGTGCGGGTGCAGACCTCGGACGCCCAGTCGGCACCGGTGCCCGCGAACCACCCGGCGATCGTCGCATCCGGGCAGGCGCCGAGGTTGTCGGAGTTGGACACTGCCGCATATCGGTAGCCCGCCGCGAGCAGCCGATCCAGCAGGCCCGAATCGTAGAGGGAGGCGTAGACATCGCCGTGTCCCGGCGGGCACCACTCGAGATCGGGATCGTCCGGCCACGACACCGGCGTGAGATCGTCCGCGCGGAGCTTCGGCTCCTTGCTCTGCAGGAAATCCAGCGGAAGGTCGTCCACCGGAAGCTCCGGATGCCGGGCGAGGGCCGCCAAGGTGTCGTCGTGCGTGCTGAACGAGTCCATGAGCAGCAGCGGCAGGGAGGCGCCCCACTTCTTGCGGGCAGCCAGCACCTGCGCCACCACGATGTCGAGGAAGTTCTTTCCCTCGCGCACTTCCAGCAGCGACTTGGCCCGGTCCAGACCCATCGAGGTGCCGAGCCCACCGTTCAGCTTGATGAAGACCGTGTGACCCAGGGCTTCGCGGGCCTGTGCCTCGTCCACCTCGATACTGTCAAGGCTCGGCGGATCGCTGATGGGGGTGATCGAGTCCTCGGGAATGAGGCCCGTTGCACCCGTCTCCACCTGCTCGTAGTAGTGGCTGAACACATCGATCGCGGTACGACCGACACCCGCGTCGGCCATCTTGCGCTGGGCTTGTCGCAGACCCTCTTCGCTCATGCGCACAGCCTATCCAGACGAAGGGACACACGGGATCCTCGACGGACCACCACTGGGATCGCACGACCGCTCCCACGACCTGCCTTGGTGGAGGATGGCCCGACGGCTAGGCTGATTGCCCGGGCCCCGTAGCTCAGGGGATAGAGCAGTGGTTTCCTAAACCATGTGTCGGAAGTTCGAATCTTCTCGGGGCCGCCAGAAAGACACCGAAGGGCCGCACAATCGGCCCGCGGATTCACCGGTGCCCGACCCGGAATGCATCCACGACGTCATTGCGTGGAAGTTCCTGCGATGCGGGAAACGGTGCTGAGAAGCACCCCTGCTCAGCGCGAACTCGCTGCGTCCCGCTGCTCGGCGAGCTCGGCGCGGAGCTGAGCGATCTGGCTGGTGAGCACCTGCACCTGCTCGCGCGTGGCCACTTCCTGCTGCTCGCTGGTCTCACTGACCTGTTCGACCATCCACGAGGCAAGGGTTGCGGTGACGACGCCGAGGATGCTGATGCCGGCGATCATCAGAGCCACCGCGACGACGCGTCCGGTAGCCGTCACCGGCGCACGATCCCCGTAACCGACCGTCGTGATGGTCGCGAAGGCCCACCAGAGCGCATCACCCAGAGAGGTGATGGTGGCACCGGGCACGTCCCGTTCCGCATCGAGAACCGTCAGCGAGGCAATCCAGATGAGCAGTGCCGCGGAACCCGCGGTGTATGCGGTGATCCGGCCACGAAGGCTCCTCCCCGCAGTGCGTTCGAGGACGGTGACCAGCGCGACCAACCGGAGCAGGCGCAGCGGACGCAGGATCGGGAGCACCACACTGGCGATCTCCAGTGGATGGTGCGTGATCCAGTCGAGCTTGTGGTCGGTGAGGAACAGACGCACCCCGACGTCCACGGCGAACAGCGCCCACGTCACGTTGATGACGCTCTCGGCGAAAATGCGGCCCGCTGATGTCGGCCGGCAAATGATCTCCCAGCTGTACGCGGCGAGAAAGGCCAGTGCAGCGGCCGTGAGAACCAGATCGGTGACTTTCGCCCAGCGCTTCTCCGTCACAGTCCGGCGAATAGACCAATCCCTGGGATCATCGCCGGGCATCATCTGACGAGCGCCACGGCTTTCACCGAGCCGTCCATTCGGGTGACGGCCCCCGCGCGCTGCTTCGCGCAGCTCAGCGGGATTCTCGCGCACCACTAGAATCGGGGCATCAGGGGTGCCGGATCTTCACCGGCGCACCCAGGAACCAAGGGGTCTCATGAGCGATACAAATCCGTTGCAGGGCACGACATACGCAAGTTCTTTCGAAAATCTCACCAACGCCGCGCGCATCGCCCTCGGTCTCAGCGGCCTCGTCACTGCAGTACTCGGAATTCTCATTCTCGTCTGGCCCGGACACACCGGAATGGTCGTGGCGGCCATGTTCGCCATCTATGCCCTGGTCGCCGGAATTGTCCAGGCCGCCCTGGCGATCTTCGCCCGTCACGCCGGCGGTTCCCGTCGCATCGGTTACGTGATCACCGCTGTGCTGCTGATCGTGGCCGGAATCATCACGCTCTCGAATCTGCAGCTGGCGGCGGTGGCCCTGGCGACCCTGCTGGGTGTCCTGGTCGGGATCCTGTGGATCCTGCAGGGAGCCGGCAGCATCTTCCTGCTCGACCGAGACCAGCGGTCCGTCTGGTCGACGCTCTACGGCGTGATCAGCATCATCGCCGGCATCGTCCTGCTCACCTCTCCCGCCTGGGCCGGTGCCTTCCTGTGGCTCCTTCTCGGCATTTCGCTGCTCGTCCTCGGCATCGTGCAGATCGTGCACGCCTTCTCGATCGGCAAGTGACCCAGTTCCACCAGCGCTGACGGCGCATCGCTCGGCAACAGCCCTGCGGTGCGTCGTCTGCGTCGTCACAACGGCCTCGGCGAGGCCGGAGCCCCTGCTCAGCCGCTGAGCCGCGTGCCGTCCAGTGCGTAGCTGTAACCGTATTCAGGCAGCAGAACGGGCTCGGGACAGCGCAGACGCTCGGGGTGCTGCCCGTGGAGCGGGACGACGATCCCCGCCCCGCTCGCCGAGACGAATGCGGTGAGGTCTTCAACGCTCGCATGGCCTGTCGACCCGGCCTGCACGACGACCAGCCCGAGAGCCCGCAACCAGGCCTGGAACTGGGGCCAGTCCGGCATGAACGGCCCCAGCGGCTCACCCTGGGCATGGATCCAGGGGGCGCCGGGGCTCAGCGGAAGATCCAGCATCGAGGGCATGTCCGCCACGTCCAGCTGCACGAGATGAGCCTGCGGATCGGCCTGCACCTCGTCCAGGCTGACAGTTCGCACCTCGAAACCGGCGCTGCGGGCCGCATCGAGGCCCCGGTGCTGCAGCTGCGACTGGGGCCGGCTCCCGTCCCAGCTCACCACCCCCTGCACGCCCATCGCCGCCAGGAAGCCGGCGACCGCGCCCGGCCAGACCATCGTCCGACCCCAGCGGCGGGCCGCGTCGATCAGGGCGGCGCAGCGATCCACGTCGCGCTCGTAGACGCTCACCAGCGCAAGCCCGGGGGCGGCCCCGCAGGCCTGGCGGATCTGCTCGAGCACCTCCTCCTCGCTGGGAGGCGCACCCTGGGCGGGGGACTCGAAGCTCAGCATCGTCGTCTCGGTGACGAGCATGGACGCCCCCCGGGCGCGCCCGGCGAAGACACGCGAGTTCGCTCCCCCGTTCCGGTGGAAGTTCAGGTCACCCGTGTAGGCCAGCATTCCGTCAGGCGTGTGCACGAGAAATCCGCAGGCGCCCGGCACGTCGTGGTCCACGGGGACGGCCTCGACCCGGATGTCACCGACCTGCACGTGGTCGTGGATCACCTGCAGGCGTGGCTCGCGCCCGGCAAAGGGGTGGCCGGTGAGCACCGACGCCCGTGACAGCCGCACCGTCTGCTCGCTCGCCCATTGGGGTATCCGCGGATCCACCATGCCGGCCATCCCGATGTGGTCCAGGTGCCCGTGCGAGATGAACAGGGCCGTCGGGCGGGGGTCCGGTGTGCGCAGGGCCGAATCCTGGGGCAACTGGTCGGGGTCCCAGATCCCGGGCATCTGCGGCGCCTGACCCACTCGAAGACGATCCGCGAGCTCGTGGCCGGGGCGCTCCGTCACCAGGCCGCCGAAGAGCTCGCTGCCCGTGCCCATCGGCAGCCCGATGTCGAGCAGCACTCGCGCCTGCTCGGTCGAGACGAGGATTTTGGACGCCCCGATCTCGCGCAGGCCTCCGTGGAACTGGACGGTCGTCACTGTGCCTCCCTGGCATGCCGGTTTCGATGCGACGTGGGGCGGCAACCCTCATCGGTCGTTGTCACTGGACGGCTCCCTGGGTGCTGAAGGCGCCCTGCACAAAGTACTTCTGCAGGCAGAAGAACAGGATCATGATCGGCATCGTGGTGAAGGTGACGGCCGCGGACAGGCCCGTCCAGTCCGTGCCCTCGGCCCCGTAGAAGGCCTGCAGGCCGACCTCGATGGGGCGGACCGCGTCGTTCTGGGTCATGAGATAGGGCCACACGAATGAGCTCCAGGAGCCCATGAAGGCGTTGAGGCCGATGAGGATGAGGCTCGGCACCGCCAGTGGTGCAGCGATTCTCACGAGCATCGACACCGGCCCGGCGCCGTCCAGTTCGGCCGCGTCGAAGATCTCCGGGGGCAGCGCGGACAGTGTCTGACGAAGCAGGAAGATCCCGAAGACGCTCGCCGCCCACGGCAGTATCTGGATCCAGTAGGTGTCGTAGAGACCGGTGCTGTGGGCGAGGATGAAGTTCGGGATGAGCAGCACTGTCTGGGGCACCATCATGACGCTCATCACGATGTAGAAGAGCACTCTGGATCCCCGGAAGCGCATCAGCGCGAAGGCGAATCCGGCCAGCAGCGAGGTCGCCAGCGTGAAGACGACAACGCTGATCGCGATGAGCACCGTGTTCGCGAAATACCGTGGCCACGGGCGGGCGGCCCAGGCTCGCGCATAGTTGCCCCAGTTCCATGCCGGCCACAGCGAAGGCGGCACCTTGTACACGTCCGAGTCGATGCTGACGCTTGACAGGAACATCCACAGCAGCGGAACGAGCCACAGCAGACCCACGAGCAGTGCGGCGGCATTGCGAACCACCCTGAGCACATTCCTGCGCGAATTCCTGCGTGACATCCGATTCCCCCCGTGCCCGGACCGGGCCGTGTCGACAGCGGACCCGGTCCGGGCAATTCGTCGATTCCCGTTGCCCGATTCCGCTACTACTGCTCGCTCGCTGCCTTCTTGCCGGCGGCCTGGGCCGTCGCGAGCGCGTCGTCGACCGAGGCGGTCCCGTTGATCGCCGAGGTGATCGCGGTCGAGAGGGCACCCGAGGCCTTGTTCACATAGCTCACCGGGGGCAGCGGCGTCGCCGTGTCGAGCTGCTCGGCAACCTGGCCGACCCAGGGATTCTTGGCGGCGTAGTCCTTCATGGCCTGTTCGTTCAGCGCGTCCTTGGTCACCGGGAGGTAGCCGGTCTGGGTGGCCCAGTAGGCCATCTCGGTGGGCGAGGTGAGGAACTGCATGTAGGCCCAGGCTGCGGCCTTCTGCTGGTCATCGGCCGAGCTGAACATCGCGATGTTCGTGCCCGCAAGCTGGTTCGCCGTCTTCGAGGTGCCTGCCGGCAGCGGCGCGACACCCATCGTGAACTTGCCGCCGGCAGCCTTCAGGTTGAAGGGATAGCTGGCCACCGACGAGACGTCGAAGGCACCGGTCTGGTTGCCCAGCGCGGTCTGCCCGGGGTAGTTCGAGCCGAGCGCCAGCGCATTGCTCTTCTTGAGGTCCACCAGATAGTTGAGGGCCTTCTTCGTCGCATCCGAGTCGAACTGCGGAGTGCCGTCCTTCGCGAAGACCGAGCCGCCGAAGGACTCGGAGAGGATTTCGAGCAGTGCCGTACCGCCGGCCGGGGAGGTCTCGCTGCCCGGGTCGATCGACAGTGCGACGACGCCGTCCTTGCTCGCGGACTTGGCCTGCTGGGAGAACTCGTCCCAGGTCGTCGGCGCCTTGCTGACCAGACTCTCGTTGTAGTACTGCACGACGACCGACTTGTTGAACGGCCACATCCAGTTCTTGCCGTCACGCAGTTTCATGTCGTTCTGGATGCCGGTGTAGAAGTCCTTGTAGTCCTTGGACGAGGCGACATAGTCGTCGAGCGGGACGATCACATTGCTGCTGCTCAGCTCGTCGGCCCAGTTCTCGTACACCTGGGCGATCGTCGGCGCGGAGTTCGCGGCCACCTGGGCGGTGATCTTGGTCTGCAGCGCCCCGTAGTTGGGCTGCTCCTGCAGCTGCACCGTGATGTTGGGGTGCTGGGCCTCGAAGTCGGCAGTCATCTTCTTCAGGGCGCTCTGCTGGCTGCCCGAGCTCATCGCCTCCATGAAGGTGATGGTCGTCTGCTTGTTCGGGTCGAGGGAGGGCAGCGCCGAGGCGCTGGACGAACCGCCCGATGTGCTGGAGCCACAGGCGCTCAGGAGGACCAGCGAACCGGCGACGAGCAAGGTCGCCAACCCGCGGACTGGATTTCTTTTCATGGATTCCTCACTCGTTGGGATGTCAGCGTCTCGTGTGCCGGGACGCCCTCAGTTGAAGTAGTGAGAGCACGACGGTCAGCAGGAAGAGCACGACGGCCAGCGCCGCGGCGTAGCCGGTCTTGCGATAGATGAATGCCTGCTGGTAGACGGCGAAGCCGAGGGTGGCCGTCGAGAAGCCCGGTCCACCGCCGGTCATGACGAAGAACTGGGTGAAGGCCTGCAGACTGAACACGGTCGACATCACCACCACGAAGACCGTGTAGGGGCGCAGCTGGGGCAGCATGACGTACCAGATCTCCTGGAGCTTGTTCGCCTGGTCGATCTGGGCTGCCTCGCTGAGGCTTGCGTCGAGCGTCGTGAGGCCGCCGAGGAAGACGATGAGGGTGAAGCCCACCTCGTGCCACAGCGAGAACACGACGATCGCCAGCATGGCGGTCTTCGAGTCGCCGAGCCAGTCCCTGGGGGCAGCACCGAACAGGGCCGTGAATGCATTGACCAGGCCGTAGCGCGGATTGAACAGCCACACCCACACGATGCTCACGCCGACGAAGGGGGTCACGTGTGCGAGGAAGACGGCCGTGCGGGCACCGTAGAGCACCGGCGAGCGGCCGGACAGCAACAGCGCGAGCAGCAGGGAGATGACCGTGCCGCCGACGACCATCGGCACGACGAACTGGGCGCTGGTCCACATGGTCGACCAGAAGCTCGGGTCGCGGTTGCCCTGCACGAGGTCGACATAGTTCTTCAGCCCCACGAACTTGCTCAACGAGGCGTTGAGATAGTTCCAGTTGAACAGGCTCAGCGCGAAGGCGAAGAGTGTCGGCCCGATGCTGAAGACCAGGAAGACGAGCATGGCCGGCAGCACGAAGAAGTAGGCCCACGGCGAGTTGAGGGCCCGCTTCACCGGCCCGCCCGTCCGGTGACCACGGGCCGCCGGGAAACTCACACTCGCAGGCTGGGCCATTGCACCGCCTCATTCCTCCGAGATCGAGATCCCTGTCACGGCAGCGCCACCGGGGCATCCGCCACACCAGCGATGATCTGACGCGCAGGTGGCCCCGGGGCAGCCCCGAGGTGGCCCGCAGGTTAACTGTGGGAGAGCATTCGGAAACATTCGTCCAGGCATGCAGTCAATGCGAACAAAACGTTCACATTCCCTATGCTGGCCCGGTGACCACCAAGAGTCCGACCCCGCCATCCGTCCTGGTCCTCGACTTCGACGGCACCGTGTGTGTGGGCGATGGCCCGGTGCGCGTCTACGCCCGGGCGAACGCGGAGCTCCTGGCACCGGACAGGGCACGCACCCTGTTGTCCGAGCTCGAGGCCCTGCTGGACGGCCGTCGTCCGCACAGCGGCTACGGCGACGGTTACGCGCTGGTGGCCGACCTCGGCGGCCGTCACCTGACACCCGGGCAGACCCGCGAGTGCTACCGGCTCAGCAGACAGTGGCTTGCCGAGCATCCCGACGAGGTGACCGCGCCACCGGGCCTGGCCGCCATGCTGGAGCAGATGGCGGGGACGGTGCGGCGCGTCCTCGTCACCAACTCCCCCGAGGCCAGCGCGCTGACGGCACTCGACGACCTGGGGCTGTCCGGGGGCGTGGACGAGGTCATCGGCGCGGCCGGCAAACCGGCCGGATTCCCGGCCGTCCTCGACGCCCTTCGCGCGGAGCGCCCGGCCTGGGCCTGCATGTCGGTCGGCGACTTCTGGGTCAACGACATCGAACCTGCGCTCGCCCGGGGCTGGTGCACGGCATGGCTCAACCCGCTGGGGCTTGACCCACGACCCGCGAACCTCACCGGCCCGGACCTGGCCGGCGTGGAGGCCGGACTGCTCGAATGGTCGCGATCCCCCCGGACCTTCGCTTCCCGATACCCTGCACGACCATGACGGAGACTCCACCGAACGGGCAGGTGCTGGCGACCATCGCCGCGACCCTGAACTCGTTGACCCCTGCGGAGCAGGCGGTGGCGCGCCAGCTGCTCAACTCGCCCGCAGAGTCCGTCGAGCTCACCAGCCAGGAACTTGCCGAGCGGGCGGGCACCTCCCGGGCGACGGCGGTCCGCGTCGCGCAACGCCTCGGTTTCGCCGGGTACACCCAGCTGCGGGTGGCCATCGCCAAGGAACACACCCCGACCGCGCCCACCCCCGACGGCGAGCTCCACGGAGCCCGGCTGGCCCTGCGTTCCTTCGCCCGCACGGCACAGGCCGCCCATGCGATGGCGGCGCTGCTGGATCCCGGCCAGCTCGACGTGGTGCTTGACCTGCTGGCACACGCCCGCCGGCTGCTCGTCATCGGCAACGGCCTGTCGGCGGGCCTGGCGCTCGACACGGCGGCACGCTTCAACTCGATCGGCCGGACGGCTGAACACGTCGCGGACCCGATCAGCCAGCAGGTCTGCGCGGGCCTGCTCGGCACCCAGGACGCGCTCCTGGTGTGCAGTGGCTCGGGGGCCCACCACGACTCGCTGCTCGTGGCGGAGACCGCAGGCCGGGCCGGCGCCCATGTCATTTCGGTGACCGGCTGCCGCCCGAGCCCCATTGCGCTGCGCTCGGAGATCTGCCTGGTCGCCGCGATGCCGGGCGCGGGCTTCGCCGACGAGCTCAGCTCGACGAGCAGGATCCCCCAGACGATCCTGCTGGAGTCGCTCGTGCGGACCGTCGCCGACCTGCGCGGCGAACCGGCAGGTCAGGCCCGGAGCAAGACGCTCGGCATGATCGCCGAACACCTGGACGACTGATGCACCGGGGCGTCTACCCCGGTGCATCCGGCATCAGGCCTCCTGCGGCTGGTACTCCACGACCTGGCCGATGAGCTGGTCGAGCTGCGGGCCGTTGAGCGCCCCGGCGTTGCGGAAGATGAGGGTGCCGTCCTTGAAGGCCATGAGGGTGGGGATCGCCTGGATGTCGAGCTGCCCGGCGAGCTCCTGCTGGGCCTCGGTGTCGACCTTGCCGAAGACGATGTCGGGGTGCTTCTCGCTCGCAGCGTCGTAGACCGGCGCGAAGCGGGTGCAGGGCCCACACCATGACGCCCAGAAGTCGACGAACACGACTCCGGGCTGGGTCACGGTCTTCTCGAAATTGTCCTGGGTCAGCGCAGTGGTGGCCATGATGTCCTTTCGCCGGATCGGGTCAAGCGCTGGGATTCTGCGCCAGACAACCACCCAACGTAGAGGGCAGACAGGCTATTCCGGTCCGACGACCGACCTCACTCGTAGCGAACCGCCGTACCCCTCGGGAACCAGCACGCTCGAGCCGGAATCGCCCGTGATCAGGTAGTCCTCGCCGCGTCGCGCGACGCTCACCGTCCGCCCCGGACGCACGCCGGCCTCGTCGAGCCCGGCCAGCAGCTCCGGGTCACACTGGGCGTGCTCATCGGCGAGGACGAACTGCGCATCGGTGAGCCCGTTCTCCAGCGCCGTGGCGAGATCGGTTCCGAGCAGGCCAAGTGACGGGATGTCGCCGGCATCGCGATCTGGGATGGGTGTGCCGTAGGGAGTGACCGCGGGTGCGCCGAGCATGACCGCCATCTTCTCGGCGACGTGCTCGCTGATGACGTGCTCCCAGCGACAGGCCTCCTCGTGCGCCCCCGAGAAGTCCAGGCCGATGTTGTTCATGATGAGGCACTCGGACAGCCGGTGCCTCCGCATCACATTTCTGCTCTCGATGAAGCCCTCGTCGGTCAGCTCGATGGTCCGCCCGTCGTGCAGGGTGACCAGGCCGTCGCGCTCCATCCGGCCGACGGTCTGGGAGACGGTGGGGCCTGCCTGGTGCAGCCGCTCCACGATCCGCGCGCGACGTGGCTCCACGCCGGCCTCGATGAGCTCGTAGACGGTGCGCAGGTACATCTGCGTGGTGTCGATGAGTTCACTCATCCGTCGCCTCCTCCGTCGCACAGACCTCTGTAAGAGTAGTCCCCGGCAATTGTGGACCGGCCCGAATTCCCTCTCAGCGGAGGCCCGGGTGGGCTCGTGGCGTGACTGGCCTGTCCGGGGTGGGAGAATCTTCGGGTGAGCGAACTGAGGATCCCCGAGCACCTGCTTCCCACCGACGGCCGCTTCGGCTCCGGACCGGCCAAGGTCCGCCCCGAGGCCCTGCATGCCCTTGCCGAGAGCACGTTGCTGGGCACCTCACACCGCAAGACCCCGGTCAAGTCCCTAGTCGGGCACATCCGCGCCCAGCTCGCCGCACTCTACGAGCTGCCCGACGACTGGCAGGTGGTGCTCGGCAACGGGGGCTCCACCAGCTTCTGGGATCTCGCCTGCGTGAGCCTGGTCCGCCGGCGCAGCTCGCACGGCGTCTACGGGGAGTTCACGCGCAAGTTCGCCTCCGCCGTGGCACGCACCCCCTGGCTCGAGGAGCCGCTCGTCAACGAGGTCCCCTACGGCTCGGGCTGCCTGCCCGGGATCACCGCGGACGCCGATGTCTTCGCCTGGGCCCAGAACGAGACGTCCACCGGCGTGGCCATGCCGGTCCTGCGCCCCGAGGGGGTGGGCCCGGAGGCGCTGGTGCTCATCGACGCGACGAGCGCGGCCGGTGGTCTGGCGGCCGACGTACGCGGCGCCGATGCCTTCTACTTCGCCCCCCAGAAGAACTTCAGCTCCGACGGCGGCCTGTGGATCGCGCTGTGCTCGCCGGCCGCTCTCGAGCGCGCCGCCCAGCTCACCGGCTCCCCCGACGGCCGGTGGGTCCCGGACACGCTGAACCTTTCGCTGGCCGCGCAGAACGCCGCCAAGGACCAGACCCTCAACACCCCGGCGATTGCCACGCTCGTGCTGCTCGGCGCCCAGCTCGACTGGATCATGGACAACGGGGGCCTGTCCTTCACCGCGGCCCGCACCGCGGACTCGTCGCGCCGGCTCTACGCATGGGCCGAGCACAACGACCTCACACACCCCTACATCGAGGACCCCGCGCTCCGCTCCCCCGTGGTGGGAACGATCGCCATCGACCCGAGCGTCGACGCCCCCAGGCTGTGCTCGATCCTGCGCGCGAACGGCATCGTCGACGTCGAGCCCTACCGCAAGCTGGGCACCGACCAGATCCGGGTCGGCATGTTCACGTCCGTGGAGCCCGATGACGTCTCGGCCCTCACCGAGTGCATCGACTGGGTGCTCGGGCAGATCGCCTGATCAGCGGGAGGTGTTGTCACGCCCTGAGCGCAGGAAGGCGATGAGGGCACCGACAATGGCCAGCAGGGCGGCGAGGACGAGTGCTGCGAGGGTCTTCGTCCGGCTGAGCGTGGACTTGCCCGAGGTGGTGGTCACGCCCACGTCCTCGCTGTCGACCGCGCTGGCGGCCCGGCTGACAGAACTCGTCGTCGCGCTGGGCGCCTGGGTCACCGCGGCCGAGGTCACCTCCGGCTCGGCCGACTCGGCACTCGCGGCCTGCGGCACCGCCAGGCCGACGGCCAGCACGAGGGCCGCAAGGCAGGCCTTGGTCCGCGGTCCGATTCCCGGGTGGTCGTGCGACGTCATCAGTGATTCCTCTGTCTAGTCCGACAGCATGACTCTAGGCGACCGGCCCGTGGCAGGACGCACCAGGAGACGCCGGCCGAGCGGATGGGTACGGGATCCGTCCCGTCGGACATGCCGACGCGCGCCGGCAACTAGCGTTGTGTCATGGCAACGATGCTGTTGTTCACGATCGGCATCGACGAGGTGCGCGACCTCTTCGGTGCGGGACCAGATCTCGCGGCAAGGCTGCGCACCCTCTCGGCTCCCTTCCTGTCCTCCGGGGAGCCGGACCACCACGGATCACGCCGGGCGCGCCGCGCACGCAGACCGGCGTCCCCGCCGCATGCGGCAGCCAGCACCCGTGCGCTGGACACCGCGGAGCTGGAGGAGCTCATCGCCGGCCGCTACGTCGAGCCCGGACGGCTCGGCGCCGCATGGCAGATGGTGACGGTCTGGCTGGACGACCTGAGCTGGGACCGTGCTCGGCTGGACGCCACACCCGAACAGCTCAGCGACTGGGACTTCCAGCTCGCCGTCGCGGGACTGGCGAGCGAGTTCGGCCTGGCACGTCTGGAGGGCAGGGACGCGCAGATCCCCCTGTTGCCCGGACGAGGTCTGCGCGTCGGATATGTGCACCGGAACCATGTGCTGGCGAGCTGGCGCCACATCGAGCAGTGCCTTCCCGCGCTGGAGGAGAACACCCGCACAGCGATCGCCCCGGTCACCGAGCTGCTGGGGAGGTTCGGCCAGTGGACCGCGGCCGCGCACGCAGAGGGCCGACCGGAACCCGACCTGTTCACCCTGAGGTGGCAGGTCGAGCCCGATCGGCCCTGAGTGCCTGAGTTCCTGATCCCCTGGACGGTCAGGCGCCGGTGATGAGCTTGGTGATGACGCCCTGGGCGAAGTAGACGACGAACAGGACGCTCACCACCCACATCAGCGCGTGGATCTGCTTGGCCTTGCCCTGGAAGACCTTCAGGGCGACGAAGGTGATGAAGCCGGCACCGATACCGACCGTGATCGAGTAGGTGAAGGGCATCAGGACGATCGTCACGAAGGCCGGCAGGGCCTCGGTGAGTTCCTCCCAGTCGATCTGGGCGACCTGCTGCATCATGAGGAAACCGACGATGACCAGCACCGGGGCCACTGCCTCGGAGGGCACCATGTTCGTCAACGGCGACAGGAAGACCGCCGCCAGGAAGAGGATGCCGGTCACCACCGAGGCCAGGCCCGTTCGCGCTCCCTCGGCGACACCGGCAGTGGATTCGATGTACGAGGTGTTGCTTGAGGTGGATCCCAGACCACCGGCAAGGGCTGCCAGGGAGTCGACGAGCAGGATCTCGCGCAGGTGCGGCGGCTCGCCGTCCTTGTTGAGCAGACCGCCCTCAGCCCCGACGGCCACGACGGTTCCGACCGTGTCGAAGAAGTCCGCGAGCAGCAGGGAGAAGACGAGCATGACGGTCGTCAGGATGCTGGCCGCGCTGAAGCGTCCGTCCGTGCCGGCGAAGGCCCCCACGATGTCGACCCTGCCCAGCAGACCGAGGTCCGGCGCCTGGAAGGCGGACAGGCCCGGCCAGCTCGGCACGTTCAGGGCCCAGCCCTTGGGGTTGACGGTGCCGTCGGGCAGCGTGGCCGGCACCTTCACGAGGGCCTGCAGGATCATGGCCAGGACCGTCGCGATGATGATCGCGATGAGCATCGAGCCGCGGATCTTGCGGATGAAGAAGAACAACAGCACGAACAGGCCGACGACGAAGATGAGTACCGGCCAAGTGCCCAGCGAGCCGGTCAGGCCGAGCTGGACAGGGGTGCCGGACGCGGGGGTGACGACATGTGCGTCGACCAGGCCGACGAAGGTGATGAACAGGCCGATGCCCACCGAGATGGCCACGCGCAGTTCCCGCGGCACCGCCCGGAACACGGCCTCGCGGAAGCCGGTGAGCACCAGGGCGGTGATGATGATGCCCTCCGCCGCAATCATGCCCATCGCGCGCGGCCAGGTGGTCGTCGGCGCGATGACATAGGCGACCATCGCGTTGAGGCCGAGCCCGGTGGCCAGTCCGAGCGGGAAGCGACCGATGACGCCCATGAGGATCGTCACGACCCCGGCGATCAGCGCGCTCGCGGCGGCGACCATGGCGATCGAGTGCGAGACGGCTGCCTGGTCGACCACCTGCTTGGCGGCGTCGGAGTACTTCGCGGCACCACTCACCAGGTTGCCCTTGGAGTCCGTGGCAGTGCCGATGATCAGTGGGTTGAGCGCGAGGATGTACGCCATCGCGAAGAATGTGACCAGACCACCGCGGATTTCGCGCGGAAAGCTCGAACCACGGCGAGCGAGGCCGAACCACCGCTCGACGAAGGGGAGGGACACCGCGTCCTGCGTGGCACTGGGGGTTTTACCGGGGGATTGCGAGACCATGGCGCAATGGTAGTGACAGCCGGACCCTGTCCTACTCTGTGACCATGTCTCCACGATCTGGACAGTCGACCGACTCCGCCAAGGAGAGGTTCTTCGTCCAGGCGCCGATTCCGGCCCTGCGTGAGGACGGTCTGCGAGTCTTCCTCACCGGCACCGTGCTCGCATTCTTGTTCACTGTGGTCGCCTTCGCGGCCAGGGACCACGTGGTGAACGCCGGACGGGGCTGGCTGGTGTGGGTGGGTCTGAGCTGCATCGTCATCGGTCTGGGCGGTGCCGCCTACTGCTGGATCCGCCGACGCAGGACCGCCGCCTGAGACCGCTCCCGGGTGGCCGCGAGCAGCCTCCCCCGGGAGCCGGGCCCCGAGACCTGTCCGAACCGGCTCAGTCGAACAGCGACTCGTCCACCGTGATGGTGTCGTAGACAGGTGCGGACAGCTCGACGCCGCGCTCGTCGGCGACGACGTCGGAGTGTCCTCCGCAGCCGTGGTCGAGGCTGACGACCTTGCCGTCACGCGGGGAGTACTCGTTCGCGCAGACCCCGAAGAGCTGGCCCAGTGACCCGGAGACCGGCTGGAAGTAGCCGCAGGTCACGCACTTTCCCGGCGCCTGCTGGGTCGAGGGGTTGTCGGGGCCGCCGCTGCCGCCGAACCAGCGTTCGGCAGCCAGTTCCCGCCCGGTCGCGGTGAGCACGCGTTCGCGGCCGAGCCCCAGCTCGGCGGCAACTGCCCGTGTCTCGGACCATTCCGCGGGATCCTCGCCGGCGGCCATCTCCCCGCCGGTGAAGCCCGGCTCGAGACGCTCGTCGTTGTCCGGGGTGGGCATGAGGGTGCCGGGCGTGACATCGCCCGGGCGCACCCGCTCGGACCAGGGCAGCCAGCCGGGAATCGGGAGCGCACCGTCGCCGGGCAGCAGGAGCACCTCGTCGACGGTGGGGGTCCGCGAGCGCGGCGTGCGCGTCAGCGTGACCGCCCAGTGCCAGCCGACATATCCCGGGTGGGGGCACCCGAAGTAGTGCGTGAGCAGGCGTTCGCCCTCGAGGCGGAAGCCGAGGTGCTCCCCCACCCCGAAGTCCCGTGCCTGGTGCACCGCCGCATTCCGGGCCAGCTCGATCGCCGCCGCGAGCACGCTGTCGCTCTTGGCCGCCGACTTCGCCGCGGTCGTCCGGGTGGCCGGCTTCGTCGTGGGGCTCTTGGCCACTGACTTCGTCGTGGGCATCTCTCACTTCTCCAATTCGTCAGCAACGCCACGCAACATCGTGGCGACCTTTGCCGCCTGACCCGAGCTCGGGTGACGCCCCCGCCGGTAACCGTTCGACAGGCCGTCGAGCAACTTGATCAGGTCCTCCATCATGACCGCCAGGTCCTCAGGCTTCCTGCGGGTCGCCTTGGACAGCGAGGGCGGCGGCTCGACGAGCTCGACGGACAGTGCCTGCTCCCCCCGACGCCCCTCGATGACGCCGAACTCCACGCGCTGTCCTCGCTTCAGGCTGGTCACACCCTCGGGCAGCACGTTCGAGCGGAAGTAGACCTCCCCGTCGCCGTCGTCCTTCGTGATGAACCCGAAGCCCTTCTCGGCATCGAAGAATCTCACCTTGCCGCTTGGCATCGTCACCCCACTTCTCCGGGGCCGCCAGTCGGCAGCCCGAAACAGATTCCGCCGGATCGGGCGGAGAGCCTCCATCCAGGATATCGGCCCGGGGGCAGATGGGCACAGCGGCGGCGACCGGGCGGCGACTCGCGGCCGCGCGGGCGGGACGCACGATGTCTGGACACCGCCGCGCCCCTCCTAGACTGGGGAACATGTCAGGCGGCGGACCCAGGGCCAGGATGCTCGTGCTCGACGACTCCCCGCGCAATCCTCCGGCGGGCTTCGCCTCGCCGGTGGCCGCGCCCCTCTCGGCGCCTCCGGCGGCCCGGCCGGCCGATCCACTCGACTCGATGCCCCGGCCCGACTCGCTCACCGTGCAGGCCGGCCCGGCGTTGGACTCACTGGCGGCCGGCTCCCTGGCAGGACGCGACCCGCACGAGCCCTTCGACGCGGTTCAGCAGCTGATCTCCGAGACCTCGGGGCCACGGGACCCACGCACCCCCTTCCGGGTGAACTCCTCCGCCGACGTCTGGTCCGCGGCCATCGAGGGCCCGGCGCCGGACCAGTCCCAGATCGTCCACGCTGCGCCACCCAGTGGCTCCCCCTACCCGGCGCAGCCCGAGCGGATCGGCATCGGGCGTGCCCTGCGGGAGGCCGGCTGGCCGATGCTCGTGGCTCTGGGGATCGGCGTGCTCATCGGCCCGCTGAGCCTGCTGGGGCTGTTGGCGGCATGGATGCTGAGCATGCTCCGTCCAGCGACCGCATCGGCACTGCGTCGCGTCTTCTCCTGGGCAATCGGCCTGGAGGCGTTCCTCGTCTTCGTGGCGCTCGTCTCGCAGTACTTCGACCCGCTCACACTGGCAGGGGAATGGGCACGCTGGGTCTGCCTCGCCCTGCTGGTGGCCTGCCCCTGGGTCATGCACCGCAGGCTCACGCGGCAGGCGGGCGAGACCGCAGCGGCAGCGCAGGCCCGGCAGGCGGCAGCGCAGGCCCACACCGACGACCCGAACAACGCCGGGCGAGCCCGTCGATGAGGACGCTGCGCTGATGCCCGTCCAGCACTCCCTGGCGGACACCGTCCGGGACTTCGACGTCACCCGGCTGGCAGGGCTGCTGGCCCGCAGACCCGATCTTGCCCGGCCCACCCCGATGGACCTGGACGAACTGGTCGAGCGTGCATCGAGTCAGGCCTCCACCAACCGCGCGCTGGAGAGCCTCAATGCGTGGACGCTGCAGTGCGCCCGGGGAATGGCTGCCCTGGAGGTCGGCGGCGTCGACTTCGACGCCGAACGGCTCGCGCGCGGACTCGGGCTGCCCGACGAGGCCGGTTCGGTCCGGGCCGCGGTGTCCGAGCTGGAGAGCCTGGCGCTGTGCTGGGGGGATCCCCCGCACCTCACTCATGCTGCTCGCGCCGCCTTCGGGAGTCATCCTGCGGGGCTGGCCGGCGCCTCGGTCGAGGTCATGTCCGCCGACACGATCACCACCGCGCTCCAGGCCGTCGGGCCTGCCGGGCGCGAGCTCCTGGACAAGCTGGTCTGGGGACCGCCCACCGGTGCTGTCCACCACGCCGACCGGGCAGTCACCCCCGACTCGGCGGAGACCACGATCGATCTCCTGCTCACCCACAGGCTCCTGCGTCCCACCGGCCCCGAGCAGGTCATCCTGCCCCGTGAGGTCTCCCTGTTGCTTCGCGGTGGACGCCTCGTCCTCACGCCGGCGCCGCCAGCAGCACCCGATCTGGGGCATTCCTCCGGCCGGCTCGGTGCGGATCTTCCGGTCGACCTCGTCAACCGGGCGGCCGTCGGCTCTGCCCAGGAGCTCGTCAGCCACGTGGTGGCCGTCCTCGACGACCTGGGCACGCGCACCCCACGGCGGCTGAGCGCCGGCGGCGTCCCCCGGAAGGAGATGACCAGGCTCACCCGGCTCGTCGGCGATCCCTTCGTGGCCGACTTCGCCGTGGCCTTGGCGCAGGGCACCGGAATGCTCGTCGAGCAGGGCCCGATCCTCGCCGCGACGACCGCCTTCGACGCCTTCCTGGAGGAGGACTCCTTCCGCCGGTGGGCACGCCTGTCCAGCGCGTGGACGCAGCTCAGCTGGTGGCCGCAGGCCGCCGACCCGCGCCGATCGGCGG
>JBAQVA010000174.1:0-3863 GCA_049297835.1 Propionibacterium sp.
TACGACTCGGCACCCGGGATCGAGAAGCTGGCCTCGCTGCGATCCCGGGTCCGGGCGGTCCTCGCCGAGCTCGCCGTCGCACCGGACGCGGGCCCGGTGGCCGTGGTCACCCACGACGCCGTCGTGCAGCTCCTCGCCCAGGAGCTGCGCCCGTCCCCCGGTATCGCCGGTGACTTGCGTCCCGAGACCGGGGGATGCGTCCGCATCTGTCACGGCGACGACGGCTGGCGACTCGTTGATCGCTGGAGAGTGCAGACGGCTCCGTGAGCGCATCGGCAGGCTTCGATGGATTCGGACACGCCGGTTCCGGGCGCGCTCAGTCCCGGCGGGACGGTTCGGCCGCGAGATGGGTCCCGAACACCTCGTCGAACAGATCCCGAGCGAAGCTCGTGCGCAGCGGACGCCCGGGGACCAGACGGTAGGACCTGTTTCCCGAGGCATCACGGGGCGCCCGAAGGAAGAGCGCATCCAGGCCGGGATCCTCGCCGACGCGCTGCGCGAGATCGAACATGTGGGTGACGCAGCGCACCTGGACGCCGACGGAGGCGAGCCCCTTCATCACCTCGAAGGCAATCTGCGAGCCTTCCACCTCGTTCGTGGAGGAGAACGATTCATTGCTCAGCAGGAGATCGCCGGGCCGGATGTGCTCGACGATCGCGTGCATCCGCGCCAATTCCTCGTCGAGCTTGCCGTGCTCGAGCTCTGCGTCTTCCTCCCGGGCCCAATGGGTGAAGACCGCACCCACCGGCCGCGCCGCGAACGTCGTTGCCGCAACGGGTGCCCCCACCTGGTGGAGCAGTTGCGCGACTCCCAAGGCCCGCAGGAAGGTCGACTTGCCACCGTGGTTCGCGCCGGTGACCACCAGGATCTCACCCGCCCCGAGATCGATGTCGCTCCCGACGGGGACCCGCCCGAGCCGCAGGGCCAGGCAGGGATCGTAGAGCCCCGCAGCCCGGACACCGCCGCTGGTCAGGGGATCCGATGTGCACTGCGCTCCGCCCAGTGACAGCAGGGCCGCCCGGAGATTGCCCACGCCCAGGTAGAAGGCCGTCTGGACGCGCAACTGTGAGAAGAAGGCAAGGACGTGGTCTGTGGCCTGTGCCGCCGCCTCCGCGACAGCCCCGAGGCTGCGGTCCCGCACGTCACGCAGCACGCTGAATCCGGCCTCGTCGCGGTCGGGCATGGTGAAGGAGAAGTGGGGTCTGCCCAGAGCGACCCGGCTCAGCAGGCGGCGGTTCTCCTGCTTCACCCGGCGCAGGACCTCTCCGACCACCTGTCCGTCAGGGCCGACGCCGGCGCTCATCAGCTGGCCGTCCACGAAGGACAGCTCCCTCAGGCAGTCATTCACCTGCGCCATGTAGACGTCGTCGAGGTCGTGCGCGACCATCGCCGCGAACTGTCCGAATGCCTCGGATCGCAGCTGGGGCGTCCAGCGGGCGCACCAGAGCCTCAGTTCGTCCAGACAGCCGACCAGTATCCGCAGCATCCGCACGGAGTTCGACAGGACCACCTCGGGACGGCTGCGCCCGCTCATGAACATCAGCAGGCTGTTGCGCCGGCTCTCCTCGGCACCGATGGCGATGCTGTTGAGCGCGACGAGGGCTTCCGGGTGGGCACAACAGTCCAGCAGGACGTGCTGCCGGATCGTGATGAGGGCCGGGTCGGTCAGCGGCGCAAGGATCGCGGCCCGGGCCACCCGACGAACGAATCGGTCCCCGGCGCCCATCACGTCGAAGAGCCGATCGAGTTCGAGGTCCTGCACGAGGTCATCGCTGCCCGCGGTCTCCTCCGCAGCGACGTCAATCTGGTTGCCGGTGAGTTCGGCTCTCATCCTTCTGCCCTCCTCGGCGTCGGGTCTGCCGTGGAGCGCTGCACATCGGCGCGCACCTGGTCGATCAGCAGACCGTGCTTGCGGGCCAGTGATCGTGCGTACGCCCTGCCGTCCGCCCGGCTCCTCACGACTCGATGCGTCCGGACGGACGGGTCGGCAGGGTCGACCGAGCTGACCATGCTCACCGTGGCCTCGTTGAGTCTGGAGAGCTCGTCGATGAAGGTGACGCAGACGGCGAGCGAGCCGCGCGCGCGGATTCGCTGAAGGATCTCGCGCGTGAGCACCTCGGAGTCCGCCCATGTGGTGGACGCGAAGGCCTCGTTCATGACGACCACGGAATGGTTTGTCATCGCCTCGATCACCTCGTGGACGCGACGCAGTTCCGAGCCGAGGCGGCCCTGCGGATCCTCGAGGCTCTCCTCGCGCTCAAAGAGCGTGAAGACCCGGTCGCACAGCATCACATGCGCCGATCGGCCCGGCACCGGGGAGCCAATTGCGGCGAGGTGGTGGATCTGCCCGAACATGCGCGCAGTGGTCGTCTTGCCGCCCTGGTTGGGGCCGGAGATCACCAGGATCCGCTCGGGGGAATCGAGCGAGAGATCGTTGGTGGTCACCGATTCGCCCGCGGGAACCAACCGGGCAGCGAGAGCAAGATCCCAGCCGTCTCGCACGGAGAAGCGGTCGGTCCGGGTGGTGACCTCCGGGAAGCAGACGGGAAGGCCTGCTGCTTCGAGCGGATCGAGCACGCGAAGGCAGGCCTCGTAGAAGCCCATGTCAGAGACGAACTCCTCGAGTCCCTGGTCGCGATAGTGTGCGGTGCGCGCAACCAGTTGGACGAGCGCCTCGAAGGGTTCTGGCCGGACCTTCGCGACCAACGCCAGGATCCAGCCCTGGACGTGTTCCAGGCCCGGCTGCTCAGGCGTGACGCAGTGTCGTGCCTGGCCTCCCTGCTGGAAGCGTTCGAAGACGGAGACCACCCTCGTCTCGAGGTCGAGTTCGTCGTCGACAGGGCCGACGCTCACCTTCGGGCCGCGGACCAGCAGGTTGTAGCGGATCGCGGAGATGCCCGCCCAGACCTGGGTGCAGCTGGTCCGCAAGTTCGCGAAGGCCGGGGAGGAACGCAGCGCGTCGACATACTGGACCAGCCCAGACCACCCTCGGGAAGTCACCCCGCTGCTCCCGAGAGCTGGACCCAGGGCCGTGCCGAGTTCGTCCACCGCCATGACATAGGCCGACAGGCCACGGAGACGGTGCAGCTCGGCCTGGTAGGGATAACTCGAGTGCCGTGCCTGTTCATCGGTGCGGATGCTGGTCTGCACCGCCGACACGAAGGAACCGACCAGCTCTCGCAGCGCGGGAAATTTGAGCGCCCGGAAGATCTCCTGGCGATACCGCACCGTCTCGACATCACCCAGCGGAGTGCACAGCGCCCGGCCGGCCCGAGACGGATCCTCGCCGTGCGGTGCGCACAACACGTCGAGCGCGAGGTCGTGCAGGCTCTCCCGGCTGGCCGGCTCGGCGGGAACGGCCTGTGCCGGGAACAGGATGCTCTCGAATGTGCCCCCGCCCGTCGTCGTACTCATGACGCACCTCGTCGGAAGTGCGCTTCAGAGCTGCTGCGTCGCCGGTGCCGGCGCGCAGCGGAGGCAGAAGACCCGGCGACCGGCCGAACTGCTGACGACGGGGTCGCCAGGAGTAGCGACAAATGTGGCTCGGACAAGGCCTTCGACGGAATGCCTGTCACACACCGCTGCACCGCACACCGTGCAGACGCCCACGGCCTGGGTAATTTCCTGGTTCTTGGTGCAATCGAAACACTGCATGCCGGCTCCTTGAGCAGTCGTGCTGGCATCGCCCGATCTGAGCCATGCCACCACCCGGCCGGCCGAGGACAGGGGCCCCGGACAACAGGCCACCGCAGGGTCACGGCGACCACCAAGTGGTCCAGGGACCGTTGGCGATCGAGATCGCGGTTGCGGCGAGCCCCTCCGCCGTGACATGTCTCACTATGCCACCCAGATCCAAGGCCTGC
>JBAQVA010000175.1:0-7064 GCA_049297835.1 Propionibacterium sp.
GTGGTGGCCGGTGCCGCGATGCTCGTCTGGGGTGCCAGCCGCGGCTCCTCCTCGGCCACTGCCGGGCTCGCGGTCGCGATGGCCGGTGGGGCCCTCAGCTTCGTCGGCGTGCTGGTGCTCGGCCGGCTCCTCGTCCCGGCCCTCACCGGTCTGCTCGCCAGGCCCATCGGGGCGACCGGGGTGCCGGGCGAGCTGGCCGTCGGCAACAGCCGCCGGAACCCGCGCCGGACGGCCGCCACCGCCAGCGCCCTGCTCATCGGCGTCACGCTCATCGGCATGCTGAGCGTGGGCGCCGCAGCCTCCCAGGCCACCCTCGACCGCTCGCTGTCCGCGCACTTCCCCCAGGACGCCGTGGTCGTCACCCCACAGGGGGCCGACGGGGCAATGCTGTCCGCGGTGCGTGCCAGCCAGGGCGTCTCCGCAGCGGCGCCGGTGCCCACGACACAGGCCGAGGTGAGCGCCGACGGACGCACGAGCGAGGTGGACGTCAGCGGGGTCACTCCCGAGGCCGCGCAGACGACGCGATTCCCCCAGCGCTACCTGGGGCTGGACGACGACACGGCCCGCACGAGTGACAGCCACTTCCGCGACGGACAACAGGTGACGCTGAGCGAGCAGGGCCGCAGCGTGCAGCTCGTGGTCCGGGTCTCCCGCGACTACTCGGACGGCCTCACGGTCAGCCTCGCGACGATGACCCGGCTGTCACCCGGCGCACAGCAGCAGATCTGGGTGCGCTACGCGGACGGGGCAGACGCCGACCGCGTGACAGGTGACCTGGGCCGCGCCGTCTCCGGTGTGCAGGGGGCCCAGGTGGTCAGTGGCGCCCAGGCCCGCGCGCTCTACCAGCAGATCATCGACATCGTGCTGACCGTCGCCACCGGTCTGCTCGCGGTCGCGGTCATCATCGCCGTCGTCGGGGTCGCCAACACACTGGGTCTGTCGGTGCTGGAACGCACCCAGGAGATCGGCCTGCTGAGGGCCACCGGCATGACACGCCACCAGGTGCGCGCCATGATCGGGCTCGAGGCCGTCACGGTGTCGGTCGTCGCCGTGGTCCTCGGCCTGGCGCTGGGGATCGTCTACGGGCTGATCGGCGCGAAAGGCCTGATGGGCGCCACCGGCACGTCGTTGGTGGTCTCGCTGCCCTGGGCCCGTCTGGCGCTCATCGCAGCGGTGGCGCTGGCTGCCGGCTGGGTCGCCTCACTGGCGCCGTCGGCCCGGGCGGTGCGGATCAGCCCGTCCGCCGCGCTGAGCACCGAGTGAACCGCTGACGAGACGAGGGCGCGGGGTGGCCGGATCCACCTCGTGCCCTCGTGCCACTCGTCACGGTGCAGCCGCGCGGCGCTCGCCCCCTCGGATCACGCCGGCAGGGTCTGGAACCAGCTCGGCCCTCCCAGGCCGCTCAGCTGGGCCACCAGGCTGAGCTTCTCGCCGACGCGGTAGAACGACACCGTCCGGCCCTTCTCCGCACCCGCCACCACATGGTGGTCGCCGACCAGTCCGATCGCCCGCGGCTGGGTCTCGGTGCGCACGTGGTCGAGCCGGGCGCCGAAGCTCCCGTCGGGCTCCAGGGCCTGCAGGGTCAGTGTCGAGGCGCGCCGTTCGGATGCCACCAGCCATCGTCCGGCCGGGTCGAGCGCGAGATCGGCGCCCCAGATCCGGGCCCGCTGCTCGTCCTCGACCGGGGGTCGCTGCGGGGGCACGTAGACGCCGTGCCGGAGCCCTTCCGAGGGCTCGTGGTAGACGATCTCGTCTGCCCTGGTGAGCCGGCCGTCCCCCACATCGCGGCGCAGGTGGACGACGTGACCGCCCAGCTCCTCGATGACATAGGCATTGGAGCCGGCGCGGTCGACGACGATGTGGCGCGGGCCGGCGCCCGAGGGAAAGCCCACCCCGAGCGCGTCATCGGTGACCAGCTCCCCGCCGCTCACCTCGTGGCCGACGAGGCGGTCCTCGCCGAGCTCGCTCCGGTAGGCGAAGCGTCCGTCGGGCGAGAAGACGATGCAGTGCGGCTGACGCCCGGTCGGCCGCACGACCCAGGAGTTCGGGTCGATCCGGGCCGAACCGTCGATCGCGGCAACGGCCAGCCTGCTCTCGTGGTAACACACGGCGGCGACGAGGCGGTGGTCCGGGCTGAGCGCCATGGACGTCGGCGCGAAGGGGCACGGCACCGTGTCCACCACCGTGAGGGCACCCTGCTCGTCGAGTTCCAGGGTGACCAGCTGCACCGGATCGGCGCCCGCCGCCACGAGCAGCTGTCTGCCGGCGAGGCCACGGATGAGCGGCAGGGGTTTCGCCCCGACCGCGCACTGGGAGACGATGTCGGCGGTCTCCGCGACGTCGTCGAAGCGGACCACGGAGACGATCCCGGCCTGACGACCGGAGATGCAGCAGAACTGAACGGCCATGCCCGCCAAACTACCCCGACGTCACCGGGACGGCGCCGCCGAGACGGAGCGTTCGCTGCCCGCCGCGCGCAGGGCAGGAAGGGGCCGACGGTAGAGTGCGGCGGGTAGCCAGCCGTCCATGGAGGCCCCATGACCCATCGATGCGCCGTGATCGGCAGCCCGATCGCGCATTCACTGTCGCCGGTGTTGCACCGTGCCGCATACGACCAACTCGGTCTGCACGACTGGAGCTATGAGTCCTTCGACGTCACCCCGCAGACACTGCCGGACTTCCTGGCGAGCCGGTCACTGGAGTGGGTCGGGCTGTCGGTGACCGCTCCGCTCAAGTCGGAGCTGCTCGCCCACGGCCTCGCCGAGCAGCGGGCCAGCGACCTCGACGCGGCGAACACGCTGGTCTTCGGCCGCCCCAACCGGCTCTACAACACCGACGTGAGCGGCATGCGGGTCGCGCTCGCCCGGCACGGCGTCACCCAGGCGCGCAGCGCGATCGTCCTTGGCGCCGGGGCGACCGCACGCAGCGCATTCGCCTCGCTCGAGGCGCTCGGCGTGCGCACCGTGGTGGTGGCGGCGCGGAGCGCCCAGCGCGCCCACGAGAGCCTCGACCGGGTGGCGGGCATCCTGGGGATCGACTTCCGGGTGCTGCCCTGGGACGAGCTCGACGAGCTGGATCCCCAGGGAGCCGAGCTGCTGGTGTCCACCGTGCCGACGGTGTTCACCCCCCGTCAGGCGGTGCACCTGGTAAGCCTTGCCCCGGTGGTCTTCGACATCGTCTACTACGACTACCCGACGAACCTGAGCCGCGCCGCCCAGGGCGCCGGAGCGGTCAGCGTGGACGGGGTCGACCTGCTGGTGAGCCAGGCGATCGACCAGGTCTTCCTCATGACCGGTCGTCGGCCACAGGCCGAGCCCCTGCTGGAGATCTGCCGGCAGGCCGTCGCCGCCCGGGGCTGAGCCCGGGCCGGTCGTGCCGGCTCCGGGGACGCTCAGCCGCGCTGTTTCACCGCGACGTCGGGAACATTGGTGATGACCGCGTCCACGCCCAGACGGACGAGTGCCCTGATCTGGTCGGGCTGGTCGATCGTCCACACGTTGACGCCCAGCCCACGGCCGTGCGCCTTGCGCACGCAGTGCGGGTTGAGCCGCACCGCGGTGCCGGCGGGGTGCAGCGCGGTGGCCCCCAGCCGGACGCCGTACTCCTGGGGCTTCCACATGACGGTCTCGTAGAGCAACCCGGCCGGGTACCCGCGATCGGCCATCGCGCGCATCGAGCGATGGTTGAAGGACGAGTAGAGCACCCTCTTGTCCCAGCCGGCCTTGTGCACCAGATCGGCGACCTGGGTCTCCATGCCCGGGTAGGCGACGACCGAGTTCTTGAGTTCGATGTTGACCGTCAGGGAGGTGTCCTCGAGCAGGTCGAGCACCTCGCGGAGCGTCGGGATAGCCAGCTCGCCGAAGCCGGTCATGTGGTTGGAGAAGTCGAATCCGCGCAGCTCGTCGAGGGAGTACTCCGCGAGATATCCCCGGCCGGTGCTCGTCCGGTCGATCTGCTCGTCGTGACAGACCACCAGCTGGCCGTCGGCGGTGCGCTGGACGTCGAGTTCGACGCCGTCCGCCCCGAGTTCGGCTGCCTTCGCGAAGGCCGGGAGGGTGTTCTCCGGGGCCGCCTTGCTCGCGCCGCGATGGGCCCACACGAGTGTCATCGGGCCGGCCTGACCGAGACGACGTCAAGGTTCGCGCGCGGATCCATGGACAACGCGAGCGCCACCGTCCTGGCCACGTCGCCGGGTGCGAGATAACGCTCCGGTTCGTAGTCATGCCCGAGTTCTGCCTGGATGGCGATCTGCATGTCCGTATCCACCCTTCCTGGATGAATCGATGTGACCCGCACACGCCCGCGCTCCTCCTCGCGCAGTGCGTCGGTGAAGGCCACCAGCGCATGCTTCGAGGCCGAATAGCTCCCGTTGCCGGGTGCGGTGTGCAGGCCTGAGCCGGAATTGATGGTGACGAGCTGCCCGTTGGACTCACGCAGGCGCGGCAGCAGCAGCCGGGTGAGTTCGGCGACCGCGATGACATTCGTCTCGAGCTGGGCGCGCCACTCACGCCGGGTGAGATCGATGATCCGCCCGAGCACGGAGATGCCCGCGCTGTGCACCAGGGCATCGAGACGGTGCACCTGGGCGGCGGCGCGAAGGGTCTCGTCCTCGTCGGTGAGATTGGCGATGAAGGGTTCGGCGCTGGGCAGCTCGGCGACCACTGCATTCACCGCATCGGCACTGCGCCCGCCGACCAGGATGTGCCACTGATCGGCCAGCTCGTCGGCGATCGCCCGGCCAATCCCTCGGGTCGCCCCGGTGATGAGGACATGTCTGCGCTCGGTCACAGCACCACACTAGCGTCAGGCGCACCTCGAACCCGATCCCCGGGGAGCCGGCGCGAGCAGGCCGGAGATGGGCCGACCGAAGGGGCCGTCCGGCCTGTTCGGCGGCCGGACGCGAAGAAGGGGTTCCCGGTCTCCCGGGAACCCCTTCTCACTGCGCCAACTGCTCGGCGCGCCCAGAGGGACTTGAACCCCCAACCTTCTGATCCGTAGTCAGATGCTCTATCCATTAAGCTATGGGCGCCTTGCCCTACGGCGAGTAGAGACTCTACTACGTCGCCCCCGGCGGCACCAATCGCCCTGCCGCCGCTCACGCCGTCCACCGGTCTGCTGCCACCCAGGACCGGTGATACTGCCGCCCGCGATGGCGGCTGCCGGACCCCGACATGCGAACAGCTCGGACCCGCCGAGGTGGGCCCGAGCTGTTCCGATGTCGCGAGACATCACACTGGCGGAGGTGGCGGGATTTGAACCCGCGATGGGATTTGAGTCCCAAACCCGCTTAGCAGGCGGGCGCCATAGACCGGACTAGGCGACACCTCCAGCGGCAACCCACCCTATCGGGTCCGGACCCGGTGGGCAAAGACAACGCCGCCGCCCGGGGTGGATCCGGGTCCACAGCCTGATGGGGCATCATTGGTCAATCGACGGTGTGTCCGGAATGGATCCGGCCCGCCGGCCGATCCGTCGGCGTGCGCCCTGTGGACGCGACGCCAGGACCCCCGCAGAGGCGACGTGCCCTCCTGCGACGCCAACTTCTACAGAGGTGTCATGGCCACACAAGGAAACGGGAGCGACCCGGCGCAGGACCGACCGCGTCGCCTCGCCGAGGATCCCGAGCCCTACACCCCGCGCTACGCCCGCCAGCCCGCTCGATCCAGCGGCACCGCTCAACCGGGGACCGGGCCGGCGCGACCCCACCCCGAGGAGCCCTTCGACGTGGACCGGGTGGGCCTGCGAGACAGCGAGCCCGGCTCCGGCCAGGCCCCGGGCCCCCAGTCCGAAGTGGCAGGCGACATCCCCGTCTATGACCGGTCCCGTGGCTTCGGACGCACCATGGTGCGGACCACCGTCGGCACGCTGCTCCCCGGAACCGGCCTGCTCGGCACCCGCCGGACGCTGCTCGGCCTCGTCATCTTCACGGTCTCGGTGATCGGTCTCGCCGCGCTGGGGATCACCGCCCGGCTGCGCCCCCAGATCCTCATCGGCCTGGTGGTGAGTTCCACGCGCTTCACCGCTCTGGGCATCATCATCGCCGCCGCCGCAGTGCTGTGGGTCGCGCTCGTGGTGGGCACCTATCTCATCTCGCGTCCCCGCCGGATGACCCGGACGCAGCGAATCATCGGCTCGTTGGTCGTCTTCGTCATGTCGCTGCTGCTCGCCGTCCCGACGAGCCTGGCCTCGGCCTACGCCTTCACCACCGGCTCGGTGATCTCCCAGGTCTTCGGCAACGAGCACGCCCGTTCGAAGACCCGGCCGAACATCACCAACCAGGCCAATCCCTTCGCCGACAAGGAAAGGCTCAACATCCTGCTGCTCGGCGGCGACTCGGGCGCCGGGCGCGACCAGGATCTCGGGGTCCGCACCGACACGGTGATCCTCGCCTCGATCGACACCCACACCGGCAACACCGTGCTCATCCAGCTCCCCCGCAATCTTGAGAACGTGCCCTTCCCCACCGGCAGTGACCTGGCCAAGGTCTATCCGAACGGCCGGGTCTGGGACGGGACGACCGGCAGCGAGGACTCCTACATGCTCAACGCGGTGTGGAACCAGGTCCCCCAGGAGCACCCCGAGCTGTTCAAGGACACCGACTTCCCCGGCGCCGACGCCACGAAGCTCGCGGTGAGCGGCATCACCGGGCTCAGCGTCGACTACTTCGTGATGATCAACATCGACGGCATCCAGAAGCTCGTGGACGCCATGGGCGGAGTCACCGTCAACGTGAACTTCCCGATCGCCAAGGGCGGCCATGTGGACGGCTACGGCGACGAGGCCTGCGGCGTCGACGGAAATCTCTCGGTGGGGGCCAACCAGCATCTCGACGGCGCGAACGCCATGTGGTACGCCCGCAGCCGGTGCAACGACCCGGACTACGACTACGGCCGGATGCGGCGCCAGAGCTGCCTCATCAATGCGGTCATCAAGCAGGCCAACCCGCAGACCATGCTCACCCGTTACGAGGCGATCGCCTCTGCAGGGCAGGACATGATGAGCACCGACATCCCGGAGAACCTGCTCGACGACATCGCCGACCTGGCACTCAAGGTCAAGGACGG
>JBAQVA010000176.1:0-2347 GCA_049297835.1 Propionibacterium sp.
TTCTTGGCGACCTTGGCCGCTTCGAGCTTGGCGCGCTGGTAGCCCTTCGTTTGCGGCTGGCCCTTCGGCCTGCGTCGCCTGGCCATCTTCCGCTGGGCCTTCACCAGATCGGCGGCTGCTGCTTTGCGCGCACCGACGTGCGGCAGGTCGTAGGCGGGGTCGGTCGTGGTGGCCGTGGTGGAGACGCCCCAGTCGATCCCGATCCCTCCGTCTACCTCGGGCAGCGGTTCGATCTCGCGGCGTACGATGAAGCTGGCGTACCAGTGGCCCAGGCTGTCCTGATAGACCTGAACCGATGTGGGGTCGGACGGAAGCTCGCGCGACCACACGACCGGGATCGTGACGCCCTTGGGCAGGCGCAGGCGGCCTTCCTTGATCGCGAAACCGTTCCGGCTGTACGCCAGCGACGGCAGGCAATTCTTGCGCTTCTTGGTCTGTGGGCGACCGCGGCCCTTGACCTTAAACGAGTGATCCAGAGCTTGAGCGTAGGTCCGCAGCATTTGCTGCTGGGCATCCTGGGAGCCTTCGCGCAACCACGCTGTGCGGCTGCGCGCTTCGGTCAACAGTTTCGACAGCTTGGCGAATGTTGGCTTGCGTCCGGTCCGGGACTGGTGGACAGCCTCGTTCCACAGGAACCGGCAGCGGTGCCACTCCTCCAGCAGTGCGCGTTCCGCCGTTGCGCCGGGGCGCAAGCGGTAGTTGTAACGCACTGTCTCTTGCATACCAGCCATCATACAGGAAGGATGTGTATAGTGTCCACATGGTCACAGTCAGATCCAACAACAACGTCGTCTACCGTTGCGCTTACCACGTCGTCTGGTGCCCAAAGTACCGCCGCCCGGTTATCGAAGGGGGCGTGGACGCGCGACTCAAGCAGATCATTCACGAGGTTTGCGCAGAGCGTGGCGCCAACCTCATCGAACTGGAAACGATGCCGGACCACGTCCACCTACTGGTCGAGTGCGACCCGCAGTACGGCATCCACCGCCTGGTCAAACAAATCAAGGGCCGCTCGTCTCGACTGCTCCGTAACGAGTTCCCCAGCCTCCGCTCACGACTCCCGACCCTGTGGACCAACTCGTACTTCGTTGCCACAGTTGGCGGAGCGCCACTGGACGTCGTCAAGCAGTACGTCGCGGACCAGCGGAATGTCTAGCCGCCCTTACCTCCCCACGGCTAAAGCCGGGGGTTTCTCGGGCGGTCTTCGATGACCAGCCTGAAACTAGCCGCAGCAGCAAACCTCGCAGCGGGGCGAACCGCCCGAGGTGACATCGCGGCGCCGGCCACCGTCACTCAACGGGAGACGATCACCTCCATCGACCCGCTCGAATCGGCTCCAGTCACAGGGGGGCCGGCAGCTGCGCTCTCCGAAACCGATGCCACCAAAGGTGCAGCCGTCGGAGATGTGGTAATCGTTCAGCAGACCGGATCGTCCACGCGGATTGCGGTCGCCCTCGCCGCCCCGAAGACCATCACCGAGAGCAACGCCGGGGAGCAGGTCGCCACGGTCAACGGCAAAACCGTCTCGGTCGGCGGCACTGTCACCCTCGACAATACCGACGTGAATGCCCTCGCTGACACCACACGGGCCGTCGACATCGGAGGCGCCGGGCAGACGCACTATCACATCAATGCTGGCTACTATGTCGCCTCGTCATCCAGCGTGAGTCAGATTCCCGGCAATGTGTCAGGAACGCCCAGCGCATCGGACTTCAACAACCTGCTTGCATGGGCCCGCAGCGCTCAAGCCGTCCTCACAGACATAAAGACCTCCATCACTGTGAATCACGAGACATCTGGGCCGCAATACGTCGGGATCCCCTCGTGAGCACCCGCCGGGAGCGGCTCATCTATCCGCTCGGGGTGATGTGGATCGCCCGAGGAGCCCTGACGCTGCTGGTCCCCGAGATGCCCGACGCGGCCCTGCCGCACCAGATGATCGCAGTCACCATCCGGTCGGGCCTGTGGATCGCCACCGGCCTGGCTGCGATGATCCTCGCCGCCGTCCGCCACAACCATGCGATCCCGATCCTCATCATCATGCCCGCCGCCATGGCCGCGTCCTATGTATTAGATGCATTCGCGACGTTGACGCCCCCCAATCCACCCGGTTCCTGGGCCGCGTTCCCGCAGCTCGCCTACTGGGCTGGGCTCGTGTGGCTGCTGTGGGGCCTGTCCGGATTGCGCATCACACGCCCCGACGATACGGAGGATGCACCACATGTGGGCGGAGCTGCTGCGTGACCTCACCATTCCCCTTGTCGTCGGGCTGCTCCTCGCTATCGCCTCCGGACGCCGCGAAGACCGCCGCCAACACGAACGGATCTCCACTCCCAGCTACGACGCC
>JBAQVA010000177.1:0-53009 GCA_049297835.1 Propionibacterium sp.
GGTGGAGCATAGGGGATTCGAACCCCTGACCTACGGCTTGCAAAGCCGTCGCTCTACCAACTGAGCTAATGCCCCATCTCGCATTCGCGCCCCGCCAGTGTAGCGGCAATGCCGCGCCGCCCGTCCATCCGAGGCCTGGCCCCGGCCCTTCCCGATCATTCGACTCCGGTCCTCCATGCCCTCCTCGCGTGTCCCTCAACTGTCGCTGACCAGGAGCGATGCGGCGGCCGTCCGGTCCACGAGGTCTCGTCGCGGCTGTTTCGTCATCCGTCATCGAGCGCATTCACACACTCGCCCACTACCCTTGCCCCATGCGGACGCAGCGCCATGTGGTGAGTTATGCGCTCCAGCGCCGGGCGACGCTGGAGGCGCTGCGTCGTCCGACCCACCCCATGATGGAGTCCGATCCGTGCGACGCCGATCCCTTGTTGGTCACTTCCGCGCTGCATCACGGCTGGCCCGCCGGTCAGGAGTGCCCGGTGTGCGCGGGCGAGCACCTCACACTGCTCGACTACGTCTTCGGTGACCAGCTGGGGCAGTACTCCGGGCGCATCCGCCAACCCGCCGAGTTGGGCGAGATGGAGAATCGGTTCGGTGAGTTCAAGGTCTGCGAGGTCGAGGTCTGTCCGGACTGCGGATGGAACTTCATGATCTTGAGCTATCTCCTGGGCGACGGCCGCAAGCGCCGGGCGCCCCGCCATGAGCAGACAGTGGAGGACATCTATGGCTGATCGGCACGGGGCTTCCAACCAAGCCCGGCCCAAACGGGCTGCGGAGGCATCCAGCGGTCGTCACGCCACGAAGGGCCACCTCGTCGGGCGGGTCTTCATGATCATCGCGATCGTCGTCGTCCTGGCCCTGCTCGTCGTCGTGGTGGGCGGATTCGCCTACTACCGCAGCGTGAAGCTCCCTGATCCGAACCAGAACTTCACCTCCCAGACGACGACCCTCTACTACCGCGACGGCACGACGAAGCTCGGCGAGCTGGCAGTGCAGAACCGCACGGTCGTCGACTACTCGAAGATCTCGGACAACATGAAGAACGCGGCGATCGCCGCCGAGGACCGCACCTTCTGGACGAATCGGGGCGTCTCGCCGAAGGGCATTGCGCGCTCGCTCGTGGCGATCGCGCGCGGCGAAGAGCTGCAGAGCGGCTCCACGATCACCCAGCAGTACATCAAGATCCGCTACCTGAGCAGCGACCAGACGGTGAGCCGCAAGCTCCACGAGCTGGCGCTGGCAGTCAAGATGAGCACCGAGGTGAGCAAGGAGGACGTGCTCGCCGGCTATCTCAACACCGTCTACTTCGGGCGCGGTGCCTACGGCGTCGAACGCGCCGCCGAGGTGTTCTTCAACACCACCTCCGACAAGCTGACCGTGCCGCAAGCAGCGATGCTCGCATCGCTGATCAACAATCCCTCCGCCCTCGACCCGGCCAACGGCGATGCCGCGAAGAAGCAGCTTGTCGAGCGCTACAACTATGTGCTGGACGGCATGCTCCAGGCCGGCAACATCTCCCAGTCCGACCACGACTCGAACTACGACAAGTTGCCGGACGTGCAGCCCACCAGCCAGTCCGACACCTACGGCGGGCCGAACGGATTCCTCATCGCGATGGCGGTCCAGGAGCTCAAGGACAACGGCTTCACCGACTCCGAGATCAACGGCGGCGGGCTCAAGGTGATCACCACCTTCGACCCGACCATGCAGGCGTCCGCCATCAAGACGGCGCAGGACTACACGGCGAAGGCCATCAAGAACGCCAAGACGACCCAGGACGCCAAGAACCTGCACGCGGCGATCGCCTCCGTCGCGGTCGGGACGGGCGAGGTCTATGCCCTCTACGGTGGCCCGGACTATGTCACCTCCCAGCTCAACTGGGGCACCACCGCGCGCCCGGCAGCGTCCACCTTCAAGGCCTGGACACTGCTCGCCGGCCTGCGGCAGGGCTACGGGCTGAGCACCGTCCTCAACGGGAACACCTTCACGCCGACCGGCGACACCGTGTCAGTGCACAACGACTCGAACGTCAACTACGGCAGCGTGACCCTGCTCAAGGCCACCTCCTACTCGATGAACACGGCCTTCACCGACCTGGTCACCCGGCTCAACGACGGCCCCAGCTCGGTCGTCAAGGCAGCCAACGACGCGGGCGTGCCCACTTCGGACGGCTGGGATCTCAACAACCGGATCGCGCTGGGCACCGCCCAGGTGAGTCCGCTGTCGAACGCCACCGGCTTCGCCACCATCGCCAATGACGGCAAGAAGAACACCACCCATGTCGTCAAGGAGGTGCACGATGCCAACGACAAGGTCATCTACTCGGGAAAGACCGACTCCACCCAGACCGTCGAGCAGAGCATTGCGCAGAATGCGCAGACCGGACTCGAATCGGTGGTGACGAGCGGTACCGGCAAGACCGCCCAGGCACTGGATCGCGAAGTCATCGCCAAGACCGGGACGAAGGACGAGGGCGACGACACAACCGCCGCATGGTTCGTCGGATCCACCAAGCAGATCTCCACGGCGGTGATGTACGTCGCCGGTGACGGCAACGAGAATCTCGATCCCTATTCGCCGTCGGGTGCCTTCGAGTCCAGCCTGTACCCCGCCGACACCTGGCTCGACTACATGGAGAGCGCCATGAAGGGCCTGCCGAACGAGAACTTCAGCGGACTGAACAATGTGAAGTCGTCGGCCACCGCGACTGCGAGCAGCACCTACTACCCGAATTCCGGCAACCAGAATTCCGGCGATGACGGCACGGAGCAGACGCCGAGCTACTCGCAGCAGACCGCCGGGGCGGCGACCACCTACCAGCAGCCGACCGCCGCCGCGACCACCCAGGCGGCACAGAGCCAGCAGGCGGCCGCGACGGTGCAGGAGACGGCTGCGGACAACAGAACCACCGGGCAGGCCGCTGCGACGGTCGCCGCGACAGGCTAGGGGCCAGGGGTGCCCGGGAAATTGTTGGAGGCAGCGCGCAGGTGAGTGGCATGGAGCGTTTCTCGCAGCGCATCGGTGGTCCGCTCGGACGTCATGCCCGAGCATGGGGCATCTGGTTCGATCCGGTCCCCTGGGCGCTGGTCGTCTCGGCGCTGAACTGGGTCATCCTGATGGCGCGTCAGGCGCCCTGCCAGCAGCATGTCTACGGGCAGACGGTCAACCCCTTCCTGCGGCTGTGCTACTCCGACATCCCGCTCATCTACCAGGGCCGCGGCATCGCCACCGGTGCCAGCATCTACGGTCAGGCGCATCTCGAATACCCGGTCGTTACCGGTTATGCCGTGATGCTCGGACGCTTCTTCACGCGGATCTTCGGCGGAATCGTCGGCCCGGGAGCCAGCGGGCAGCAGCAGCTCGACGCAAGCCATCTGTTCTTCGTCCTCACCACGATCGGGCTGTTCTGCTGCTTCCTCGCCCTGGTCATCTCCCACCTGGCGATGGGACGCGACTCGGCGAGCCCGGCGACCGGCGGCGTGCGGGTGCGCAGCTTCGATGCGATGCTCATCGCCGCCGCCCCGGTCGTGCTGGCCACCGGACTCGTCAACTGGGACGTGCTCGCGGTGGCGCTCACCTCCGTCGGAGTGCTCCTGTGGGCACGGCGCCGGCCGGTCGCGTCGGGGGTGCTCATCGGGCTTGCCTTCTCCGCGAAGTTCTACCCGGTCTTCGTCGTCCTCGCCGTCCTGCTGCTCTGCATCCGCGCCGACCGGCTCAAGGCCTTCGGCCGCTTCCTCGCCGGGGCAGTGCTCAGCTGGCTCGTCGTCAATCTGCCGGTGATGATCACGGCGCCGGCCGGCTGGGCGAGCTTCTGGTCGCTGAACTTCAGCCGCGGCGCCGATCTCGGATCGTTGTGGTACGTGCTGCGGCTCATGGGGCTGACCGTGCCCGGCCTGAACATCGTCATCGCGATCCTCATGATCGGTGGTCTCGCCGGACTCACCTGGCTCGTGTTCACGGCCCCGCGCCGGCCCCGTCTGGGCCAGGTGGTCTTCCTCGCCCTCGTCGTCTTCCTGGTCTGCAACAAGGTCTACTCGCCGCAGTACTCCCTGTGGCTGCTGCCCTTCGTCGTGCTGGCCCGGCCGCGCGTCTTCGACTGGGCGGTGTGGAATGTCGCCGAGGTGCTGCACTTCCTGGCCGTCTGGGGTCTGCTCGAGGGCATCCTCGGGGTCGGCGAGAATGCCAACCCGCTCTACTGGTTCGCGGTGCTGGCGCGCATCGGTGTGCAACTGTGGCTCGCCTCCCGGGTGGTCCACGACATCCTCAATCCCTGGGAAGATCCGGTGCGGGCCCCCTATGTGGACGACCCGGTGGGTGGCGTGCTCGACCACGCGCCCGATGCGCCGTGGATCGGGCGGGCGCTGGCCGTGCGCAGCGCATGAGCGAGCGGCGCGGACGCGACCACCTCGTCCTCACGGTCTGGCTCGCCACCCGTCTCATCCTGTTCGTCACGGCGTTCGTCGTCATGCAGCGGACCGGCGACAGTCTCGAGACGGTCGCCGGCAACTGGGACGTCCAGCACTATCTGGGCATCGCGCGCAGCGGCTACGCCGACGCCCAGAACATGGCCTTCTTCCCCGGGTTGCCGCTGCTCATGCGCGCCTTCGGGACACTCGGGCTGTCCATGACGCTGACCGCCGCCCTGCTGAGCAATCTCGCGGCGCTGGCCGCCGCGCTGGCACTGGCCCGGATGGGCGGGCCCTTCGCCGCCTGCGCCTGGCTGCTCGCACCGATGGCGGTGTTCACCTCGGTGCCCTACACGGAGGCGGTCTTCTGCGCGCTCGCCTTCTGGGCCTGGCTGCTCGCCCGCCGGGGCCGCTGGCCGCTGGTCGCGCTGCTGGGCGCCGGAGCCTGCGCGGTGCGTGTCTCGGGCGTGTTCCTGGTCGCGGGGCTGGCCGTGCTCGCCCTCACCGGTGGCGAACCCTCGCCCGGAGGAGCCGATGCGGGCGTCCACGAGCACTCCTGGTCCGCCCGGTGGCGTCACGCGGGCTGGGCGGTGCTGCCGCTGCTCGCGGTCGTTGCCTATGTCGTCTACCTGCACGCCCTCACCGGCAGCTGGCAGGCGTGGTTCGGGGCACAACGGGCCGGTTGGCAGCGCAGCTTCCTGACTCCCTGGGACGGTCTGCGGAACACCCTTTTCGCCACCAACCCGCAGTCGTGGCCCGGTGAGCCGAGCCGGGCCTGGATGTTCCGTTTCGAGATCGCCTCGGTCGTGCTCGGCTACCTCACGGTGCTGGGCTGCGCCCTGCGCCGGGCCTGGGCGCAGGCGGTCTACGTGCTCGGGCAGGTGCTCGCGCTGAGCTGCACCACCTGGTTCATCTCGGTCAACCGGGCCGTCCCGCTGTGGTTCCCGCTGTTCATCGCCATCGGCGCCGGGGCCTCCTTGCGCCCGGCCGGCACCCTCGCCCGTGGCACCCGCGTCGTCGTCCTCACCTGCGCCACGACGGCGAGTCTGGCGCTGATGGTCTGGTGGGCCAGTCTGTTCTACGCCGGTCACTGGGCGAGCTGAGCGGCGACCCGGCGCCGCACCCCCGGCGGGGTCAGCACCCCGCGGGGCCACCAGCCCGTAGAGTCGATGGCCAGGGTTGGTTGGTCGAGCCGAGGAGGGCCCATGCCGAGCTGGCAGCACGACGTCATCTGGTGGAGCGTCTACCCCTTGGGATTCACCGGCGCTCCCGTCCACCCGGACCAGCTCGGGGCCCCCACGCCGCCCGAGCAGGTCTCCACCCACGTCGACCATCGGCTGCCGCAGCTCGAGAAGTGGCTCGACTATCTCGTCGAACTCGGCTGCAACGGGCTCGCGCTGGGGCCCGTCTTCGCCTCGGTCTCGCACGGCTACGACACCCTCGACTACTACCGGATCGATCCCCGTCTCGGTGACGAGGCCGATTTCGAGCAGCTGGCGAGGGCCTGTCACGAGCGGGGAGTGAAGCTGCTCCTGGACGGCGTGTTCAACCACGTCAGCTCCCGGTACCCGCAGCTCCTGAAAGCCCTGGCCGAAGGCCCTGACGGCAGCTGCGCAGACATGTTCCACATCGACTTCGGCCACAACCCACCGATCCGGCTCAACTTCGAGGGCAGCGACGACCTGGTCGTGCTCAACCACTCGTCGGCCTCGGTGAGCCGGCTGGTCACCGACGTGATGACCCACTGGCTGGCCCGCGGGGCGGACGGCTGGCGCCTGGACGCCGCCTATGCGGTGGACCCGGACTTCTGGGCCCCGGTGCTCGCCGAGGTACGCCGCCAGTTCCCCGAGGTGCTCGTGGTGGGCGAGGTGATCCACGGCGACTATGTCTCGATCGTGGAGCGTTCGGGCATGGACTCCCTGACCCAGTACGAGCTGTGGAAGGCGTGCTGGAGCAGCCTGGAGTCCGAGAACTTCTTCGAGCTGGCCTGGACCCTGGACCGGCACAACGACGTCCTCGACCACTTCCAACCGCTCACCTTCGTCGGCAACCACGATGTGACGAGGATCGCCAGCAAGGTCGGCGCGGACAAGGCCGTGCTCGCGGCGGTCCTGCTGCTTACCCTCGGCGGCATGCCGAGCATCTACTACGGGGACGAGCAGGCCTTCCGCGGCACGAAGTACGAGCGCCCGGGCGGCGACGACGAGGTGCGACCGGCGATGCCCGAACTCCCCGGGCAGCTCTCGAGGCTCGGCGAGCCGACCCATCGCGTCTACCAGCAGCTGCTGGCGCTCCGTCGGCGTCACGGCTGGCTGGCCCGTGCCCACAGCCATGTCGACGAACTGGCCAACAAGTCCATCAGCTACCGGCTCGCCGACAGCGCCGTACCTGACCACTGGCTGTCGGTCAGCCTCGACGTGACCACCTCGCCGACCGCGCGAATCCGGGACGAGCACGGAGAACTGTTCAGCTGGCAGGCCTGAGCGGCTGATCCCGGCACCCGGAGGAATTTCCCGGACGAATTCCGGGCACACCTGTGCGGTATCTTGGGCTGCGCACTCAGCGTCAGGAGGATTTCATGCCCACAGACGAATCGCCGCAGGACAATGGCGCACCCAAGTCCTCCCCGAATCGGACCATCGGCCGAATTGTCGTCGTTGTCGTGGCGCTGGGCATCCTCGCTCTGGTGATCGTGCGCGCGGTGGCCACCTCAGGTGGTTCCGACAGCTCCATGGGCTCGATGTCGATGTCCAGCGGGGACACCATGTCGAGCATGTCGATGGCGAGCGGGCAGAGCATGTCCGGAATGTCCATGTCGTCCGGATCGAGCATGTCGATGGACGATGCCTCGGGCATGATGACGATGGCCGACGGCTCCACGATGGCGGCCTCGGCGATGATGTCGGCGACGCCGAGCGCCTGAGCGCACACCCGGGCCGGCATGTGTTTCTGCGCATCATGCAGCGGATTCCCTTGTCGGCGGGGTCGATCCGATTCATTGCGACCCCGGTGTCCCCAGCCCCCGGGGCGGATGCTAGCTTGAAGCTGTTCTGGTAAGGAGAAGCCGGTTGAATCCGGCACGGTCGCGCCACTGTGAAGCTGGCAGGATCACCTGCGAGATGAGTTCAGACCTCCCGTCCAGGACGAATCATCGGTGTGGGACGCGTAATCCCCAGAGGGAAGGTTCTCCAGATGTCTTCAGCTTCGTACGCCGCAGTTCCGGCGAAGACCGGCGCAGTCGACTGGGCCAAGGACTCGGCCATCGGCTGGGTCATCTCGGCCTTGGTCGTTGCCGCACTGCTCTACTACTTCATCGGCGTCGACCAGGGTGCGTACTCGGTGTTCGGCAGCGACATGCACATCCACGAGTTCGCCCACGACGCCCGTCACTTCCTCGGATTCCCCTGCCACTGAGCCGGGATCCTGAGCCGGGTGTGAGCTCCCGGCATGGGCGCTCACACATTTTCGGCGTCGGCCGGTTCGAGACCCGGTAGCTTTCGCTTCCGACCCTGAGCTGCTGTCCGCGCCGCATTCTCCTGGACCGCATTCCATGGTGCGGCATCCACATTTCTTGCGCGCCCAGAATTGCCACATGGTGGTGAAACCCACACGGTGGTGAAATTCTGCGGGGAGCCTGCGGGTTACCGGAGTTTGTCTCGGCGCGCCCTCAGACAAGGAAAACAATGATCCAATACCTGAACAACCGGAGAATATTCTTCACCGGCGCGATTTCGGGCGTGATTGCCGGACTCCTGGCATTCATCTTCTCCAAGATTCTCGCCGAGCCCCAGATCCAACTCGCCATCGACTACGAGGCCGCCCGCGACGAGGTCCAGGAAGCGGTGGACAAGCTCGACGCGGCGGCGGGGATCAAGTTCCCGGAGCCCGGCGCCGACATCGAGATCTTCTCGCGCAGCATCCAGAGCAACATCGGCATCGCCACCGGCATGGCCCTCATGGGCCTGGCCTTCGGCCTGCTCATCGCCATCGCCTTCCGCATCATCCTCAAACTGACCGAGGGGCAGCCGCCACTGTCGGTGCGGCTCACGCTGCTGCTCACCGGCCTGCTCGGGTGGGTGGCCGTCTACGTCGTGCCGGCCCTCAAGTACCCGCCGAATCCGCCGGCCATCGGTCACGACTTCACCATCCACCAGCGCGGAAACCTCTATCTGCTCACGGTGGCGTCGTCGATCGTCTTCATGCTGCTCGCCGTCTTCCTCGCACGTCGGCTGGCCAGGACGATGAACACCTGGACCGCCGTGATCATCGCGGGCGCCGCCTACACGGCGGTGATGTGCATCATCTTCGCCCTGCTGCCGACGCTCGGCTCGCTGAGCCAGAACGTCCAGTACTACGGCTCCTCGGTGACCTACGGCTCCGGGGACTCGGCGGTGACGATCCCGATCACCACCGAGACGCCCCAGGCACTCAAGGACCCGAGCGGGAACATCCTCTTCCCGGGGTTCCCGGCCGATCTGCTCTCCCGTTTCCGCATGTACTCCGTCATCGCCCAGGCCATCATCTGGATGGGGACCGCGCTCATCATGGGGGCCCTGCTGACCAGGGTTCCGAAGCGCGCTGCGAAGCATCAGCCTGCCGCCGCTCCGGCCGGCGTCTGAGCACGATTCCACACGCGAACTGGACCGGTGCGGACGAACCCCACGGACGCACCGGCCCGCTCGCAGGCAAGGACTGACACGGTGAGCCAGACAACCCACACCAGCATGGCCTCACGGGGGCCGGTGAGCCCGCGCCACCCGAGCGGGCACGACAGGGCGAGGAAGCCCGTCAATCTGCTGGACAACCGGCTCCTGTCGGGATTCCTGCGGAGCCGCTGGTATCCCACGGTCTTCCAGGTGCCGGTCCTCATCGGCACCGTGTTCATCATCTACGAGTTGGTGACCGGCCCCCTCGACGCCGACCAGAACGTCGGCGCCACCGTCATGTGGGTGCTGTGGTGGTCCGCGCTGCCGATCGCGCTGCTCGTCGTGGGCAGGTTCTGGTGCGCCATCTGCCCGTTCGGGCTGGTCAGCGATCTCGTCCAGAAGCTCGTCGGCGCGAACCGCCCGGTGCCGAGGGCGCTGCGCAGAAATGCCATCTGGATCACCGTGGGGGTCTTCCTCGTCGTCACCTGGGTCGAGCACATCTGGGGGGTCTCCGAATCCCCGCGCAGCTCGGCCGTCCTGCTCCTGCTCGTCACCGCGGCGGCTGTGCTCTTCGGCGCCGGCTACGAACGGCGCACCTGGTGCCGTTATGTCTGCTTCATCGGCGGGCTGTCCAGCAACTACGCGCGGGCCGGCATGCTCGAGCTGCGCGCCACCAGGCCGGTCTGCTCCGGCTGCGAGGTGGAGGCCTGCTACAAGGGTGGCGCCGGGGGCGCCGGGTGCCACATGTTCGAGTACGCCCGGGCCATGGACACCAGCGCGCAGTGCGACTACTGCGCCGGATGCCTCAAGAACTGCCCCAACGATTCGATCCGGCTGTCCCCGCGCATCCCGACCAGAGAACTGTGGACGGTGCGCAGGCCGCGCTTCGAGGTCTCCTTCCTCGCCGTCGCGATCGTCGGCATCGTGCTGCTGGAGAACGTCTCGATGCTGCCGCTGTGGGAGCAGATCACCGACTGGGTCAGCGAACAGTTCGGCACCGAGAGCAGCTACTTCACCTTCACCTTCGCATTCGTCCCCACGGTGCTCGCACCCGTGGCGCTGGTCGGGCTGGCGGCGTTCGTCGCCGCGCAACTCAACGGCCGGACGGCGAAGCAGAACTTCGCGCAGTTCGGGTACTCCTTCATCCCCTTCGGCATCGCGGTGCACATCGCGCACAGCCTGTTCCACCTGCTCGCCGAGGGGAAGTCGGTCCTCTTCTCATTCCAGGGGCTGTTCGGCGCGGATCTCGCCGGGCGTTCCACTGCGGTCGTGGGGGCAGGGACCATCAAGATCCTGCAGCAATTGCTCATCGTGGCCGGCACCGCCGCGGCGCTGTACACGGCACACCGGCTGGCCACGGGACGTAGGGGAGACCGCAATCCGAGGGCCAGCTTCGTCGCCAATGCGGTGCCGATCGTGGTGCTGGCGGTCGTCAACGCCGTGTTGTTCTCGATGCCCATGGCCATGGTGATGTGACTCCCGTCGGGGGTCGACGCGCGGGTCCCTGACGGCAGGCCTCGTGGCTCGGGAGGGCGACGGAGTCTCCGGCCCGCCCACCCCGCCCGGCTCAGCCCACCAGGCCTGAACAACCCTCGATCCTGGCGTCCACCATGCCGATCGCCGTCATCAGCGCGAACATCGTGGTGGGGCCGACGAAGACGAAACCCTCATGTCGCAGGTCCTTTGCCAGTGCCGTCGACTCGGGAGTCGAGGTCGGGATCGCGGCCTCGCTGCGGGGCCTGGGAACGGGCCGGGGCCGGCGGCTCCACAGGAAGTCGGCGAGTCCGCCGGCGCCGCGCAGCGCGATGGTGGCCCGCGCGTTCGTGACGGTCGCCTCGATCTTGCGTCTGTTGCGGACGATCTGCCGATCGTCGAGCAGACGGCTCAGATCCGAGGGGCCGTAGCCGGCGACCACGTCCGGATCGAAGTGCGCGAAGGCCCTGCGGAACGCCGGACGCTTGCGCAGGATCGTGGACCAGCTGAGGCCTGACTGGAAGGCCTCGAGGCACAGCCGCTCGTAGATGCCCGACTCGGTGTGCACCGGTCGGCCCCACTCGGTGTCGAAGTAGTCGCGAAGCAGGGGATCGGTGGCCGCCCAGCGCGGCCGGACGCGTCCGTCCACGCCGGTGACCAGCTCATCGAGCGGGGCGGGTGAGTCTGCGGAGCGGCCCGGCGAGGACCCGGATCGTGCTCCTGCGTCCGCGGGCGTCACGGTTGGCCACGGAGATAGCGCCCGAAGTGCGGCACGGTGAAGGCGACCTTGCCCCGTTCGCCGGAGTAGACCAGGCCCTTCTTCATGAGCGCGTCGCGGGCCGGGGAGAGGGACTGGGGCTTGCGCCCGAGCGCCTGGGCAACCTCGCTGCTGGCCACCTCGGCGTCGTCCTCGCTGAGCTCGGCCATCGCGCGCAGGTACTCCCGCTCGGCAGGGGTCGCGCGCTCGAAGCGGCTCCCGAAGAAGCCGACGGCGAGCTCGTCCGCGGCATCCGGGGTGCCCACCTGCACATCGTCGGGGGTGATCGGGCTGGCCGTGGCCACGTCCCAGACCGCCTTGCCGTAGGCCTGGATGAAGTAGGGATAGCCGCCGGTGGTCCCGTACATGGCGTCCAGCGCCTCGCCGCTCCATTCGGCATCCTCGTCGTGGGCGGGCGCCTGGAGCGCCTGGTCGGCGGCGGCGCGGTCGAGCCGGTCGATGCGTTGGTAGCTGAACAGCCGCTCGGAATAGCTCTTCGACGCGGACAGCACGGCCGGCAGGTGGGGCAGACCGGCCCCGACGACGATGAAGGGCAGGCCCTGCTGGCTTATCTCGTGGCAGGCGGCGCACAGCGCCGAGACGTCGGCGGCGTCCAGATCCTGCATCTCGTCGATGAAGACCGCGATGCCCACACCCATGTCCGCCGCGAGTCCGCCGAGATCGCTGAACAGCTCGACGAGGTCGATCTCGATGTCCCCGGAGTCGGCGCGCCCCTTCGTGGCCGGCGTGCTGATGCCCGGATTCCAGCGCTCGGCCAGCTTGCTGCCGGGCTTGGCGTCGCGCTCGATGAAGGCCCGGACGGTGCCGAGGGCCTGGTCGACATCGGGATGCCCCAGCTCGCGGATGGCCATGTGGAGGGCTGCGCCGAGGGGACGCCGCAGATTCTGCTCCGGGCGTGCCTCGAGCTTTCCGGTGCCCCAGTGGGCGCGAACCGCCTTGCCCCGCAAGGCGTTGAGCAGAACGGTCTTGCCGACTCCGCGCAGGCCGGTGAGGATGAGCGAACGCTCGGGGCGCCCGCGCGAGACGCGTTCGATCACCACGTCGAAGTGACGCAGCTGTTCCGCGCGGCCGGCAAGCTCAGGGGGCCGTTGCCCGGCGCCCGGTGCGTAGGGATTGCGGATCGGGTCCATGCGACCAGGCTATTTGATTGTCTAGCAGGATTCATAGAGGGCAGAAGAATGACCTCGAGAGGGTTTCGGCGGGTCTACCCGCGAGCCCTCCGCGAAGAGTGCAGCCGAGTAGTTGGACATCACGTACCTCGCGTCCAGCTCGCCCTTGGTGCTCAGGATGCCGTGGACAGAGCCCTGCGCGAATACGATCCCGTTCTTCGTGGCACTTATCGTTCCCTCCCGGAAGGGAAACATCTTCCAGACCGTGCTGACCGGCACTGTGGTGATGGCTCTCGCTCTCCTCATGGCCACGGACTTCGGGCCTGTCCTGACCAAGATGATGAACGGCGTCGTGACAGTTCCTGGCGGAGGCACCGAGATGAGCAATCTGGACACCGGTGGCAGACGTCGACATGCTGGACGCTGCCCGTGACGTGGAGCCGGGACTGGAGGAGTCTCGCCCTACGTCGGGGCAGCGTCTCACGCGCATGTGCGCGGAAGAACATGCGCGTGGAAGGAACGGAGGGGTTGGTCCGGCCGGCCGCCGGCCTGGGACGCCACTCAGCTGTCGCCGGGTGCCTGGTGCCCGAACTCGCCGCGAGGCATGCGCAGTGCCATCAGTGAGCTGAATGCCAGCAGCGCCGCGCCGACCGAGAACCCCCATGACCGGCCGAACTGGTCGGACAGCACTCCCGCGACCAGTGGGCCGGCAATGGCACCCAGGTCGCTCGACATCGAGAACAACGCCACCGGTGTGCCGCTGCGCACGCCGCCGGTGGCATCCCCGACGCTGGCGGCCGGGGCGGTTCCCATCGCTGCGGCGCCCACCGCGTAGACGCACATCAGCGCCATCACGGGCCAGATCGAATTGCTCAGTGCCACACCCATGATCGCGAGGGCCATGAGCAGGCCACTGACGAGCAGGGCGGGCCGGCGGCCCACGGTGTCGACGAAGCGCCCGACGGGGAGCATTGCGATGGTCTGCACCACGGCCGCGATCGCGAAGACGATGCCCGTCCACGTCGGGGTCAGACCCAGACCAGCCACGATCACCAGTGGAATGAGTGAATTGCGGACGCCGATCGAGTTCCAGCCCTGCGCGAAGTTGGCGGTGCAGGCGGTCTGGAAGCGCTTGTCCGAGAGGATCTGGCGCAGCGGCCGGGGCTGTCTGGAGGCGCCGGGCAGTTCAGCACGGGTGGTCGTGGTGGTCAGCATCGCCAGGCCGACCGTCCCCGCGGCCGCAAGCGTGACCGCATAGAAGTGGAAGGGCGCCACCAGGGAGATCCTGGCGAGCAGCCCACCCAGTGCCGGTCCGGCCATCCCGCCGATGAGGAAGCCGGTCTGGTAGAAGCCGGTGGCCCGCCCGCGCATGTGGGCCGGGACGCTCGCCAGCAGCAGGGTCATTGCGGACACGGTGAACATCGCAGAGCCGATTCCGCCGGCCGCCCGCCACCCGAGCAGCCACCAGTAGTTCGTCGCGAAGGCCATGATCGAGCTCGACGCCGCGACGATGAAGACGCCCACCGCCAGGGTCGTGCGCCCTCCGAGGCTCGCGAGGATCCGGCCGCAGAAAGGGCTGGTGGCGAGCCGCATGGCCGCGAAGGTGGAGACCACCAGACCCACCATGAAGTCGTTGGCCCCGAAATGGGTGGCGAAGCTCGGCAGCACGGGAACCAGGACACCGAAGCCCAGGGCCACGAAGAAGGCGATCAGACCCAGCACGAGAACGTCACGTGGCATCCCGGTGCGCTGCCGCAGCCGCCGGCGGAGCCATGCCTGCCGGCCGGATCGCGACGCCGGGCTCACCTGAACTCACCCGGGGCGGGGCACGCCTGACAACAGTCGGCGAGATCCAGATCTCTCATTCAGCCGGGTCCTGCCGGGCCCGGGATGCCGGCGCTGGTGCGTCGAGGCTCTCGGCTTCGTCGCTCTCGTCCTCCTGGACGGTCAGGGCCTCGTCGGCCACTGCCTCGTCCCGCACGGGAACCAGCCTCCCGAAGTCGATCTCCGCGGCGGCGAGCGTGCTGCACGCCTGGCTCGGCGTCCCCGGGGTCGAGGCGATCACATTCATGACGCCGACCACGCTCTCGGCGGGGATCCGGAGATCTGCCTGCTCCCGGGGCGGGGCTGTGTGGGCGTCCTCGACGAGGGTCATCGTGAAACCGCGGGTCAGCCCGCCCAGCAGGGTGGCGCGCACGGACTGGTCGCTCCAGGCCCCGCAGACGAACAACTCGTGGGCAGCGAGAACGGCGAGCGTGTCGGCAAGATCGCTCGTCTCGAAGCCGTCGCGGTAGCGCTTCTGCACGACGAATTCGCCGGGCTCCCGGACCAGTCCGGCCAGTGCGTCGGTGGTGTCCGGCTCGAGTGGCGGATCGGCGTGCAGGTCGTCCACCCAGACCACCGGGACACCTGCCAGCCGCGCCCTGGCCACGAGATCGGTGATCGTCGCGATCACACGGTTGACCTGCCAGCAGCCCTGGATGGTGCCGGACTGCATGCCGATGACCACGAGGGCCGCCGAACCGGCTCCGTGTGGCGTCGCTGTCATGGCTGCTCCTGGATCCTTCCCGTGGACGTGTCCCAATCATCGCCCATGGGGTACCGGAGACCGGGGTCGGGCCATCCGTTCCGGTCGACAGGTCAGGAGGATCGTCCGGTGGCAGGATGTGGGCCGTGAGATGGCCATGGAGCAAGGGGAGCGGAACCGGTGAGGAGCCGGGGCGGGGCCCGGAGAGCCCGCACGGTCTCGACGTGGCCTCGGCTCTCGGACTGTTGTCGCACGGGGCGGTGGTCATCGATGTGCGGAGCCGCAGGGAGTTCGTCCGCGGGCATCTGCCCGGTGCCCGCCTGGTCGAGGCCAAGGGACTTCGCGAGGACCCGGTCGAGGAGATCTGGGGGGACGATCCGCTGGCCGAGACCGACCGTCCCGTCATCGTCGTGAGCACCACCGGAGCGCGCGCAACGGCTGCTGCCGCGCTGCTGCGCCGGGCCGGCCTCGATGCCTGGGCGCTCACCGGTGGGCTGGGCGCCTGGCTGGGGGACGGTCAGGTGCTCGTTCCCGGACCGCCGCGCTGAGCCTGCCTGCAGTCAGCGCGCCAGGCCGAAACCCCCGTCGCTGGTGAGAACCTGCCCGACGATCCATGACCCGTGCTCGGTGCACAGCCAGCCGATGAGCTCCGCGACATCCTGAGGCCGCCCGTAGCGCCCGAAGGCAGTGGTGACGATGAGTTCTTCGAGTGATTCGAGCGACCGGTCGGTGCTTGCCGGATCGAGATAGCCGGTGTTCACAGGGCCCGGGTCGATGGTGTTGAGGACGATGCCGAGGTCGAGCAACTCCGCTGCGACGGTGGCGGTCGCCCCGGCCAGCGCTGCCTTGCTCGCCGCATAGGCCACCTCGCCGCGCATGGGCCCGTGGATCTGTCCAGAGGTCATCCAGAACACCCTCCCACGGGGCCCGGGGAACGGCCCGTGCGTCGCGCCGCGTTCGCCGGGGCGTGCCGGCACGTCAGGCGTCCCGGCCAGCTGCCGGGCGAATGCGGAGGTCAGCAGCACGGTCGAGCGCGTGTTGGTCTGCCAGAAGGCGTCGAGCCGGTCGGGGGTCATGTCGAGGACGGATCCATCGCCACCGCTCCGGGCATGATTGGCGACCAGGATGTCCACGTGACCGGTCAGCTTCACGGCGGTCTCGAAGAGCTGCTGGGGGGCTTCTGGCCGTGAGAGATCGGCCGACAGATCTGCGAATCGCGCATCCGGGCGCAACGCCGCACGGAGATCGGCGCGCACAGCCTCCAGGTCGTCGCCGCCCCAGGGCTGCTCGACATCGTGGGGGCGGTAGTGATGGATGAACAGGTCGGCACCGAGCGAGGCGAGCTGGTGGGCAACCGCGAAGCCGATGCCGCGGCGCCGCGAGACGCCGGTCACCAGCGCGGTCCTGCCGACGAGGGGGAGAGGGTCGCCAATCACAGAGGGCCTTTGCTGCCGGAGCGGGTGTGCACTCCCGACGATACCGGCGTACCAGCTCTGCCCCACGTCGCGGCGTGGACCAGCCGGACCGTGGTGACCTGGCCGTCCGGGGGAAGGGTGTTGCCCAGCGCGTCGGACGGAATGGGGCTCGTTCGACGGGAATGGGCGCGCCTGGCTTTGAGGAGCGCGCGCAATGCGGGCTGGCTCGGCGGCTCGGCTCAGGCGCCAGGAGCCCGGGTTCCCCGCTCCGGACGAGGATCTGGGACAGGACTGGCCCGGCCCACGGCGGACCTATCGTGATGCCATGCCCGAGCCCTTCGAGCCTGGTTCTCAGCGGGAGCCGACCCTTCCGCAGCGTCCTGCCGTGCTGCTGCTCGACATCGACGGTGTCCTCGTCGTCTCCTGGCGGGCGCTCCCTGGTGCCGTGGACACCCTGAGCACGATCCGGGCCGCGGGCACGCACGTCCGTCTGCTCACCAACACCACCTCCCGGCCGCGCAGCTCGGTGGTCGCGGCACTGCGCTCCGCGGGTCTCGAGGTGCCCGGGGACGATGTGGTGACGGCCCCGATCGCCACGGCCGAGTACCTGCGCGCCCACTTCGAGGGCGCCACCGCGGCGCTGCTGTGCAGCGGTGACGTGACCGACGACCTCGCGACCTCGGGCGTCGAGCTGGTGGACCTCGCCGGGCCCGGATCCCCCGGTCACGCCGACGTGGTCGTCCTGGGTGGAGCCGGCCCCGAGTTCAGCTACCAGTCACTCAACCGTGCACTCGACCTCGTCCTCGGCGGCGCGGCCCTGGTCGCGATGCACCGCGCACTGGTCTGGCGCACCTCCGAGGGCATCCAGCTGGACACCGGCGCCTTCCTCGCCGGGCTGGAGCATGCCAGCGGCGTCAGCGCCACGGTCGTCGGCAAACCCGAGCCCGGGATGTTCGCGGCCGGGCTCGCAGACCTGGGTGTCGGGGCCGGTGAGACGGTCATGATCGGCGATGACATCGACTCCGACGTGCGCGGGGCCCAGGCCGCCGGGCTGCACGGCATCCTCGTGCGGACCGGCAAGTTCCGGCCCCAGGTGCTCGACACCCAGGGGCCAGCGCCGGATCTGGTCACCGACTCCATCGCCTCCGCGGCCGCCGCGCTCGGCTACGACGTGCGGGCCGGGTGAATCGGTCGGGCTGTGGCCCGGCCGCGCCGTCCCGGGATGAGCCGGGCGGAGTTGAGGATGAAGACCGACTCGCTGCCGACGTGCACGAACGCCGCCAGCAGCGGGCCGAGGATGCCGAGCGCCGCCAGCAGCATTCCCGCAGCGTCCACGAGGATCGTGCCGACGAAGTTGGCGATGACGATCCGCCGGGCCCGTCGGGCGATGCCGATGGTGGCGGTGAGATCGGACAGGTCGGTGCCGATGAGGACCACGTCGGAGCTCTCGCGGGCGATGTCGGTTCCCGAGCCGATGGCGATGCCGACATCGGCCGCGGCGAGGGCAGGTGCGTCGTTGACGCCGTCGCCCACCATGGCGACCCGGTGCCCGGCCGAGCGCTGCTCGTCGATGATCCGGAGCTTGTCGGCCGGCAGCAGCTCGGCCCGCACGTCGTCGATGCCGATCTCGGACGCGACCGCGTCGGCCGCCCCGCGGCGGTCGCCGGTGAGCATGAGGGTGCGCAGGCCCAGAGCGTGCAGGCCGCTCACGCATTCCCGCGCACTGGCACGGACCTCGTCGGACACCAGCACAGCACCGAGATAGCTGCCGTCTCGGGCGACGTGGATCGCGCTGGCGCCTGGCCTTTCCGCGGAGCCCGGGGCTGCGGTGACCAGCCGGCTGTTCCCGACCTCGACGCGGGTGCCCTCGATGACCGCGCTCACCCCGACCCCCGGTTCGTAGCCGACCCGTTCGGGATCGGACAACTGGAGCCCCCGGGCCGTCGCCTCGGCGACCAGGGCGTGGGCCAGGGGATGCTCGGAGTGCCATTCGGCCGAGGCCGCCAGGCGCAGCAGCAGCTCGGGATCGGTGCCGGACGAGGGGTCGAGGCCCACCACCCGGGGCGCGCCCAGGGTCAGGGTGCCGGTCTTGTCGAAGACGACCGTGTCGATCGTGGACAGCCTCGAGGTGCGTGCCGTCCTTGACAAAAGCTCCGTTGTGGGCCGCACGGGCGGTCGAGGCGAGCACGGCGAGCGGCGTGCCCGCCGCGATGCCGCACGCACCCGCGACGATCACGACCGTGATCGAGGCCTCCAGGTCGTGGGTGAGGACGAAGGTGAGGACGGCCGCCCCGACCGCGAAGGAGACCAGGTAGCCGGCGAAGCGGTCGGCCAGCTTCTGCACCGGGGCCTGCGAGGACTGCGCCTTGCGCACCGCCTCGATGATCTGCCCGTAGGAGGATTCGGCTCCCACCCGGTCGACGTGCAGTTCGAGGGCGCCGGTCTGGTTGATCGACCCGGCGAAGACGGTGGCTCCCACGGACACGTCACGGGGCAGGGATTCGCCGGTGATCCGCGACTCGTCCACGGTGGAGGAGCCCGCGGACACGGTGCCGTCCACCGGCACCCGTCCGCCGGGCGGGACGGCGATGGTCTGGGCGACGCGCACCTCGTCGAGGGGAACCGAGTGCGAGCCACCGGCATCGACGACCAGGACGCTGGAGGGCAGGAAGGACATGAGGTCCGTCAGCACGTCCCGCCCGCGAGCCATGCACAGGTCCTCGAGGATCTCGGCGGCCAGCACGAATGCGCTGATGACCAGGGCGGTCATCCACTGGCCGATGGCGGCGGCTGCGGCGATGGCGATGAGCATGGACAGGTCCATGCTCATCCGGTGGGCACGTACGTCCCGCCAGGACTGCGCCGCGATCGGCCAGCATCCGGTCACGGTGCCCGCACCGGACAGGACGGCCACCACCCACACGGGTGCCCCGAGCAGGCTGATGACGCCGGCCACCACGATGAGCGAGACGACCACCGCCAGCCGGGTCAGGTCCGCGCGGTCCACCCGCTGCCACAGACCCTGACCCGGCACCGGGCCCCCGGCGTGTGCTTCCGCCGGGAGCTGTGTCCGAGGATCGTGCGCCGGCGTGGAGATCGCCCCGTCGCGTCGCGGGGAGTCAGTTGGCTGCATGGTGCGCCGGCTGTGCGTCGGAGATGTGCTCGGCCTGGAAGATCGCCTGTGCCACCAGCGTGCGGGCGTGTTCGTCGGCCAGCCGGTAGTACACCCAGGTGCCCTCCTGCCGGTTCACGACCATCCGGCCCCATCGCAGCTTCGCGAGGTGACGGGAGACCGAGGTGGGCGACTTGCCGACCCGCCGGGCCAGCTCGCCCACCGGGAGCTCGCCGTCCTCCAGCGCAAGGATGATCCGGATCCGGGTCGGGTCCGCCAGCAGGGAGAAGACCTCCACCGCGGTGTTCACGCTTCGTTCCGCGGCGAGCGGTGCCACAGACGTTGTCTGCATGGATGCACTCATACGCACATTGTCGAATCGTCACCGTGGCCCGTCAAGGGACGGTCGCCGGCGTCCGCCAGGCGCGATGCCGTTTCGCGTCCGCGCGCAGGACCGCCTAAGATGGCCTATCGGTCCTGCGCCCATGCGCGGGGCCACGCATTGAACCCTCCTGCTGTGGGAACGACCCACGGCCGCCGAGACCGAAGGAGGTGGAGTTCGCATGCGCAAGTACGAGATCATGGCGATCATCAGCCCCGATGTCGATGAACGACAGCTGCAACCCCTCGTCGACAAGTACACCGGTGCGATCACCCGTGAGGGTGGCACTGTCGACAACGTGGACATCTGGGGGCGTCGCCACCTGGCATACGCCATCAACAAGAAGACCGAAGGCCTCTACGTGGTCATCAACACCACGTGCGAGCCCGCGACGGTCAACGAGGTCGACCGCCTCATGACCATTGACGAGCAGTTCATGCGCACCAAGGTCATGCGTCGCGACGCCTGAGCGTTGACCTGCGGCCGTCCGGTTCTGTCCGGCGTACGCGCCCCGATGCGAGGCGCACCGTCCACAGAACCGAGCGATCGCTACCAGAAGGGTCGGCGGCGCGGCAGGCTTGAACTGCCGGTCATCCCGTGATCGGCACGTCGAGCACTTCCGTGGCTCCCAGCAGGGCGACTGCGGACCACATTCGGAGACAACGAGGACGCACAATGGCAGGCGAAACCCAAATCACCCTGGTCGGCAATCTCACCGCCGACCCGGAACTGCGATTCACCCCTTCGGGGGCAGCAGTGGCCAACTTCACGGTGGCTTCCACCCCGCGCAACTTTGATCGACAGACCAATGAGTGGCGCGACGGCGAGGCCATGTTCCTCAACTGCGCCGTGTGGCGGCAGGCGGCGGAGAATGTCGCGGAGTCCCTGGCCAAGGGCATGCGCGTCATCGTCCAGGGTCGTCTGCGTGCCCGCAGCTACGACGACCGTGAGGGCAATCGCCGCACGGTCTTCGAGGTCGAGGTGGACGAGGTCGCGCCCTCGCTGCGCTACGCCACGGCGAAGGTCACCAAGACCTCCTCGGGCGGCGGTAACTGGCAGAACACCGGCGGCGGGCAGCCGCGCGGGGGTTCGGGCCAGCAGGCGCCCCGATCCCAGGGTGGCGGCGCCCCGCAGGGCGGTGGCAACGCAGGCTGGTCCTCCGGCGCCCCGCAGGGTGGCGGCTCCCAGGGCGCGGGCCCGCAGGGCGGCAACCGGGCACCGGTGGCCGATCCCTGGGCCAGCGCGCAGAGCGACGAACCGCCCTTCTGATCCCCAAGGATTCGGCCTGCCGGCCGGATTCCCCAGCATTTCCCATCCATGTCAAGGCACATTCCGGTAATGACACACCGGGCTCGCCGGGTCGTCCGCACTGCGGTCACGGCCCACGAAACGAAGGAGCACCACAATGGCCGGTCCACAGCGCAAGCCTGTGAACAAGAAGAAGGTCGTCCCGATCAAGAAGACGCACGTCGCCAATGTCGATTACAAGGACACGGCCCTGCTGCGCAAGTTCATCTCGGAGCGCGGCAAGATCCGCGCCCGCCGAGTCACCGGACTGTCCGTCCAGGACCAGCGCAAGGTGGCCATCGCGATCAAGAATGCTCGCGAACTGGCTCTCCTGCCCTACGCGACGACCACCCGCTGAGAAGGGGGAACACTGATATGAAGCTCATTCTCACAGCCACCGTCGAGCATCTCGGCGTGGCCGGCGATGTGGTCGAGGTCAAGGACGGCTACGGCCGCAACTACCTGCTGCCCAAGGGCTACGCGATCGCCTACAACCGCGGTTCCGCCAAGCAGATCGAGGGCATCCAGCGCGCCCGCAAGGCCCGCACCATCCGCGACAACGAGCACGCACTGCAGGTGCGCGAGCAGCTCGAGGGCCTGACCCCCAAGGTGCGTGCGCATGCCTCGCAGGCCGGCAAGCTCTTCGGCGCCGTCACCGCCAACGACATCGCAGTGGCCGTCAAGAAGTCCGGCGGCCCCTCGATCGACAAGCGCTCCATCGACATCCTCAAGCCGATCAAGAATCTCGGTCGTCACGGTGTCCAGGTGAAGCTCACCGAGGCCGTGAAGGTGCACGTCACCGTCGAGGTCGTGGCTGCCGGCGAGTGATCGCCTGACAACCGCACAGTTCCACTCCAGTACAGGGGGCGGGTCCACAGTGACCCGGCCCCTGTACTGCGTCCGGGGCCGGCGCGGAGGCTTCCGCTGTGGACTTCCTGTGAGGCCGAAGTGAGAATGTCACCGCCCGAACGATGCATGGATCCGGCGGCTATTCTGAATCCTGAGAATTTGTCAGGACGTTTGGTCGTCCAATGTCGTGAGGAGGCAAGGTGGCGGGCTATTTGTCACACGGGGCAGGACGTCTGGGCAGGGACCTGCTGGACGCGCCCTCGGACGCACGCAGTGACTATGCATCAGTGGTGAAGTGGAGCGCCGACGCCGGGCTGATCACGGTCATGGAAGCCTGGGAGCTCTCCCGGCAGGCGCAGGCAGATCCCTACACCGCCGCCGACGAGGTCGAGCGGATCGATGATCTCGTGCAGACTGCCCGGACGGTGAGGTCCGAGCGGGACACCGCCGCCGCCGATCGGCTGGCCAAGGCCTACCACCGGGCGATGGAGCACGCGACGCTCGTCCCGCAGGGGCAGCGCTGGGTGCGTCAGGACAATGCGCTCGACCTCGAGACCATCAGACGCCGCGCGGTGCGAGCCATCGTGACCAGCCTGATGAGCGACCAGGAGCCGTGTCCGGCGGGCTGAAGGGCCCAGGGAAGGTCAGCGCAGCATCCGCTCGACGGTGTTGAGATTGCGCACCGTGAACCTGTCACGTGCAGCATGGCGCCCCTGGAACGTGGCGAAAGCCGTTGTCAGGGAGCCGCCTTTGGGGCACCGCCAGTAGATCACGCGTCCCTTCCCGGCGATCTGCTCCACCGAGGGGTCGAGGGCGGGAGCACCGGACAGCAATGAGCTGACCACCTCGGCTGCCTCGCACAGGAGCACATAGCGGTGGTGGTCGGGGTCCGGGGCGAAGGGGCAGGCGGACGCGACGGCGGCCAGCTCGTCGAAGGGCATCACGACCGCCCGCACCGGATGGCCGAAGCGTTCCGAGATCGCCGGCAGCACCGCAGCCAGGAGATCGCGGTCGTCATCGGCCCAGTCCATCGCCACATTGCCGGAGGCAAGCCAGGTTCTCACCTCACCTGCGCCGATCTCGGTGAGCAGGGCGCGCAGTGGGGCCATCGTGATCGTGACGCCACCGACGTTGATCCCGCGCAGGAACAGCGCGAACCGCGTCATCGCAACTCCCGTCCCGTTGTCCGTGCTCCATTGTCCCGGATCAGTGGCTCCGGGTACAGGTGGACAATGGGGCCATTCCTCGTGACACAGAAGGACCGATGCCAGAACTCAGCGCGCGGGTCAAGACCTTCACCGACTCGGTGATCAGGCGGATGACCAGGATCAACAACCAGCAGCCCGATTCGATCAACCTCTCACAGGGCTTCCCCGACTTCGACCCGCCGGCTCCTGTCCTCGACCGGCTCGTGGAGGTGGCCCACGAGGGCCCCCACCAGTACTCCACCACCTGGGGGGCCGCCAATGTCAGGGCTGCGCTGGCGGACAAGTACGCCCCGAGCTTCGGGCGCGAGATCGACCCGGACACCCAGATCTGCGTCACCTGCGGCGGCACGGAGGCGATGATGGCCGCGGTCATGACCGTCTGCGACCCCGGCGACAAGGTCATCGTCTTCAGCCCCTTCTACGAGAACTACGGCGCGGACGCCATCCTGTCGGGTGCCGAGGCCATCTACGTGCCCCTGGAGCCACCGGACTTCAGCTTCGACCTCGACCGCCTGGAGGATGCCTTCAAACAGCATCCGAAGGCGATCATCGTGTGCAACCCGTCCAACCCGACCGGAAAGGTCTTCACCCGCGAGGAGCTGACCGCCATCGGCCGGCTGGCGACCGCCTACGACGCCTTCGTCATCACCGACGAGGTCTACGAGCACATCATCTACGCCCCGGCGACGCACATTCCGATGGCCAGCCTGCCGGGGATGGCCGAGCGCACGATCACCTGCAATTCGCTGTCCAAGACCTATTCGATGACCGGCTGGAGGCTCGGATTCATCATCGGGCCCGAGAGGGTCGTCGAGGCCGCCAGGAAGGTGCACGACTTCCTCACCGTCGGTGCCGCCGCGCCGCTCCAGGAGGCAGCCGTCGTCGGCCTGCGGCTGGGTCCGGAGTACTACGAACGTCTGCAGGCGCTGTACATGCACAAGCGGAACCTGCTGTGCGGGGGACTGACCGACCTTGGCTACACGATCAGCTGGCCCCAGGGCACCTATTTCGTCATGGTGGACGTGGCGGACTTCCTGGCGCTCGACCAGTTCTCGGGGATGACCGATCTGCAGTTCTGCGAGTGGATGATCCGCGAGTACGGCGTCGCCGCGGTGCCCGGCTCCAGCTTCTTCCACGAGCCGGTGAACCGCTACATCCGCTTCCACTTCGCCCGCGGGGACGAGATCCTCAATGCCGCCCTCGACCGGCTCGGCCGGATGGCGCAGCTGCTGCCCGGTGCAGCTGCCTGAGCGTCCGGCCCGCGTTCAGCGGGCGGGGCGGACCGCGCGCACCGCGAGTCGGGTGGCCACCTCGAAGAGCACGTCGATGACCAGCGCCAGCGCGACGATGACCACCGCCGAGGCCAGCATCTGGGCGTAGTCCTGGGTCTTCAGCCCGCGGAAGAGGTACACGCCCAGACCGCCGGCCCCCACATAGGCGGCCAGCGTCGCGGTGGCGATGACCTGGAGCACCGCGGAGCGGATGCCGCCGAGCAGCTGCGGAAGACCCAGCGGGATCTCCACCCGGGTGAGCACCTGCGCCCCCGACATCCCCATGGCGCGCGCGGCGTCGAGCGTCGCGGGCTCGATGGAGTCGACACCGGAGTAGGCGCCGGCGATCACCGAGGGCACCGCCAGCACGACGAGCGCGACGAGCGGGGCGGTGAGGCCGATGCCCGCCACGAGCGCGACGAGGGTCAGCAGGCCGATCGCGGGCAGTGCCCGGGCAGCGCCTGACAGACCGACGACGAGCAGCCGCCCGCGGCCGGTGTGACCGACGTAGTAGCCCAGCGGGACGCCGATCACGACCGAGAAGAGCCCCGCCAGGCCGGTGATCGCGAGATGCTGACCGACCAGCGCCCACAGCCCGGTGGGGCCCGAGCGGTGGGCCGGGTCGGCGATCCAGGCCAGGGCCTGCACGAACCAGTTCACCGGGCACCTCCGGCCCGCAGCGATGCCCAGGGCAGCAGTATCCGTCCGCAGACCACGAGCGCGGCGTCGAGGACGACGGCGACGACGACGGTCGCGGCGATCCCGGCGATCACCTCGGCGAGGATGCCCCGCTGGAAACCGTCCACGAAGAGCATCCCCAGCGAGTCGATGCCGAGCACACCGCTCACGCTGACCAGCGCGATGGTGCTCACCGCGACGACCCGCAACCCGGCCAGCAGGCCCGGTCCGGCCAGCGGCAGCTCGACGGTGAAGAAGCGCCGCGGCGCCGACTGGCCCATCGCTTCGGCGGCATGCACCGCTGCGGCGGGAACCGCGTCCAGGGCGTCGGTGCCGGCCCTGATCATCAGCGCGAAGCCGTAGAGGCTCAGCGCCACGACGACATTGAGCTGGTCGCGCACGGTCGTGCCGAGCACCAGCGGCAGCACGATGAGCAGCGGCAGGGAGGGGATGGCGTAGATGAGGCTGCCCAGGGTGACGAGCGCGAAACGGCTCCAGCCGTAGCGGTGCGCGATCCAGGCCACCGGCAGCGAGATGAGGAATGCGGCCACGATCGCCGGCAGCGCGAGCATCAGGTGGGCCACGGTCGCCTGCCAGACGGTGTCCCAGTTCTGGGTGAGCCAGGTCATCGGCCGGCCCCGCGGGTGCGCTCCTGGTCGAGCCGTCCGACCGGGCGGGAGTTGGCGTCCACGACGATCGGCACGCCGTCGACGACGGTGGTGTGCAGCGAGCCGGCGCCGCTGTCCAGGCCGATGAAGCGGGCCACGTAGTCGTCGGCCGGGTGGGCGAGGAAGTCTTCCGGGCGTCCTGCCTGGACGATCCGTGCTCCCTCGGCGAGCAGGACGATCCGGTCGCCGAGCGCGAAGGCCTCGCTCATGTCGTGGGTGACGAACAGGACGGTGCGGGGCTGCTCGCGTTGCAGGCGCAGCAGGTCGCGCTGCAGTTCCACCCGCACGATGGGGTCGACCGCTCCGAAGGGCTCGTCCATGAGCATCACGGCGGGATCGGCCGCCAATGCACGGGCCACGCCGACGCGCTGCTGCTGGCCGCCGGAGAGCTGGGCCGGGAAGCGGCGCGCCAGGGAACGATCGAGGCCCACCCGGTCCATCAGGGCCAGGGCATCCTCGCGGGCGCGTCCGCCGGGGGTCCCGAGCAGGCGGGGGACCATGCAGATGTTGTCCACCACGCGCCGGTGCGGCAGCAGGCCGGCGTTCTGCATGACATAGCCGATCCTGCGGCGCAGCCTCACCGCGTCCGCGGCGAGGACGTCCCGGCCGTCCAGGGTGACCCTTCCCGAGGTGGGTTCGACGAGCCGGTTCACCGTGCGTAGCAGGGTGGTCTTGCCGCATCCGCTGAGCCCGACGAGCACCGTGATCTGGCCGGCGAGGGCGATGAGGCTGAATCCGTCGACGGCGTGGGTGCCGTCGGGGAAGGTCTTGGTCACCCGCTCGAAGGCAATGGCGGGAGGCCGTTCGCGGGAGAGCTCCGGGGTGGCATCGGGCATGGGGCCAGCGTAGGAGCAGGTGAGCAGGGATTTCGCGATCACCGCGAGGGGCGCCGGCCGGGTGTCCGGCGATGAGACCCCGCGTTGCATCGTGAGATTAGGTGAGGCTAACCTCAGTGTGTTCGCCGTGAGGGGACACCGGGTCCCCCGCGCCTGTGAGAGGAGCACGTCCACGTGCCTGATGTACCGACTGTCATGAGCCATTCGCTGAGCCGGCGTGGTGTGCTGTCCGCAGCTGCGGGTGTCGCCGCCCTGTTCGCGGTCAGCGCCTGTGGCGCGAGCGACTCGAAGAGCGCTGCCTCCTCGTCCGGCTCGGCCAGTGGGGCCACGGACGCCTTCCCGGTGACGGTCCAGCATGCCTGGGGATCAACCACGATCAACGCGGCCCCCTCGAGGATCGCGAACTCGGGGTGGAGCGGCGAGGACGCCGTGCTCGCCCTGGGCGTCGTCCCGGTCGGTCTGCCGAAGGCCAACTACGGCGTGCTGGACAAGAACGGGCTGCTGCCCTGGACCGGTGAAGCTCTCGAGAAGCTCGGGGCGACCGGCGACAAGCTCCCGAAGATCTACGACGAGACCGATTCGATCCCGACCGAGTCGATTGCCGACACCGATCCCGATCTCATCCTGGGGATCTCCTCGGGCATCACCCAGGAGCAGTACACGACGCTGAGCAAGATCGCGCCGACGGTGCCCTACACCTCGAAGATCGCCTGGGGCGCCACCTGGCGCGATGTCATGGAGGTCACCGCGAAGGCGATGGGACGCACCGCGGCAGGCGCTGCGGTGATCGCCAACTGCGAGAAGGCGATGGCCGAGGCGGTGGCCAAGTACCCGGTGCTCAAGGGCAAGTCGGTGGCCGTGATGTACATCGACCCCAAGAAGCTCTCCACCATCGGCCTCTACACCACGGGCGATGCACGCCCGGCGTTCATGCTCGACCTGGGCTTCACGACACCGGCCTCGGTGACCGCCCAGTCGCAGGGCGTCGACAGCTTCTACAAGGAGATCTCCGCCGAGAACGCCGCCGTCTTCGACGACGTCGACATCATCGTGGTCTACGGGGACCCGAACAGCCTGATCACGTCGCTGCAGGCCGATCCGCTGCTGTCGAAGATCCCGGCCGTGAGCCGTGGCTCGGTTGCGGTCATCGAGGACGGTTCCACCCTGGCCTCGGCGCTGTCGCCCTCGGTGCTGTCCATCCCGGCACAGGTCGGCAACCTCGCGGCCGAGCTGGCCAAGGCTGCCGACAAGATCGGCTGAGCATCTTGACGGGTATCCCGACTGCCGCGGCGGCGGTGCGCGAGGAGGTCAGCGGCGCTGCCCGGGCCCGCGCGCGCATCCGCCCGGCCCGGTGGTGGGGGCTCGGTCTGGCCTGCCTCGTGCTGGTCGGCGCCTGCGCGGTGTCCGTCGCACTCGGCTCGCTGGCAGTGCCGCTGCCGCAGGTGTGGCAGGCCCTCACTGACCCGTCGGTGCACACGATCGCCGCCGAGGCCGTCCGTTCGCGGGTGCCGCGCACCGTGCTCGGGGTGCTGGTCGGGGCCTCGCTGGCGGTCTCGGGGGAGCTCATGCAGGGCATCACCCGTAACCCGCTGGCAGATCCCGGGATCCTCGGGATCAATGCGGGAGCGGCCGTGGCGGTCGTCGCCGGGATGGCCTACATCGGTCTGCACTCTGCCGGGCAGTACATCTGGCTGGCCCTGCTGGGCGCGGGGCTGGCCGCGGCGGCGGTGTGGACGATCGGCTCGGGCGGTCGGGGCAGGCCCACCCCGCTCCGGCTGGCACTGGCCGGGGCGGTGCTGGCAGCGGTGCTCACCAGCCTCACCCAGGCGATCCTGCTGCCGCGCGCCCAGCTGCTGCAGACCTTCCGCTCCTGGCAGGCCGGTGGGATCGACGGGGCCAGCTTCGCCCAGATCGGGCAGGTGCTGCCCTTCTTCGTGGTCGGGGCCGTGATGGCCGCATGCTCCGGGCGTCCGCTCAATGCGCTGGCGCTGGGCGACGAGATCGCGACCGGGCTCGGCACCCACGTCGGGCGCAGCCGGCTGTTCATCGCGGTCGCGGCCGTCCTGCTGGCTGCCACCTCCACCTCGCTGGCGGGTCCCATCGGCTTCGTCGGTCTCATCGTGCCGCACGCGGTCCGGGCGGTGGTGGGTGCCGACCACCGCTGGGTGCTCGCCTGGTGTGTCGTCGTCGGGCCGGTGCTGCTGCTCGTCGCGGACGTCATCGGCCGGGTGATCACCCGGCCCTCCGACGTGCAGGTGGGAATCCTCACCGCGATCGTCGGCGCGCCCGTGTTCATCGCGCTGCTGCGTACCCGCACACTCGGGGAGCTGTGAGATGAGCGCCGGAACCACCCAGCACGTCGATCTTCGCGGTGCCTCCGCCCGGGGCCGTGCCGGCGGCATCTCCCCGGCCGCCCAGCAGGTCCGTCTCCGCCGCCGGCGCCGGCAGCGCCGCTTCACCCTCGTCGTGGCCGCGCTGGTCCTGCTCGTCGTCGTGCTCTTCGCGGTCAGCCTCTGCATCGGCGAACGGAGTTACTCGCTCGGGCAGGTGATCGGGGTCCTCGCCGGCCAGCACGTTCCCGGGGCCAGCTTCAGCGTGGGCGTGCTGAGACTGCCCAGGGCCGCCACCGCGGTGCTCGCCGGCGCGGCATTCGGGCTTGTCGGAACGTGTTTCCAGACGCTCCTGCGCAACACCCTGGCGAGCCCCGACATCATCGGCGTGACGGCCGGTGCGAACACCGCCGCAGTGGCCGGGATCATCCTCTTCGGCATCTCCGGCCTGGCTCTGACCGGCCTGGCGGTCGCCGGCGGTCTGGTCACCGCCCTGGCGGTCGCGCTGCTCGCCTGGCAGGGCAGTGGGGCCACCTCGCGGCTGATCCTGGTGGGCATCGCCGCCGGTTCCATGTTCGAGGCGGCCACCCTGTGGATCATGACGCGCGGCAACCAGTGGGACATCCAGGCCGCCAGCCGCTGGCTCACCGGCAGCCTCAACGGCTCGAGCTGGGCGGGCACCGGCCCGCTGGTCGTCGTGCTCGCCGTCGGATTCCCGGCCATCGCGCTGCTCGCCCGTCATCTGGACACCATGCGCTTCGGGGACGACGTCGCGGCCGGGCTCGGCGTGCGGGTGGGCAGCACCCGGGTGGCGATCATGCTCATCGGCGTCGTCGTGCTGGCCACCGCCACGGCGACGACCGGGCCGATCTCGTTCGTCTCGTTGCTGTGCGGGCCGATTGCCCTGAACCTGGTCGGTGCGGGTCATTCCACGCTGCTCCCGGCGGCCCTGGTGGGCTCGGCGATGGTGCTCGCCTCCGACTTCATCGCCAACCACATGCTGGCCCACAGCTATCCGGTCGGTGTCGTGACAGGGGTCCTGGGAGGTCTGTACCTCATATATCTCCTGGTGCGGATGGGTAGAAGTGGTGGTGGGTGGACATGACGGGTTCGGATCCGGTTGCGAGCCGGTGCATCGCCGCCGGGAAGGAGCAGGCATGAGGGAACACGAGTTCACGGCGCGCGAGGTGTCGGTCGGATACGGCGACCGGCCGGTCATCGACGGGCTCGACCTCGATGTCCCCGCCCACCGGATCGGTGCCATCATCGGCCCCAACGGGTGCGGGAAGTCGACCCTGCTGCGCACCCTCTCGCGGCAACTGCGCCCATCGTCGGGTTCCGTGCTGCTGGACGGGCACGCCATCCACACCATGCCGACCCGCGCCGTGGCCAAGGTGCTCGGGCTGTTGCCCCAGTCGCCGAGCTGCCCCGAGGGGATCCTCGTCGAGGACCTCGTCTCGCGGGGCCGGACCCCGCACCGGGGCAACTTCTCCCGGTGGAGCGCCGCGGACGACGAGGCGATCGCGACAGCGCTGGAGGAGACCGGCACTGCGCAGCTGGCCGAGCGTCCGGTCGACGAGCTCTCCGGCGGCCAGCGCCAGCGGGTCTGGATCGCGATGGCCCTGGCGCAGCAGACCGATCTGTTGCTGCTCGACGAACCCACGACCTTCCTCGACCTCGCCTACCAGATCGACGTCCTCGAGCTGCTGGTCAGGCTCAATGCCAGCCGTGGCACCACGATCGTCATGGTGCTGCACGACATCAACCTGGCGGCCCGGTACTCGAACTGGCTCGTCGCGATGAGGGACGGCACCATCCGGGCGAAGGGCGATCCCGCCGAGGTGGTGAGCGAGGAGATGCTGCGTGAGGTCTTCAACCTCGACACCCGCGTGATCGACGATCCGGTGAGCGGCGCCCCGCTGGTCGTCCCGGTCGGGCGCGCCGACGCGGCCATGAACAGGGACGCAGCGCATGCGGTGCATGAGGATTCAGCGCACGGGGATTCCGCGACCGGGGAGACCGGGCGTGGCGACTCGGTGGACGACGGGCGCGCCGATGCCTCCGGGACGGGCCGGTCGGATGCGCACCCGATGAACGGTCACCGGGAGCAGGGCCACGGGGTGCATGGCGCGGTGGCGCAGGGTCAGCCGGCCGGAGCCAGGGCATGAGTGCCGGGGCGGCTCCCGGCGCCACCGGCGAGGACCCCCGTCCGATCAGCCTGCGGGGCTTCCGGCCCTATTCGGTGCACCTTCGTGAGCGCCGCCAGCTCGGCCCGCACTTCGTCCGGATGGTCTTCGGCGGGGCGGACCTCGACATCTTCGGCACCGACGGGCTCGACCAGCGCATCAAGCTCGTCTTCCCCAATGACGCCGGCGGATGGCTCGACTACGGGCTCGACGACCCGCAGGCGGTCGCCGCCGGGGCCTGGTACCAGCGCAGGCTGGCGGCCCCTTCGGAGCAGCGCAACCCGATCCGCACCTACACGGTGCGCTCGGTCGACCCGGCGCGGCGTGAGCTGTGCGTGGACTTCGCCGTCCACGGAGCCAGTGGTCCGGGCACCAGCTTTGCCCTCCGGGCGCGGCCCGGCGACGAGCTCATCGTCATCGGTCCCGATGCCCGATCGCCCGAGCACCGGCTGGGCATCGACTTCCAGCCCGGGGCGGCACGGCGTGTGCTGCTCGCGGGCGACGAGACGGCCGCGCCGGCGATCTGCTCGATCGTCGAGCGTCTCGGTGCCCAGAGCGGTCCGGCGAGGGTCAGGGTGCAGGCCTTCGTCGAGGTGGCCGAGGCAGGCGACGCGCTGATCGGCTCACCGGGCGAGGGGATCGAGCTGAACTGGCCCATCAGGCAGGGAGCACACGGTGCGGCACTCATCGCCGCAGTCTCCCGATTCCTCCGCGAGAATCCGGCATTCGCCGCCGGGGCGGAATCCGCGCCGGCTGCCCCGCTGGAGGACGTCGACGTGGATGAGAACCTGCTGTGGGAGCTCCCCGAATCCGGTGTGACCGCTGACTTCTACGCCTGGATCGCGGGGGAGGCCGGGGTCGTCAGGACGCTCCGCAGGCTGCTGGTCGCCGAGCACCATGTCGACCGCAGCGTGGTGGCCTTCATGGGCTACTGGCGGGCCGGCCGCTCAGAGGCGAACTGACTCGACGCGAGTCCACTGCCCTGAGGCGACCACCTCGGCGACGCTCTTGCGCAGCAGGGGCCCGGCGCCGGCGAGCGCCTCGTCCAGGGGCATCCCCTCGGGAGTGATCTGCACGAGCCTCGTGACGCCGATCCGGTGGAGCTGCTCGGCGCCGGGAGCCACCCGCCCGGCGAAGACGACGGCCGGCACGTGTGCCGCCCGGGCCAGCGCGGCGAGGCCTGCGACGGTCTTCCCGGTGGCACTCTGGGCATCGACCGAGCCCTCGCCGGTCAGCAGCGCAGTGGCGCCGTCCAGGCTGTGGCGCAGCCCGGTGGCCTCGATGACCACGTCGACGCCGGGACGCATCGTGGCGTGCAGGAAGCACATGAGGGCCCAGCCGAGCCCGCCTGCCGCCCCGGAACCAGGGGCCACGGCGAGCTCTCCGCCACGCTCGCCGGCCCGTGCGCTGAGCTGGGTCAGGAGCGCGTCCAGGTGCGTCACGAGCTGGGGCGTGGCGCCCTTCTGGGGGCCGAAGACCGCGCTGGCTCCCTTGCTGCCGAGCAGCGGGGAATTGACGTCACAGGCGGCCTGCACGCGCAGTCTGGCCAGTCGAGGGTCCAGCCCGCCCACGTCGATGGAAGCGAGCGCCGCGAGATCGCGGGGTCGTCCGGACAGCTCCTGCCCCGACGCATCGAGAAGACGCGCGCCCAGGGTGCGCAGCATGCCCGCCCCGCCGTCGTTGGTGGCAGAGCCACCGAGCCCGACGATCAGCTCCGCTGCCCCGTGGTCGAGCGCCGCCAGGATGAGCTCACCGACCCCGCTGCTGTCGGAAGCCATGATGTCGCGCTGCGCCGGGGCCACGAGGCCGAGCCCCACCGCGGTCGCCACGTCGATCACCGCCGTGTCGTCCCTCAGGTGCACCGCGCCGGTGATCGGCCGGGCCAGGGCATCGTGGACCGGAACGTCGATCCTGCGTGCGCCGAGCGCGCCGGCGAGGACCTCGGCGAATCCCTCGCCGCCGTCGGCCATCGGCACCGACACCAGCCGCGCACCCGGATCCGCGTCGCGCACCCCGAGCTCCATCGCACGGGCCGCCTCGGCGGCACTCAACGACTCCTTGAAGGAGTCAGGGGCCAGCACATAGGTGTTCATGTGCTCACGATGCCACCCGGCAGCAGTGTGCGGGCGAACGTGGCTGACGCGGTGGCCGTCATCGTTGCCGAACGCTCCCGGACCACGTGTGGATCTCCTCCCCGAGCAGTCCCCATGTGATACCGACCTCTGGCTGTATGACATCGGGTGCGCAGCTGCTCGTAACCGTAGAGGTTGATTTCCAACCACGGTTCTTCCTGCCGGTCCGATCAGCTGGGCGTCTTGTGATTGCTGCACAACGCCGAGGTGCGGTGCGGTCGTAGTCTCTGGGCGGGAGCGAGCCGGCGGTCCCGGTTCCGGTTCGATGGTAGGGGGTGTGGTCATGCGACGACGGGTTCTGCTCTCGGAGGCGTCGAGTCTGACTTCCCGGGAGTTCATCACAGTTCTGGGTGAGAGCGGTACGGGCGTCGGTGTGCTGTCGTGGTCCTCACTGCCAATTGCTCGCTTCAGCAGGTGGTCCCATCGGGTGCACAGAGTTCCGTCGCCGGCGAGCGACCCGATCGGATACCTCTGCGCCGTCGACGACGTGATGCGCAGTGGCGACTATGATGCGCTGCTGCCGACCCATGAGCAGGCATGGCTGTACGCGGCCGGCCGCCAGTACCTGAGGTGTGCGCGGCCGCCGGTGGCGGACATCCATTCGTTCGATCGAGTGCAGTCGAAGATCGCGTTCGCGCAGACGCTGGACGAGCTGGGGCTGCCGCAGCCGCAGTGGTGCCCAATCCATGAGGAGGGCGATCTCGCAGCACTCGGTTTTCCTGTGTGGGTGAAGGCCGCCTACTCGACCGCGGGACGAGGGGTACGGGCCGCGCACGACCTTGGCGAGGCACGCACTGCGTGGACGCAACTGTCGGGCCCAGGCGGCGTGATGATCCAGTGCAGGGCCCCGGGCAGCTACGCACAGGTCCAGGGTGTGTTCTCGCACGGGCGGCTGATCGGTGCAGCGATGAGTAAGTTGCTCGCGACCGGGGTTGGCGGAAGTGCTGCCGCCCGGGTGAGCGTGAACCACCCCCGGGCGGCGGCGGCCCTCAAGACGCTGGGCACACACCTGAACTGGCATGGCGGCATCGACCTCGATTACTTCCACGTGGGTGGTGAGCCGCAGTTCATCGAGTGCAATCCCCACACGGTCGAACCCGGCAATGCGTTCCTTGCGGGCGTCAACCTGCCTGAGATGCTTCTCGATGTCGCCACTGGCGCCGACGTGCCGGATGTGGAACGCGCCACAAGAGCTGGTGTCCGCACGAGATCGACCATGGCGATCGCGCTCGGAACCGCTGAGGAGGTGTCCACCCGGCGTGCCGTGCTCGGCAGCGTCGTGGCCGCGATCACCCACAGACCTCCGCTCGATCACACGACCGAAATGCTCACCCCCATGTGCCGCGATCCTCTGAGTCTGTTCCCGTTCGTCTTTGCCGTCGGGTCGGTGCTCGCCAGCCCGAGACGGATCACGCGACTCGCCGGGGACACCGTCTCCGACTACGGGGTCACCACGGCAGAAATCGACATCGTTCGCGCTCCGCAACGCTGAACGGACAGAACCCCGGAGACGCTCGAATCCGGAAACGTCCTGATCCGACCCCGGCCTCCTGACGTACCCCACTCACGACGGCAAGCCCGTCGCCGGGATGTGCCGTCCCGTGCACATGGGACAACCCGCTCATGCCGGTTCCGGTCCTCGCCGCGAGCGGCATCGCGCCGGTCGTCCGCAGCCTCAGAGCAGACCGTATCCGGCCAGCACGCGCTCCAGTCCTGCCGCGCCGGAATCCCGGTCGAACAGGTGCACGCCGAGGCCCACGCGGGATGCGGACAGCACATTCTCCTCGACGTCATCGATGAACAGGGTGGCCGACGGATCGACGCCCAGCGTCTCGACGATCGCCCGGAAATAGGCCGGGTCCGGCTTCGCCAGGCCCATCTGGAACGAGTAGAAGGCACCGTCGAAGTGCTCCTGGTAGCCCTTCTCCGCGATCATCCGGGTGCCACGCAGCCGATGCTGATTGGTCGCGAGATAAGCCTCGGCGCCGTGCTCGCGGACCCGGTCGATGAGCTGGAGCACACCGGGAATGGTGTAGGTCTCGTGCCAGACCCGGAAGACCTCGTCGGGGCTGGAGGTGATGCCGTGCTCGGACAGGAAGCCGACCAGGAGCTCGCGAAGATCACAGGCGTCGACCAGCGCCGGCCGCTCGAGCTCGTGAAGATCCGCGAAGCGCGCCCTGCCCTGCAGGGCTGCGGTCATGCCGGCGAAGAAGTTCGGGTTGAACTGGATCACGCCGTCGGCATCGAAGAGCACTGTGGTGAAGGGTTGCACGTCGGTACCTCGCGAACCATCGGAAGCATGGGTCTGCGCCTCATTGCGCCCTCCAGTCTCCCAGACCGCGCTGTGCGGTGACCACTCGGCGCGCGCTCAGCAGGCTCATGGCACACTCAGCAGTGACTCCGTATGCCGCTGGAGGCATGCCGGATGGTCCCGGAGGTGACATGACTCTCATCACACCCGTCGAGCTCGCCGCGATGCTCGCCTCGGCCGACCCGCCGGCCGTGCTCGACGTCCGGTGGAGCGGCCCGGCCGCTCCCGGTGGCGGACGCGAGGAGTTCGAGGCCGGTCACGTGCCCCGTTCGCAGTGGATCAGCGCCGACGACGAGCTCGCCGACCGCTCGAAGCCCGGCGGGCGGCATCCCCTACCCGACCGTTCGGCCTTCCAGGCGGTGCTGCGGACACACGGGGTGCGCGGCGATCGCCCGGTGGTGGCCCTCGACGCGGCGAACTCCCAGGCGGCCGGCCGGTTGTGGTGGATGCTGGTCGACGCAGGCCTGCCCGAGGTGCACGTCCTGGACGGTGGCTTCGCGGCCTGGCAGGCAGCCGGACTGCCGGTGCAGGCCGGACCGGCCGAGCCGGTGGAGCCCGGCGACGTGGTGGTGGCGCCGCCTCGGATGCCCGTCGCCGATGCCGACGAGGTGGCCGACGCGTCGCGCAACATCTGGGATGTCCGCGCCACGGAGCGTTTCAGCGGGCGTGACGAGCCCATCGATCCCGCCGCCGGCCACATTCCCGGTGCCCACAACCTGCCCGAACAGGACAACCACCGCCCCGACGGGCGATTCAGGCCCGTCGAGGAGCTGCAGAAGAACTTCGAGGGGGTCCGCCCCGGGGACATCGTCTACTGCGGGTCGGGGATCACGGCTGCGCAGGCACTGCTCGCCATGCACGTCGCCGGAATCGACGGGGTGCGGCTGTATCCGGGCTCGTGGAGTGATTGGTCGAGCGATCCGGCTCGCCCGGTCGCGCGTGATTGACTCGTGGTCCGGCTCGCCCGGTCGCGCGTGATTGATTCGTGGTCCGGCTCGCCCGGTGACGCGAGCGTCCCCGCTCCCCGCGCTCAGTCCAGGAAGCCCCGCAGGCCACTGGCCACCGCGTCCAACCAGCGCGTCATGGAGGCCGCGGCAACTGGGTTGTCCGGGTAGCGGGCACGCAGGTGCAGGCCGTCGGGGTTGACGACGAACCACACCATGACCCCGTCGTCGTGAACGGCGGCCGAGACGTACTGGACCTGCGCGCCGGACGGCAGCTCGGCCAGACGCCGGGTGTCCAGCCAGGACAGGGCGAACATGCCGGGCCCGACCGGCATGCCCCCGTAGGGCTCCAGGATCGGTCCCAGCGGATGGGAACCCAGGTCGATCGCCTCCTTGACCGCCCGTGCGCAGGCCTGCGGGTCGGGATCGGACGATTCGATGACCGAGTCGGTGATGAACCAGCCGACGCTGTCGCGCCATCTCGGCTCGTAGCGGCTGTGCACCGGGAAGACGGCCCGCAGCGGCGTCCCGGACAGCTCCCGCGTGGCCACGGTCAGCGCCGAGACCGCCAGCGCGATCATCCGCACCCTCAGCGACGCGGCGTGCGCAGCGAAGCGCTCGCACTGTTCGGTGTCGAAGATGTCGCGCACCTCGACGGCGCTGTCCTCCTCGGGGGAATCGGTGCCCAGCGGCAGGCCGAAGCGCGGCATCAGCCCCTGCCCGGCGTCCAGGATCTCGGCCCAGCGGCGGTGGATGCGTTCCGGGGCGCTCGGGCGGGCGGCCATGGCAGCGCTGTGCTCGGTGAAGCCGGCCACCGCCTCCATGCCCGCGTCGACGGGACGGCCTGCCCGAAGATTGTCCAGACCCTGCAGCAGGTCGCGCAGCACGACGAGCAGCGACCACATGTCGACGTGTGCGTGGTCCGAGCCGACGATGACCACAGGTCTGCGGTCGGCCTCGGTCTCGCTCGGCAGGAGGAGCGCCAGCCGGTGGGAGGGCTGGTCGAAGGGGGCGCAGGTCCGGTCGAAGAGCGCGCGGAGCACCTGGCGCGGGTCCTGCCCGGGATCGATGTGGTGCTCGGCCCAGTCCCCGAGCACGACCTTCGTCTCGCGCAGCTCGAGTGAACCCTGCACCGTGCGGGAGAAGACCGTCCGCAGACTGGAATGATGCTCGATCACCTGCTGCCAGGCCGTTCGCAGCTGGTCGGGTGGCACCTGTCCGGGCAGCCGTGCCGACACGGCCATCCAGGATCCGGGCCGCTGGCCGGCCCCGACATGACGTGCCTGGTCGAAGGAAATCGTCAGCGACGCACCCGGCCGGCCCTGGGTGTGCGCGGGCAGGCTGAGCAGGCGGCCCGGAGGGAGCGCCATGAGAGTGACGCTCGTGAGCCTGATACTGGCTCTACTGTTGGTGCTCACAAGACCCGATCATGATGGATCAGGAGACAGGACATGACCACCCTCGACATTGTGGACGCAGCGCTGGACTACGAGATCGCAGGAACCGACGGTCCGCTGGTCGTGCAACTGCACGGGCTGACCTCCTCGCGCAAGCGGGACGCGGCGATCGGTCTCGACCTGGGCAGGGCGCTCAACGACCATCGCGTGCTGCGTTACGACGCGCGGGGCCACGGTCTGTCGACCGGGACCCCCGACCCCTCGCGCTACACCTGGCCGTCGCTGGCCGGGGACCTGCTCACCCTGCTCGACCATGTGGCACCGGGCGAGCAGGTGCACGGCGTGGGCGGGTCGATGGGCACCGGCACCCTGCTGCACGCCGCGATCCGTGACCCGCAGCGCTTCGCGAGTCTGACCCTGGTCGTCCCGCCGACCGCCTACGAGACCCGCAAGGCCAAGTCGGCGAGCTATCTGGCCAATGCCGAACTGGTGGAGCGCGAGGGGATCGATGCCTTCGTCGAGCAGGCGAACCTGATGCCGGAGCCTCCGGCGCTGGAGGGCGCCCCGCACAGCCGCCCGAGCACCACCCGTGAGCTGCTGCCGAGTCTGCTGCGCGGTGCCGCGGCCTCGAATCTGCCGCCCATCCAGACCATCGCCCAGCTCGACGTTCCGACGCTCATCCTCGCCTGGGCCGACGATCCCGACCACCCGGTCAAGACCGCCGACCTGTTGCACAAGGCGATCAGGGGCAGCCGCCTGGTGGTGGCCCGCACCCCCTACGGCATCATGGCCTGGCCCTCGCTGTTCGCCGACCACGTGACCGCGGCCGAGCGCGCCCAGGCCACCGAGGCAGCCTGAACCCTCGCCGGCTCAGGCGTCCGGACCGAGAACCTCGGTCAGCATCCGTTCGAGCGCGTCGTTGGTGCTGCTCAGATAGCGGAGCACCGTCTCGCGCTCGGCAGGGGTCAGCTGCTGGACCGGCGCGATCCGCGCTGACTGGATCCGTCCGATGGTCCGGTGCGCTGCCAGCCGGGTGTCGGGCATCACCGTGATCCGCCACGAGCGGCGGTCCGCCGGGTTCGGCAGGCGCTGGATGTGGCCGGCCCGCTCCAGCCGGTCGAGCAGTTTCGTGGTCGACGCGGTGGTGATGCCGAGCTGGCGGGCCAGCGAGCTCGGCGACACCTCGTGACCCAGATTCTCCTGGACGAGCAGATGGTGGATGGCCCGCATGTCGGTGGGCCCGAGTGCCATGTAGCGCTCGGACGCGGTGGAGATCCGTTGCTCGGTCCGCTTCAGCCGGGCGGTGGCGGCCATGATGGCGTCGACCTGGCTCAGCTCCTCCTCGTCCAGCGCGCCGGGCACCAGGAAGTCACCGTGCGGGTCATTGCCCCGCACGGTGTACTGCTGCTCGCCCTCGTACCCGTCCACCGGTCTCCGTTCGCTCCGGGCGCGGCTGCCGCGCCGCGCGGAAGAGGCTGAAGCCAGCCCCAACTGTAGTAGCCTTTCACTAGTTGCTAGCCAAGCTAGACAGTTCTGGAGGTCGCGATGCACCCAGGCCAGCGGAACGACGGAAGGGGCGCCCCGGACGGCGGCCGGCACGAGGGTTCGAGGTGGCTCCGGGCCGTCCTGCCCGTGCTGGTGATCGTCGCCTGGTTCGTGGCTGCCGGGATCGGCGGTCCCTACTTCGGCAGGGTCGGCGAGGTGTCCAGCAATGACCCGACGAGCTATCTTCCTGCGACCGCCGAGTCCACCAGGGTGCAGGAGCGGCTCACCGACTTCACCGGCGGTGCCGCCGTGCCCGCGGTGGTGGTGCTGACCCGCTCCGACGGCACGGCGCTGGACGAGGAACTGCTGGCCAGGGCTGGCGCGAGCCTGACCAGTGCGGTCGAGAAGGTCCCGGGCGCGGCGAGCTCGTCACCGCTGGTCGTCTCCAAGGACGGTCTGGCGGCCGAGGCCTTCCTGGGCATCCCGCAGGACGACGATGTGGGTGCCGCCGTGGATGCGCTCCGCACCCAGCTGCGCACCGAGCTTCCCGGCGAGCTGGTCGTCCACGTGACCGGCCCGGCCGGCTTCACCGCCGATCTGCTGGAGGCCTTCTCCGGGATCGACGGGGTCCTGCTGGGTGCTGCGCTGGCCGCGGTCCTGGTGATCCTCGTCCTCGTCTACCGTTCCGTGCTGTTGCCGGTGCTCGTGCTGCTGACAAGCCTCTTCGCGCTGTGCGCGGCGCTGCTGAGCGTCTGGTGGCTGGCGCGGGCCGGTCTGCTGCTGCTCACCGGACAGACCCAGGGCATTCTCTTCATCCTCGTCATCGGCGCCGCGACCGACTACTCGTTGCTCTACACGGCACGCTTCCGGGAGGAACTTGCGGTCACCGGGAGCAGCTGGCAGGCCACCCGGATCGCCCTGCGGCAGTCCGCGGAGCCGATCGCGGCGGCAGCCGGGACGGTCATCGCCGGGCTGCTGTGCCTGCTCGCCAGTGATCTCAACTCGAACCGATCACTCGGCCCGGTCGCCGCGGTGGGAATCGTCTTCGCCTTCCTCGCGGCGCTCACGATGCTGCCCAGCCTGCTGCTGCTCACCGGTCGCATCGCCTTCTGGCCCCGACGGGTCGCCGTGCAGCAGACCTCCGAGGGCCTCTACGGTCGGGCCGGTCGGCTGGTGGGACGCCGGGCCCGCCCGATCTGGATCGGCGTCGCCCTCGTGCTCGTGCTCGCCGCGGTCTTCGCTCCGCAGCTGCGCGCCGGCGGGGTGGCCCAGAGCGAGCTGGTGCTCGGCTCCTCCGACGCCCGCGACGGGCAGGCACTGCTCGCCCAGCACTTCGAGGGCGGGGACGGCAGCCCGGTCTTCATCGTCACCTCCGAGCAGTCGATGATCGCGGTCGGCAACACGGTGCGGGAGACCGACGGGGTGGCCGCTGTCGCGGTGGCCGCCAGCGGATCGCCCACCGGTTCGGCCCAGCTGACCGCCCAGGGCGTCGTCTCGACGATTCCGGGAATGCCAGCTCCCGCGCCGACCGTGGCAGGCGGCGACGTGCTCGTGCAGGCCACCTTGGAGAACCCGGCCGACTCCGCGGCGGCGGCCCGGACGGTGCGCCAGCTGCGCGCCGAGATCGGCTCCGATGCTCTCGTCGGTGGCGTGACCGCGACGAGCATCGACACGAACGATGCCGCCACCCACGACCGGAATCTCATCATTCCGCTCATCCTCGTGGTCGTGACGCTCATCCTCATGGCGCTGCTGCGCTCCGTCGTGGCCGCGGTGCTCCTGCTCGCCACCACGGTGCTCTCGTTCCTGGCGACGATGGGTGTCTCGGCCCTGGTCTTCAACCACGTGCTGGACTTCCCCGGAGCCGATCCGACGGTGCCGCTCTACGGTTTCGTCTTCCTCGTGGCGCTCGGGGTGGACTACAACATCTTCCTGATGAGCCGGGTCAGGGAGGAGGCAGGCAGGCTGGGCACCCGGCCGGGCATACTCGCGGGTCTGGCCAGCACCGGCGCGGTCATCACCTCCGCCGGGATCGTGCTCGCCGCCACATTCGCCGCACTCGCCGTCCTGCCGATCCTCTTCCTCGCCCAGCTCGCCTTCATCGTCGCCTTCGGCGTGCTGCTCGACACGATCGTCGTGCGCACCCTGCTCGTGCCGGCGCTGGCCTTCGACCTGGCGGGGGTGCTGTGGTGGCCCAGCAGACATGCCCGCGACGACCGCCCTGACCGGCGGAGGGGTGGAGGGAAGGGACCGGGCGGAGGGGGCCGGACGCCCCGGTGATCAGCGCCCGAGGAGCTTCGTGAACCGGGCCTTGCACCGGTTCTCCCGGATGATCCAGTCCATGTCCGGGTCCCCGCCCATCGCGAGGAAGTCGTCCAGCCCGCTCGGGTCGGCGGCCAGGGCGACGCTCCAGGCATAGCCGAGCGCCTGCCGGAGGGTCCTGGCGTCCGGGAGCCTGCGGCGGGCGGGGTCCATCGCGAGCAGCGCCTCGGTGGCCTCGCGACAGCAGTGCACCGCCAGGCGGGCCATCGGCGGCGTACCCAACAGACGAGGCTCGCAGATGGTGGCCACCGCTGCCCGCACGACCAGGGGGTTCGGGTTCTGCCACCATGCCCGGAGCATCTCTGGCAGTGCCGCCGGTTCTGCGTCACCGATCCACTGGCCCGCCATCGCGACGGCCTCGCGCACTCGCCAGGAGGGATCTGCCGCGAAATGGGTCAGCTCGACCTGTGCCCGGAGCCGGGCCGATGCCGAGTCGGCCTCGAGGAAGTCCCCGGCCAGCCGGGCCACTCCGCAGGAGCGCAGGTATTCCGGCTCCTCGGCGCGCAGCCGGCCTGCCACGTCGGGGTCGAGGTGCTCGGCCGCACAGGCGAGCAGAGCGAGGTTGGCGCGGGGGCCCGGAAGCCCGGAGTTCGTCGTCAGGAAATCGCGGATGGCCGGATAGTCGCTGTGCGCAAGGAACTTCGCCGCGCCGTCGGGAACGCCCACTGCCTCAGTACCGGGGCACCGGGGACTTGGCGAGGCTGACCCAGGTGATCTGCGAGGCCGGACGGCGCCTGATCTCGTACTGCACGCCGTCGTCACCCAGCGAGTTGTCGATGCCGGTGGTCGCCGGGCGGTCGGTCCGCAGGAGCTGGCGGACGCGCTCGGACTGCACGGACGGACGGTCGAAGGTGTGTCCGCTGCAGATGACGAGGATGGCCACCACCGCGGTCCCGATGAGCATGCTGTGGGCGGCGCTCCCGCCGGCCCGCTGCCACATGGCCCCCGCCGTGATCGCGATGAGCGTGACCACTGCCGGTCGCCAGGCCACGGCGAGAAGGGTGCTGGCGGTGCTGCGCGGCGTGGCCGAGATCTGGTGCAGCCGACGGCCAAGGCGTCCGTCGCCACTCGCCCGTTCGATCATGGCGCTTCCCTTCCCCACGACAATCCGGCCGCCACGGAGATGCGACAGCCGCCGTCGACATGTCTGGGGAAGGTAGACACGTGCCCGGCCTGCACCAACGCTAACACCGGAGCCGCCGTAGCGGCGTCTCGGACTCGTCCGTATCGGCGCGTGGCAGGCCCGGCGCAGCGGTCCCGGCACACATAGTGTGGGGGCATGTCCTGCACAGCACAGTCCGGCCAGGGTCCGTCCGGCATGGCTGATGCCGCGACCAGGCGCCGGGAGACGGTGGTGCTGATCGGCTCGCTGGTGGCCTCGGTGGCGTTCGGCCTGCTGGGTATCGGCTGGGGGATCCTCAGCAGCTCGCGGATCATCCTCTTCGACGGTGTCTACGCCCTCTTCGGCACGACGCTCACGGGCGTCTCGATCATTGCCGGCCACGCGGCCGGGCGCGCTCCCACCAAGTCCTTCCCCTACGGTCTGGCCGTCCTGGTGCCGATCGCCGTGCTCATCCAGGGGGCCGCCCTGCTGGGGGCGTTGGTCTACGCGGCGACCGACGCGGTCTCATCGCTCGTGGAGGGCGGTGCCGCCGTGAGCGCGCTGAACGTCGGCCTGTACGGCCTGGTCTCCGCGATCGGCGGGGTGGTCCTGAGCCTGTGGCTGACGGCCCGCGCCGAGATCTCCGATCTCGTGCACGCCGAGGCCCAGCAGTGGCGGGCCTCCGCCGTGCTGAGCGTCGTCATCGTCGTGGGCGCCGGCGCCGCCCTGGTGCTCGAGTGGGCCGGCGTGCACGCCATCGCCCCCTATGTCGACCCGGTGCTGGTGCTGGTCGTCGTCGCGCTCCTGGTGCGGGTCCCGCTGGGCATGATCCGTGACGCCCTTCGCGAGATCCTCGAGGCCGCTCCGCCGGCTGGGCTGAGGGCCACGATCGATGCGGCGATCGGCACGGTGCAACAGCGTTTCGGGCTGCCCGAGCCCACCGTCCGGGCGACGAAGACCGGTGGCCGGGTCTACCTCGACGTGGTCTTCGTCGTCGAGCACGGCCAGTGGGACATCGACGGGGAGGACCGGGTGAGGCGCGCGATCATCGCCGAGCTGGAGGACGACCACTACGAGCTGTGGGCGAACATCGAGCTCACCAGCGATCCGCGGATCGCCGACTGAGAGTCCGGCGGGCCGGCCCGCACACCGCTTGCGGAGCGGCGGACGGGCGGAAACGGGGCGTTCAGGTGAGTCGGCAGACCTGCCGGCCCGAAAGTGTTTACGATACCAAGTAGTTGAGCACTGCCTCGCGCGAAGTCGCCGGGGGGATGGGAAGACAATGCCGCGCACGCTCCCGCCACAAGGCACGTCACCGCAGGATTCGCACCGCGGAGCAGCTCAGCCCGTCACAGCCAGGGGGTCGAGACGCTCGCCGGTGATGGCCGACGTCGCCAAGCTCGCTGGCGTGTCGCCGCAGACCGTCTCCCGGGTGTCCAACGGCGAGTCGAATGTGCGCGAGGAGACCCGGCGCAAGGTCATCGGGGCAATGCGCCAGGTGGGATACCGGCCCAATGTGGCGGCCCGCGCGCTCAAGCGGGGCCGCTACAACTCAGTCGGTGTCATCACCTTCACGCTGAGCACCTTCGGCAACATGAAGACGATCGATGCGCTGGCCACCTCGCTCGCCCTCCAGGGTTTCTCGACCACTCTCATGGTCACCTCGGAGCGCACCGAGACGAGTGTCTCGGGGGCCTACAACCGGCTGGCGGAGGAAGCCGTCGACGCCATCGTCCTGCTCTTCGAGGAGGGGCTCGTCGACTCGGCCGAGGCCGAGTTCCCACCCGGAGTGCCGATCGTGGTGGTGGGCTCGACCCGGCAGGAGATGGTGATGCCCACGGTCGACGTCGACCAGGACCAGGGCGGGGTGCTGGCCACCAGGCATCTGCTGGAACTCGGCCACCGCCGGATCTGCCACATCCGCGGCCCCCGCACCGCATTCGCCGCGGACAAGCGGGAGGACGCGTGGAGACGCACCCTCGACGAGGCGGGGCTGCGGCCCGGCGAGGTCTTCGTGGGCGACTGGGGCGCCGAGTCGGGATACCGGGCCGGGCGGATCATCGCGCAGCGGCCCGAGATCACGGCGGTCTTCGCCGGCAACGACTCGATGGCCACCGGCCTGACGCTGGCCCTCACCCAGGCGGGGCGGCGGGTGCCCGAGGACGTTTCGGTGATCGGTTTCGACAACACCGCGGACTCTGCCTTCCAGGTGCCACCGCTCACCACCATCGCCCAGGACTTCGCGCTGCTGGGCAGGGTCTCCACCGATCTCGTCCTGGAGGGGGTCAAGAGTGGCAGCATCCCGGCGCAGCACCACGCCGTGCCCTGCCAGCTCGTCGTCCGGGCGTCCACGGCGGCGCCGCGCAGCTGAGCGTCGGGGGCGGGCAGACATGGCACGGGGGTGCGAGCGGGCCGTGATGACCCCGCTCGCACCCCCGTCCAACCGGCCAGGAGGGCTCAGCTCTTCTTGGTGACCTGGTAACCCTGGTCATTGCCGTAGGAGACGATGGCATCGCCCCATGCCGACAGGCCCGAGGCGAGGGTGGTGCCCGAGCCGTTGTAGGCCTTGCCCACGGTGTCGGCGAACTTGGAGTTCGCGGCCACCTGGAAGGGCAGGTAGGACCAGCCGCTGTTGACGTTCTTCGCGCCGGCAGCCAGCTCCTTGTTGTAGGTCTGGTCGCCGAAGTACTTGAGCAGGTCCGGTGCCGCGAAGTCGCCGGTGGAGGACTGGAAGCTGGCGTCGTCGAGGGTGGCCTGGAGCGACGGGAAGTTTCCGGCCTGGACGCGCAGGGTGGCGCCGGGGCCGTTGCTCACGAACTCCAGGTACTTGTAGGCGGCCGCCTGGGTGTCGGAGGCCGTCTTGCCCAGCACCGCGAGCGAGGAGCCGCCGTTCTCGGCATTCTTCGCGGAACCGTCGATGCTCGGCAACGCCGAGACCCGGAAGTTCCCGCTGGCCGCCGCGGAGCTCTTCAGCAGGTTGGCAGGCATCCATGCACCGGTCGGCAGCGAGGCAATGGTGCCGTCGCCGAGGCCCTTGAACCACTCGTCGGACCATCCGGTGATGCTCGTGGAGATCAGTTTCTCGCTGATCAGCTTCTGCCAGATCGTGACGAACTTCACGAAATCGGCGCCGGTGAAATCGACCGTCACCTTCTGGCCGTCGACCGTGAACGCGCTGGGCGAGAGCTGCCACATCAGCGAGGTGAGGAAGCCGGCGTCATTTCCGGAATCGGAGGTGATGAAGTAATTGTCCCCGAGCGCGTGGATCTTCACCGCGGCGTCGTAGAACTCGTCCCAGCTCTTCGGCGGGGTGGTGACACCCGCCTTGTCGAAGGTGGCCTTGTTGTAGAACAACGCCATCGGGCCGGAATCGACGGGCAGCGCGAAGATTCCCTTGACGCCCTTGTTCGTGGTCTGGTTGACCGAATTCCAGGTGCCGGTGGTGTACTTGCTCTTCAGGTCGCCGGCGCCGAAGGAGGTCAGATCGGCGAGGTTCCCGCCAATTGCGTACTGCGGCAGTGCGTAGTACTCGATCTGCGCCACGTCGGGCAGACCGGTGCCCGCCTGCAGGGCATTCGACAGGGAGGTGTACTCGTCCGAGGCGCCACCGGTGTTGGTGATGTTGAGCGTCACATTCGGATACTGCTTGGCGAAGGCGGTGGTGACGGAGGAGTCCTTCTGGATCGTGGGCTCCCATGCCCACACGTTGAGCGTGTACTTCTTGTTGGTGTCGAAGGCGGCCGCGCTGCTGGCCGAGGAGGACGAGCTCTTGCTGGAGCAGCCGGCGAGAGCGGCTGCCGCGCCTGCCGAGGCGGCGACGCCCAGGAATGCGCGCCGGGAAGTGTAGAATGCCATGATTCGCCTTTCACTGATTGTTTCGAACATCATTGTCGGAAATTGATTGTACGGGAACTGTGCCTCTCATTCCTTGACGCCGCCGGCGGAAAGCCCGGCCTGCCAGTAACGCTGCAACAGCAGGAATGTCGCGACCAGCGGCAGAATCGTCACCAAGGAGCCGATGACGACCAGGTTCTGGACCGGCTCGGCGCCGGGGATGAATGCCTGGTTGTTCCACTGGTTCAGGCCGATGATCAGCGGATACCAATTCTGGTCCTTCAACATGATCAACGGCAGGAAGTAATTGTTCCAGGTGGTGGTGGCGGTGAACAGCGCCACCGTCACGATGCCGGGTGCCAGCAGCGGAAGGCTCACCGTGAAGAAGGTCCTGAATTCCCCGGCGCCGTCCATCCTGGCGGCTTCGAGAATCTCGGTCGGCACTGACTCCAGCGTGAAGATGTACATCAGGTACAGCCCGAACGGCGCCACCAGCGAGGGAATGATGACAGCGATGGGGGTGTTGGTGAGACCCAGCTTGGCGAACATCAGGAAGGTCGGCACGGCGAGCGCGGCGCTCGGCACCGCGATGGCCCCCATCACCGTCATGAAGACGGCCGTCTTGCCGGGGAAGTTGTACTTGGCGAGGCCGTAGCCGCCGAGGATCGCCAGGAAGACGGCGCCGCCGCCGCCGATCACCACGTACATCACCGTGTTCAGCAGCCATCTGGTGAACAGGCCGTTGTTGTAGCTGAACAGCTGGACGATGTTGTCCCAGAGCGCGAAGTGATGACCGAAGGCGAAGCCGAAGGTGCCGATGAAGTCCTGCTGGGTCTTGGTCGCGCTGATGAGCAGCCAGACCAGCGGGAAGAGCGCGTAGAGCACGAAGATCCCGATGACGACGGTGTGCACCCAGTTCTTGCCCACCACATTGGGGTTGTACTTGCGCGGCTTCAGCAGGCCGGCGGCCCTGCGCTGGCTCTGGCCGGGAGTTCCGGTGAGAACGCTCATGATCACTTGTCCCCTTCATTGAGGCTCAGCCCGCGCAACTGGACGACATAGGCGATGGCCACCGTGATGAGCCCCATGACGATGGCGAGCGCCGCCGCGTAACCCTGCTGCCCGGAGCTGAAGGACAGGTTGTAGGCATACATGTTCGGGGTGAACGAGTTCGTGATCACCGAGGGCGCCATCTTCTGCATGATGCTCGGCTCGTTGAACAGCTGGAAGGTGCCGATGATCGAGAAGATCGTCGTGATCGCGAGAGAGCCCCTGAGGTGCGGGATCTTGATGGCCCTGATGATCTGCCATTCGCTGGCACCGTCGATGAGGGCTGCCTCGTACAGGCTCGTGTTGATGCTGCGCAGCGAGGAGTAGAAGATCAGCATGTTGTAGCCGACGTAGGTCCACGTCATCACATTGCCGATCGACACGAGGATCCACTGGGGGGAGAAGGGATTGAAGTGGGTCCCGAAGGTGGAGTTGATCTGGCTGACGAAGCCGTAGTTCGTGCCGTACAGGAAGCCCCACATGAGGGCTGCGACCACTGTCGGGATGAGATAGGGCAGGAAGACCGAGATCCGGAAGAAGCCGGATCCGTGCAACCTTCCGGAGTCGATGGCCAGCGCGATGACCATGGCGATCGCCAGCATGATGGGCACCTGCACGACCAGGACGAGCGCCACGCGCCCCAGCCCGGCCCAGAAGAGCTGGTCGCCGAAGAGCTTCGTGTAGTTGGCGAGGCCGACGAATTCGGTGGTGCCGAAGAATGCTCGGTAGCTGAACATGCTCGAGACCAGCGCATAGATCAGCGGAGCGATGAACACGAACAGGAAGACGAACACGAAGGGCCCGATGAAGGCCCAGCCGCGCCAGTCCCGCTTGTGCCGATGCGTGGGTGCGCCGGCAGGCGCGGGGCCTCCTGCTGCATTGCCAACCGTCGAGGTCATGACGACCGTCCTCTTCTTCGTTGAAGCAGTCCGCGGTACTTACGGTTACGTAACCATTCGGAGTGTGTCCCCAATGTAGCGCAGGTTCCGCGCCCGCGTGCCAGTCGCCCGGCAGCCATTCCAGTTGCTGGATCCCGGCTCGTCAGCGCGTCGTCCGTGAGCCTGCCGCTCATGGCTTCCGTGCGTGCCCGCCGGACGGTCCGGAGCACGGCGAGCAGCCCGGGGGCGCTGGCCAACCGGGCGGGTGACCGCAGGCGCGGGATCACTAGGCTCGGCGCATGAAGGTGCTCGCAGATTCCATGCCGCTGCGTCTGGGGGCGAGTACTGTCCTCGGGCTGGTGGCCGGGCTGCTGTTCGCCATCACCGGTCGGGTGGCGACCGCGGCGATGTTCGGCTGGGTGGTGGACGCGGGGCTGTTCACGCTGAGCACCTGGCTGCTGGTCTTCCGGATGGGCGCCGAGGACACCCGTCGTCACGCCAACGACAACGACCCGAGCAGGGGCCTCACCGACAGTGCGCTGATCGCGGCCTGCCTGGGCAGCATCGTGGGCCTGGCCCTGCTTCTGTTCAGCGCCAAGGAGAAGGACCTGGCGCTCGATGCCGTGGTGGGCACGATCGGGATCGTCGCGTCCTGGACGGCGGTGCACACGCTGTACTGCCTCCGCTATGCGCATCTGTACTACGCCCATGGCGCCGGCATCGACTTCAACGGCGACACCCATCCCGACTACCGGGACTTCGCCTATCTCTCCTTCACACTCGGCATGACCTACCAGGTCTCCGACACCAATCTGCGGACCAAGGCGATGCGACGGACTGCGCTGGAGCAGGCGGTGATCTCCTACCTGCTGGGCGCGGTGATCCTGGCGTCGATGATCAACATGCTCGTCCAGCTCGCCGCCAGCACCGGGTGAGGGCTGGCTGCCCGACGTCGTGACGGAGTTCTGGCCGGTGGGCGGCGGCAGCTGTGTCCTGGCTCGACCTGATGACGGCGATGGGCACGATAGACATCAGCTGTGCGGTGAAGTCACCGGCACAGTGATGGACATCGGGGTGGACGGTGCAGTTGGCGGGTCTCCGTAGGCTGGGCCCGTGTTCCAGCTCTTCGGCTTCGCCGATTCCGCGGCTGTGCTGCAGGCCATGGGGCCCTGGGTGCTGGCAGGTCTGTTCCTGATGATCTTCGTGGAGTCCGGGTGCCTTTTCCCCTTCCTCCCGGGCGGGACGCTGCTGCTCACCGCGGCGTCCATCCACGGTCAGCTCGGCGTCAGCCTGTGGGTGCTGTTCCTCGGCGCGAGCCTCGCGGCGATACTCGGGGACCAGGTGGGCTACCAGCTCGGCTTCCACCTCGGACGAGGGCTCTTCAAGCCGGGGGCACGGCTGTTCAGGCCAAGTCATCTGCAGCGGGCCGACGCCTTCTTCGCGCGTTTCGGCGCGCCGGCGGTCGCCCTGGGCCGCTTCGTCTCCGTGGTGCGCACGTACATGCCGCTCAGTGCCGGCATTGCCCACATGGCTTTCGGTCGTTTCACTGTGTGGAACTGCCTTGGCGGCGTGGTCTGGGTGGGGCAGACCTTGGTCTTCGGCGCCCTGTTCGGGGCCATCCCGCTCGTCGCCCAACACATCGATCTACTGGCCGGGGCGATCCTCGTGGCATCGGTGGTGCCGGTCGCCGTCTCGTCGGTGATTCGCAGCCGGAAGGGCGGGAAGGACAGATCCCGGGGGGACGCCGCGATCGACGACCGGCAGCGGCCGGCCGATCAGGGCAGCGCGCAGGAGGAAGGGTGAGCCGGCCCACGCCCCGGGCCGGTCATCAGCCGGACAGGCCGGCCGGTGACCGATCCCCGACGGGGCTCAGATCTCGCTGAGCGACGCCCTGTCCTCCAGCTTCCCGACGAGTGAGTGCTTGCGGGAGTAGGCGAAGTAGATGGCGAAGCCGATCGCCAGCCAGACCACGAAACGGATCCAGGTCTCGTTCGGCAGGTTGAGCATCAGCCACAGGCAGGCGAGCGCCGAGAACCACGGCAGCCACGGCGAGCCCGGGATCCGGAAGGGCCGCTCGAGGTCCGGACGGGTCCTGCGCAGGATCGGCACCCCGATGCTGACCAGGACGAAGGCCGACAGCGTCCCGATGTTGATCATGTCGGACAGCACACCGACATTCGTCAGACCGGCGATCAGCGCGATGACCACGCCCACGCCGATCTGCAACCGCACCGGGGTGTGGTGCCGCTCCGAGGTGACGCTCAGCCCGCGGGGGAGCAGGCCGTCGCGGCTCATCGCGAAGATGATGCGGGTGAGGCCCAGCAGCAGCACCATGACCACGGTGGTGAGGCCGATGAGGATGCCGACGGTGATGATCTTCGCCGCCCAGCTCGCTCCGACGAGCTCGAAGGCAGTGGCCAGCGACGGATTCTCGGCGGCGGCCAGCTGCTTGTAGCTCACCATGCCGGTGATGACCACGGAGACGAGGATGTAGAGAATGCTGACGATCGCCAGACCCAGCAGGATGCCACGGGGCACGGTCCGCTTGGGATCCTTGGCCTCCTCGGCGCTGGTGGCGACGATGTCGAAGCCGATGAAGGCGAAGAAGACCAGGGAGGCACCGGACAGGATGCCGAAGATCCCGTAGCGACTGGGGCTGGCTCCGGTGAGCCAGGAGAAGAGCGATTGCTGCAGGACCGCGGTCTGCTGCACATTGGGCTCGGCGGAGGGGATGAAGGGGACGAAGTTCGACGCCTTGAGGTAGCTGAATCCGATGATGATGACGAAGATCACGATGCTCACCTTGAGGATCGTGAAGGCCGCGTTGACCCGGCTGGACAGCTTGGTCCCCAACGCCAGCAGGACGGTGAAGGCTCCGACGATGATCACCGGGCCCCAGTCGAGCTTGAGGGGACCGAGCGCGACCGTGGTGGGCACGCCGACGCCGAACAGCTGGAAGGCCTGGCTGAGGTAGATGCCCCAGTACTTGGCGATGACCGAGCCGGCCATCAGTGTCTCGAGGATGAGGTCCCAGCCGATGATCCAGGCCAGCACCTCGCCCATCGTCGAGTAGGTGAAGGTGTATGCCGAACCGGCCACCGGGATGGACGAGGCGAACTCGGCGTAACACATGATCGCCAGCCCGCACACGACGGCAGCGATGAGGAAGGAGATGATGACGGCCGGGCCGGCGTGGTCGGCAGCGGCCTGGGCGCCGACCGAGAAGATGCCGGCGCCCACCGCGACGGCGACGCCCATGACCGCCAGGTCGAGTACGCCGAGGCTGCGCTTGAGGCTGTGGCCCACCTCCAGAGTCTCTCCGAGGGACTGCTCAACTTCTTTGATGCGTTTTCCCATGGTCTGCGCTCTCGTGATCGGTGATGGCTCCTGGGCGCCCGGCGATGTGCGCGCGCCAGAAGTGACATTCAGGCAACGGAAAGACTAACTGGCGGTGTCGCCGCCGAGCGGGCCCACCGACGGATGGACATCAGGATGAGCCTACCGAGCACGGCCGCCGCAGGACCTGGTGCACTGTTCGCCGGCCCGGCCCGGTGGTCTCTCCGGCGCGGCAGGGGGTGTTGCCCCGGGGCAGCTGACAACGGCGTAGTTACATGTGTGTAAGTAATCCACATTGTGTACAACTCTTGTGGAAAACTCCTGGTGGTGTGCTCTGACAAGCACTGATGCCCATGCGATGGCGAAAACCCGAGCAGTCTCGGTGGAAGGGCATGGGGATGACGCCCGCGTCCGGGCGGCTGTGTCAGTGTCCGGTCCTAGGGTGAACGCCATGTCCACCACTGCCGGCCGTCGCTTCGCCGTATCCGATGCCTCGCGCGAGCTGGTCGGTGCAGTTGTGCCCGGCGGAGGCGGCGACGAGCCGACGATGGCTCCCGTGGGCCGACGTGACGTGCCCGGGGCGGGCGGCCGGGCCGACAGCATTCTCGGTCACCTGGCGAAGGGCCCGGCCGATCCGACGCATCGCCGGGTCGGCCGGCAGCACTGGTTCCGCGCCACCCGGACCCCGCAGGGCACGGCGCTGACCGAGTTCTTCGACCGCGGGCCCGACACGATGGTGCGCGCCTGGGGCGAGGGAGCGCAGTGGGCTCTGGAGCAGGCGCCCACGCTGCTCGGCTGCGCGGACGACACATCCGGCTTCGAGGACATGGCCGGGCGATGCGAGCTGCTGAGCCGCGCGCATCACGCCCACCCGAATCTGCGGATCGGCGCCACCGGCAATCTCGCCGAGGCGCTCGCGCCGGCGGTCATCGAGCAGAAGGTCACCGGCCCCGAGGCCTTCGGCGGGCTGCGCCGGCTGTGGTCACGGCACGGCGAGCCAGCGCCGGGACCGGCCTCGCTGGCCGGTCATCCGGCATCCGGCATGCTCGTTCCGCCC
>JBAQVA010000178.1:0-16425 GCA_049297835.1 Propionibacterium sp.
GTCTCCACCTCGCCCAGCGGTGCGCCAGGTCCGGCGATCCTGGCCGGGGCGATGCGCCGGCTCCGGAGGCGGCGCTCCAGGATGCGCGCGACGCGCGTGAGCGACCAGTTGAGGATGTAGAAGATGACGGCGACGATGATGAAGCCCACCACGAGATTGCCGTAGACGGCGTCGATGTACTGCGCCGAACGCAGCAGCTCGGGGTAGGTGATCATGTAGCCCAGCGCGGTGTCCTTGAGGATGATCACGAGCTGGCTGACCAGCGAGGGCATCATCGCGGAGATGGCCTGCGGCAGCAGGATCGATCTCAGCACCTGTCCGTGCAGGAGGCCGATCGCCTGGCCGGCCTCCAGCTGGCCGGACGGCAGTCCGTGCACGCCGGCCCGCACCAGCTCGGCCATCACGCACGAGTTGTAGACGGTGAGGCCGGTGACCACGCCCATCAGCGAGAGGAGATCGCCGCTGAACAGCCCGGTGGACAGATAGGCGTAGTACGAGAAGACCATCATCATGAGCACCGGCACGCTGCGGAAGAACTCCACGATGACTCCGCTGCCCCACGAGATGAGCTTCACGTGGGACAGCCGTCCCACACCGAGCAGCAGGCCGATGACCGAGGAGGCCAGCACCGAGATGACGGCGGCCTTGATCGTGGCGAGCAGGCCCGGTACCAGATAGGCCGTCCAGGTGCCCGGATCGGTGAAGGGCTGCCACTTCGCCGGCGCGAGTTGCGCGCGCAGGCCCCACACCAGTGATCCGATGAGAGCCAGCAGGACCACACCGCCGATGACCCCGATCACGAGATTGCGGCGCCGGGTACGGGGCCCGGGCACGTCGAAGAGGACTGACTGGGTGTCACTCACCGGAGACCTCCGAGCTCGCGACGACGCATGCTGTGCTGGTCATCGGGTCACCGCCAGTCTCGTGGCGAGCCTGGTGAACAGGACATTGAGCGGCAGGGTCAGGATGACGAAGCCGGCTGCCATGATGAAGAAGATCGCGTACAGCGCGTCGGAGCGGAACTCGATCATGTTGGCCATCTGGTAGCTGGCCTCGGCGACGCCGATCGTCGCCAGCACGGTGGTGTTCTTGACCAGCGAGTTCGCCGTGGTGCCGAGCGGTGAGATGGCACCGCGCAGGGCCTGGGGGAGGACGACCGAGGTGAGGGTCTGACCGAATGTCAGGCCGATGGCACGGGCCGCCTCGGCCTGGCCCAGCGGAACCGTGTTGATGCCCGAGCGGATTGCCTCCGCCACGAAGCCGCTGTGGTAGATCGCGATCGCCAGCACCCCCCACAGGAAGGCCTCGGTGCTGTTCCGTGAGCCCGGTGGGGCCAGGTGCACGCCGAGCAGCAGGAACATGGCGAAGAAGGCGAAGAAGACCACCAGGGTGAGCGGAAGGTTGATGCACAGGCTCACATAGGCCTTGGCGAAGAGCTGGAAGACGCTGATCGGGCTGACCCGCATGATGGCGATGACGGTGCCCAGGACGAGAGCGCCGAGCATTCCGAGCAGGGAGATCTTGATCGTCATCCAGAAGGCGTCAAGGATGTGGAACTGCTCCAACAGCTGTAGCAGGCTGGTCATGCGATCACTCTCTTCTCCATTTCGCGGACCGGGTCACCGTGCCCTCCGGTGGTCCGCACCGGCTCGGTGGTCCGCACCGGCTCGTGGCCCGCACCGGCGAAGTGCCGGTGTGCCGGCCTGCGGGGCCGGAACGGGCCCACCTGCACCCGTTCCGGCCGGCCCGGCTCAGTTGCCGCAGTTCGCGGCGGGCGTGGGCGGGTTGGTCGACTTGTCGACCGTGAAGCCACCCTTGCCGAGGTTGTCGTCGACCGACTTCTGCCAGTCGCCGGAGCTGACCATCTTGCTGATCGCGTCGGTCAGCGCGGTGCACGTCGCGGTGTCGCCCTTCTTCAGGCCGATGCCGTAGTTCTCGGTGGTGAACGGCTTGCCGACCAGCTTGAGCTTGCCCTGGTACTGGCTCTGCGCGGCGTAGCCGGCCAGGATCACGTTGTCGGTCGTCAGGGCGTCGATCTGCCCGCCGGCGAGGGCCTGCACGCACTTGGAGTAGGAGTCCATCTCCTGCAGGTCGACGCCAGAGGCGTACTTCGTCTTGATCGTCTGGGCGGAGGTCGAGCCGGTCACCGAGCACAGCTTCTTGCCGTTGAGGGTGTCCGGGCCGGTGATCGAGCTGTCGTCGGCGCGGACCAGCAGGTCCTGACCGGCGATGAAATAGGGCCCGGCGAAGTCGACGCGCTGCTTGCGCGCGTCGGTGATCGAATAGGTGCCCACGATGAACTTCACCTGACCCGACTCGATCATCGTCTCCCGCTGGGAGGAGACCGCTTCCTTGAAGTCGATCTGGCTCGGCTGGTAGCCCATCTGGGCGGCCACGTAGCGGGCCACGTCGGCGTCGAAGCCCTTGAGGTCGTTGCCCACCTTGAGGCTGGTGCCGGGCTGGTCGAGCTTCACGCCGATCGCGATCCGGCCCTGCGCCGATCCGGTGGAGCTCGACGAGCTGGAGGAACTGCTACAGGCGCTCAGCGATGTGGCGAGCACCAGGGCCAGCCCTGCGGCTGCGGCGGCCCTCAGGCGGGTGACCTTGAAGTGGTGGGACATCGTGCACTTCCTTTCTGGGGTGAGACGTGGCGACCCGAGGGCCGCGGAGGGCCCGTCGCCACGGAATGTCAGTGACTGAGCAATTTGGACAGGAAGTCCTTCGCACGCTCGCTGTGCGGATGGTCGAAGAAGCTGTCGGGGTCGTTCTCCTCGACGATCCGTCCGTCCGACATGAAGACGACACGATCGGCGGCATGCCTGGCGAAGCCCATCTCGTGGGTGACGACGATCATGGTCATGCCCGCCTTCACGAGGTCGGTCATCACGTCGAGCACCTCATTGACCATCTCCGGATCCAGCGCCGAGGTGGGCTCGTCGAAGAGCAGCACCTGGGGATCCATGGCCAGCGCCCGGGCTATGGCGACGCGTTGCTGCTGACCACCGGACAGCTGGGCCGGCAGCTTGTGGGCCTGGTCCTCGACACCGACCCGGCGCAGCAGGGCCATGCCCTTCTCCTCGGCCTTGGCCTTCGGCATCCGGCGGACCTTCATCGGCCCGAGCGTGACGTTCTCGAGGGCGGACTTGTGGGAGAACAGGTTGAAACTCTGGAAGACCATCCCGACCTCGGCACGCAACTGCGCCAGCCCCTTGCCCTCCTCGGGCAGCAGCTGGCCGGAGACCAGGATCTCGCCGGAGTTGATGGGCTCAAGCCGGTTGATCGTGCGGCACAGGGTCGACTTCCCGGAGCCGGACGGGCCGAGCACGACCACCACCTCGCCGGGATGCACGGCGAGGTCGATGTCGAAGAGAACCTGCTTGTCACCGAACGACTTGTTGACCTTCCTGAGCTCGACGATGGGCTCGCCGGGGACACCGGTGGGGGAGGGGATCGTGGGTGTGTCCTGCTGCTGGGCCATGGCCGAACAGTAGTTGCGGAAAGTCCCGACCAGACCGCTCGGACACCGGCCGTAACGCGCTTGTTACCTTGGCTGATCCGGTGCCGGCCCAGGTGCGGGAAGGGCAGGTCTGCGCGGACAGGGGCGGGGATCCGGGGTGGACTAGCATGGACGGGCCATGCCGAACTGTGAGCGTCCAGCCACGCACCCCGTCCGCGAGCCGCGCACCGCCGAGCACGACCAGCGCGCGGCACGCACGTATCAGGTGGTGACCTACGGCTGCCAGATGAATGTGCACGATTCCGAGCGGATCAGCGGCCTGCTGGAGACCGCCGGCTATCGCCGCGCCGAACAGCAGACCGGCGGCGAACTGGCCGATGCGGACGTCGTCGTCTTCAACACCTGCGCGGTGCGCGAGAATGCCGACAACCGGCTCTACGGGAATCTCGGCCACATGGCCTCGATCAAGCAACGTCATCCCGGGATGCAGATCGCCGTCGGCGGGTGCATGGCGCAGAAGGACCGCGAGAACGTGATCACGCGGGCGCCCTGGGTCGACGTGGTCTTCGGCACCAACAATCTCGGCTCCTTGCCGGTGCTGCTGGAGCGCGCACGCATCCGCCGGGAGAGCCAGGTGGAGATCGCCGAGGCCCTGCAGAACTTCCCCTCAGAGCTGCCCACCCACCGGGAGTCCGCATACGCCGCATGGGTCTCCATCAGCGTCGGCTGCAACAACACCTGCACCTTCTGCATCGTGCCCTCGCTGCGCGGACGGGAGACCGACCGGCGTCCGGGGGAGATCCTCGACGAGGTGCGGATGCTGGTCGACGAGGGCGTGCAGGAGATCACCCTGCTCGGCCAGAACGTCAACAGCTACGGCGTCCAGTTCGGCGACCGCGGCGCCTTCGCGAAACTGCTTCGCGCCTGCGGGCGGATCGACGGGCTGGAGCGGCTGCGCTTCACCAGCCCTCACCCCGCGGCCTTCACCGATGACGTCATCGAGGCGATGGCCGGGACCCCGAGCGTGATGCACCAGCTGCACATGCCGCTCCAGTCGGGTTCGGACCGGGTGCTGCGCGCCATGAGGCGCAGCTATCGCTCGCAGCGCTTCCTGGGCATCCTCGAGCGGGTCCGCTCGGCGATGCCCGACGCCGCGATCAGCACCGACATCATCGTCGGCTTCCCCGGCGAGACGGAGGACGACTTCCGCGCGACGCTCGACGTGGTCGAGCAGGCGCGCTTCGCGAGCGCCTTCACCTTCCAGTACTCGGTCCGGCCCGGAACTCCGGCCGGCGAGATGGCCGAGCAGGTGCCGCGCCAGATCGTCCAGGAACGCTACGAACGGCTGGTCGAACTCCAGGAGAGGATCTCCTGGCAGCAGAACCGGGAGCTGGTCGGCTCACAGCTGGAGGTCATGTTCGCCGAGGCGCACGGGCGCAAGGACGGTGAACGCGAACGGCTCTCCGGAAGGTCGCGCGAGAACCGTCTGGTCCACGTGGCGGTGCCGGCGGAGGGCTGCCCGGTGCCCCGTCCCGGCGACATCGCCCTGGTGGAGATCACCCACGCGGCCCCGCACCATCTGGTGGCCGACGCGCCACTGCGGGGGCTGCGCCGCACCCGCGGGGGCGATGCCTGGGCGGCACGTCACAGCACCGTCGAGCCCGGCGCCGACGCCCGGGTCGGGCTCGGGATGCCTGCCGTGCCCGTCCGCCCGTGAGTACGGAGCCGGTCCAGCCGCTCGTCGTGATCATCGGCCCGACGGCATCGGGCAAGTCCTCACTCGCGGTCAGGCTGGCCCTGCTGCTGGCCGAGCAGGGGCACCACGCCGAGATCGTCAACGCCGACTCGATGGCGGTCTACCGGGGCATGGACATCGGCACCGCCAAACCGAGCGCCCGGGAGCGCGCGCTGGTTCCCCATCATCTGGTCGACATCCTCGACGTCCGCCAGAGCGCCTCCGTCGCGCGCTTCCAGGAGATGGCCCGCCGTACGATCCGGGCGCTGCGCGAGCAGGGCACGGTGCCGCTGCTGGTGGGGGGCTCCTCGCTGTACACCCGGGCGGTGGTCGACGACTTCCGATTCCCGGGCACCGACCCGAGGGTCCGCGAGCACTGGGAGGCGCAGCTGGACAGGCTCGGCGCCGAGGGCCTGCACGCCCTGCTCGCCGCCCGTTCGCCCCGTGCCGCGGAGCAGATCCTGCCCGGGAACTCCCGGCGGGTGGTGCGTGCCCTCGAGATCCTCGACCTCACCGGCCACTTCGAGCCGGGGCTGCCGCCGCTGCACTATCTGCTGGATTCGGTCCGCCAGTTCGGACTCGAGCTCGATCGGGAGACGATGGACCGGCGCATCGCCGCGCGGGTGGACACCATGTTCGACGAAGGCCTGGTCGAGGAGGTCAGAAGGCTTGAGCACGAGGGCCTTCGCGAGGGCGTCACGGCCTGCCGGGCGTTGGGCTACCGCCAGGTGCTGGCCATGCTGGACGGGGAGCTGAGCCCCGAGCAGGCGCGCCAGCGCACCGTCGAGCAGACCAGGCGATTCTCCCGCAAGCAGCTCTCGTGGTTCCGCCGCGATCCCCGGATCGAGTGGCTGCCGGCCCTGGAGCCCCAGCTCGAGGTCCGCATCGCCGAGCGCCTCGCGGGCAGCTGGCGGAGCTGAACGGGCCAGGCGCCGGGCGGCCCTGACCGGGCCTCGGAGCGTGGTGGGAGAATCATGGGCATGAGATCGTGGGGCTTCTCCAAGGGACATGGCACGCAGAACGACTTCGTGCTGCTCAAGGACCGGACGAACTCCACTCCGCTGAGCGCCGACGACGTCCGCTTCCTGTGCGACAGGCGCCGCGGCATCGGCGCCGACGGCGTGATCAGGGCCGTGCGGGCCGAGTTCGTCCCCGAGTGGTCGGGCAACCCGGACCTGTGGTTCATGGACTACCGCAACAGCGACGGGTCGATCGCGCAGATGTGCGGCAACGGGCTGCGCGTCTTCGCCCGCTACCTGCTCGACCAGGATCTGGTCAACGACAAGGACCTGGTGGTGGCCACGCGCGCCGGGCAAAGGCAGGTCAGCGAGCTGAACGACGGACGTTTCCGGGCGGATCTCAGCCCGGTCCGGGTCTCGTCCGCCGCGACCGTCGTCGTCCAGCAGGGTGTCTCCTACGAGGCGACGCCGGTGGACGTCGGGAACCCCCACGCCGTCGTCCTGCTGCCCGCCGAGGTCGACCTGGCGGCGCTCGACCTCGGTACGGCCCCGGTGGTCGACCCGGCCGTCTATCCCGAGGGCACCAACGTCGAATTCGTCCACGTCAGCGCACCCGACGACCTTCAGATGCGCGTCCACGAGCGAGGATCGGGCGAGACCCGCTCGTGCGGCACCGGCGTGGTGGCCAGCGCCGCCGCCCAGCTCCACCGCACGGGCGGCTCCGGGACCGTCGACGTGCACGTCCCGGGTGGCGACCTGCAGGTCGAGATCGACGGCGAGCGGGCGCTGCTCACCGGGCCCGCGGTGATCGTGGCATCGGGCACCGTGAGCCTTCCCGACGCTCCCCGGCACTGACTCGCCTTGGGAGCACCGGCACGATGTGCCAGTCTGGTGGGACGATGACCGATTCCCATGACGAGCACGACAACTCCGCGCCGACCCCGGTGCCGACCGGCGGGCCGGCCGAGGAGACCCCGGACGCCGCAGCCCACCCCGCCCCCGGGCACGCCGGCTATGACGGTGACCAGCTGGACCTGGCGGAGAGGGCTGCGCTGACGCGAGTCCCGGGCATGTCGACCGAGCTGCAGGACGAGAGCGAGGTCGAGTACCGCCAGCTGCGGCTGGAACGGGTCGTGCTCATCAGTGTGTGGACCTCGGGCTCCCAGGCCGACGCCCAGAACGCCATGAAGGAGCTCAAGGCACTCGCCGAGACCGCCGGATCCCAGGTCCTGGAGGGCCTGATCCAGCGCCGTTCGCGCCCCGAGGCGTCCACCTATCTGGGCAGCGGCAAGGTGGACGAGCTGCGCGAGGTGGTGCAGGCCACCGGCGCCGACACCGTGATCGCGGACGGCGAGCTCAGCCCCGCGCAGCTGCGCAATCTCGAGGACCGGGTGGGCGTCAAGGTCGTCGACCGCACGGCACTGATCCTCGACATCTTCGCCCAGCACGCGCGCAGCGTCGAGGGCAAGGCCCAGGTGGAACTGGCCCAGTTGAACTACATGAAGCAGCGGCTGCGCGGCTGGGGCGAGAGCCTCTCGCGTCAGGTGGGCGGCCGCGCGGCGAGCGGCGTGGGCATCGGCGGGCGTGGACCCGGCGAGACGAAGCTGGAGACCGACCGTCGCCGGATCAACACCCGTATCGCCCTGCTGCGCAAGAAGCTGCGCTCGATGGCCGCCACCCGCGAGGTCCAGCGGGAGGACCGTCGCCGCAACCGGGTGCCCTCGGTCGCCCTGGTCGGGTACACGAATGCCGGCAAGAGCTCCCTGCTCAATCGGCTGACCGGCGCCGGGGTGCTCGTCGAGGACGCCCTGTTCGCCACCCTGGATCCCACCACCCGGCGCTGTCGCAGCACTGACGGACGGGTGTACACCCTGACCGACACCGTCGGATTCGTCCGCCACCTGCCCACCGACCTCGTCGAGGCCTTCCGCTCCACGCTGGAGGAGTCGGTGCAGGCCGACCTCCTGGTGCACGTCGTGGACGGCTCCGACGCCGACCCGCAGGGCCAGATCCAGGCGGTGCGGACCGTGCTGGACTCGATCGGCGCGTCCGGGAGGGCGGAGCTGCTGGTCGTCAACAAGATCGACGCCGCCCAGCCCGAGACGCTCGCGGCGCTGCGCTCACGCAATGATCGCCTCGTCCTGGTCAGCGCCCGGACCGGCGAGGGCATCGACGACGTGCGCGCCGCGATCGAGGACGGCCTGCCCCAGCCGCAGGAGTCCGTCGACGTCGTCATCCCCTGGGCCCGCGGCGACCTGGTGGACAAGGTGCACCGTCAGGGCGAGATCAGCCTGGACGAGTACCTGGCGGAGGGAACCCATCTCGTGGCGCAGGTGCACCCCGACCTGGCCGGGGAACTGCGCAAGTTCGACGCCCGATGACCGTCACCCGCGAGACCGGCTCCCCGGCGCCGTCCGGCGGCGCCGATCGTCATGGCGAGGTGCTGGCCGCCGCCGTCCGCGCGATCGGAGGGGCTCCGCGCGCCGGTCAGCAGGCGATGGCCGATGCGGTCTCCCAGGCACTCGGTGGCCGATGCCATCTGCTCGTGCAGGCCGGCACCGGCACCGGCAAGTCGCTCGGCTACCTGGCGCCCGCGCTGCTGAGGGCCCAGGCCACCGGCCACCCGGTCATCGTGGCCACGGCGACGCTGGCACTGCAGTCCCAGCTCGCCGGCAAGGACATTCCCACCGCCTCCGCAGCGGTCGCCGAGGTGACCGGACGCGAGCCGGTCAGTGCCGTCGTCAAGGGCCGCAGCAACTACGCCTGCCTGCTGCGCGCCCTGGAGGGCGGCACCGAGGACCAGGACGCGCTGCTCAGCGGCGAGGAGATCAACGAGGCCGCCCATGCCACGTCCGATCCGGACACCGCCCTCGGGGCCGAGGTCGTGGCACTGCGCGAGTGGGTGACGCACCAGCGCAGCGAGCACGGCCTCGCCGATCGCGACGAGGCGCCGCGCCATTCCCCGCGGGCGTGGGCCCAGGTGAGCACCAGCTCCCGGGAGTGCCTCGGCGCACGGTGCCCCTTCCACGACGAGTGCTTCGTCGAGCAGTCGCGGGCCCGGGCCCGCCAGGCCGATCTCGTGGTGACCAACCACGCCCTGCTGGCCATCGATGCGCTCAACCAGCGGGGTGTGCTTCCCGAACACGATGCCGTCATCATCGACGAGGCACACGAGCTCACCGGCCGGGTGACCGGCGCGGCCAGCCAGGAGCTCAGCCCCCAGCAGGTGGAAAGGGCGGCGCGCCGGGCCGCGGCCTGGCTCGACGACCAGCTCTCGGTCGACCTGCTGGATGCCGCGGACGCGCTGGCCGGGGCGCTGTCCGCCGGCGAGCCGGGCCGGGTGACCAGCCCCGAGGGGCCGGTCGTACTCGCCCTGGCCAGGCTCCGCGAGCTCTCCCGCAAGGCGCTGAGCGCGCTCACCCAGCGCACCCAGAAGGGTCAGGTGGACACCGAGAGGGTGCAGGCCCAGGCCGGTGTCCAGGAGATCTTCGAGACCTCGGAGCGGATGGCGGCGCTGGCCGACGCCGATGTCGTGTGGACCAGCGAGCGTCTGCGCTTCGGGCGCCAGCTCAACGTGGCGCCGCTGTCGGTGGCCGGACTGCTGCGCCATGCCATCCTCTCGCGTGCCACCACCGTGCTCACCTCGGCGACCCTGACGATCGGAGGCTCCTTCGAGGCGATGGCCGGGCAGGTCGGGCTGCGATCTGCCGATCGGGTGGACGTCGTGCCCGAGCGCGTCGAGGCTCCCGAGAGGACCGACGACACTCCGCAGGAGGCCGAGCAGGAGGACATCTCGGCCTGGCGGGGTGTCGACGTCGGCTCTCCCTTCGACTACTCCCGGCAGGCGATTCTCTACGTCGGCTCGACCCTGCCCCGCCCGGGCCGCGAGGGGATCGCCGAGGAGGTGCTGGCCCAGATCGCCGAGCTCGTCTGGGCCGCGCACGGGCGCACCCTGGGGCTCTTCTCGTCGCAACGCAATGCCGAGCTCGCCGCCCGGCACATGCGCGCGGAGCTGCCCTCGCTGCCCGTGCTGTGCCAGGGCGAGATGCAGTTGCCCGAGCTGACCCGCCGTTTCGCCGCCGATCCGACGACCAGTCTGTTCGGCACCATGTCGCTGTGGCAGGGGATCGACGTGCCGGGGGAGTCCTGCCAGCTCGTCATCATCGATCGGATTCCCTTTCCCCGCCCGGACGACCCGCTGAGCCAGGCGCGTCAGCAGGCGGTGAGCAGGTCCGGCGGCAACGGCTTCATGCGGGTCGCGGCAGCCCATGCCGCACTGATGCTCGCGCAGGGCGCCGGACGACTCGTGCGCAGTGGCAGCGACCGCGGAGTGGTCGCGGTGCTCGACCCGCGACTGGTCACCGCACGCTACGGCGGATATCTCAAGGCCTCGTTGCCGCCGTTCTGGACGACCACCTCCGTCGACGTCGCGGTCAGCGCACTCCGCCGGCTCGGTGGTCAGCAATGACCTTGCCGCGGGCATGATGACCCGCTCGGTTCCGGTGACAGCGGGATGGACGTCAACTGTGCGGTGACTGCACCGGACACCTGAGGTCCATCACGGTTCGCAGCCAGCGATGGCCGCAGTCGTGAGGTGGCTCAGACCCGACGCAGGACCGCGACGACCTTGCCCAGGATGGTGGCCCGGTCGCCGTCGATGGGCTCATAGGCCGGGTTGTGGGGGAGCAGCAGCAGGTGCCCGTCGGTGCGCCTGAACTCCTTGACGGTGGCTTCGTCGTCCAGCAGGGCGGCCACGAAGTCGCCGTTGTCAGCGGTGGGCTGCTGGCGGATCACCACATAGTCGCCGTTGCAGATCGCCGCGTCGACCATGGAGTCACCGCGGACCTCGAGCATGAAGACGGTGCCACTGCCCACCAGCTCCCGTGGCAACGGCATGATCTCCTCGACCTGCTCGGTGGCGAGGATGGGTGCGCCGGCGGCGATCCGTCCCAGCACGGGGACGTTGACCGCGGTGGGGAAGGCGTCCCCGATGCCCGTGACATCGGTCGGGGCCGGGGGGAGCTGGGCGTCCGGTCCGTGCGCACCGGGCAGGCAGACCTCAAGGGCCCGCGGACGCTTGGGGTCGCGGCGCAGGAAGCCCTTCGCCTCGAGGACCTTCAGCTGGTGGGCCACGCTCGACGGGCTGGTGAGGCCGACGGCCTCACCCATCTCCCGGATGCTCGGCGGATAGCCGCGCGTCTCGACGCTGCCCTGGATGAATTCGAGGATGCGGCGTTGACGAGCGGTCAGGTCGCTGATCCTGACGGTGCGGGCTGCTCCGCCGGGACGATCGGTGCCCCGCGTGGTGGCCTGCAATGCCTTCCGGCGGTTCTGGGTGGCGCGCAGCTCGGCGTCGACACGGGCGCTGCTCGGACGGCCGGCCTTCCGGGGTGCAGGCCCGCGCGGCTGCGGGGCGACGCCGGTGTCTGCACCCGTGGGACTCGCGTTCTGGCTTGCCATGCCTGCAGGATATCGGCCGGCACGCTGAATTCAAACGATTGTTCGACCGCGTGTCGCACCCTGCCGATCGACCATCGCGGCATGACGGCCACGAAATTGTCAGTGGTGGGCGCTGGACTGGATCCCATGACGAGCGCAGGGCTGGCCCCCGCGGTGCTGAGCGCGCCGGCGCTCCGGCGGATCCCGGGGGAAGCCTGCCTGCAGCGGCCGCTGCGCGGGGGCGCGGGGGACCTGTGGGCCGGCCGGCCAGCGGGAGATGTACGGAAAGTGCTGGACAGGTCGAACAACTGTCCTATTATGAACTCGAACACACGTTCGAAGGGATCGTCCGGCGCAGGCATCCGCCCGGTCGGCAGGTCCAGGCGCACGCGGGTCAGGAGGCCAGCATGAGCACCACCAGTTCCACCCCATGCCGTCCGGCAGGCACATGCAGCCCGGCGAACAGTCGCTCGGGGAACAGATCGTCGAGCCCGGTCGTCAGGCGATCGACGCCGATCGCCGTCTCCTCGGGTCGGCCGGGCGGTACGACACGCCCGGACTCCCGCGGTCCCTGGGCCAGGCCGAGCCAGCCGGCGAATCCCGGTTCGCAGGGTGTCGCCGGTGGGCCGAGTCTGGTGCGCATCGACGTGTCGGTGGGTGGGGCCGCGGGTCGCTCGGCGTCGGCTGCGTTGCCCGATCCGGTGTCCGCAGAGTTCGGCCTTCCCCCGGTCCAGGTGCCTTCGGCGGCTTCGGCGGCTTCGGTGGCTTCGGTGCCTTCGCCCCGCATCGTGTCCTCGCCCCGCGTGGGGGCGGATCTCCGTGTGGAGGCGCCGGTGCTCGTGCGCCACGGTGCGCGGAGCACGACGCGCGCCGGCTCTTCCGCGGCACGGCACGGGCATCGTCCCACCGCGGGTGCCCGCCCCGCCGACTCCGGCTGGTATCTGACCACCCGGGGGCTCGCCGTGGTGATGGCGGGCTTCGTCGCCGCATTGTTGCTCGGGGTCGTCGCAGCGGTCCACGCGTTCGTGACGATCAGCGGAACGGACCTGCCGGAGTCCCAGCGCGACGCGGCGGTGGTCATGGCGCAGCCTGCCCCCGGCGCTCTCCCGCAGGCTTCCTGAGCCCGGCATCCGGTCCGGCCGAGTGGCCGGGGCACGCTCTCCGCGGGTGTTCGCGATCGCCTCACCGGTGAATTGCCGGACTCGCCATCGACGGGTAGGCTGACTACATCTAGTGGTTACACACCTGTGGTTCACCCACAAGTTGTGGTTTTGTCCACAGGTATCCACAGCACTGGGGGAGTCATCCCCAGCTGCTGTGGATCTGTCGGTGGTTGGCGGTCCGTTCGAGCGAGGAGCTGGTCAGGATGCACTGCCCGTACTGTCATCACGACGATTCCAAGGTTCTCGACTCCCGTGTGGCCGAGGACGGCGCGAGCATCAGGCGCCGGCGTCAGTGTCCAGAATGCTCGCGGCGTTTCACCACGATCGAGCAGATGCAGCTGGTCGTCGTGAAGAAGTCCGGAGTCGTCGAGCCCTTCAGCAGGGAGAAGGTCATCGTCGGTGTCCGGAAGGCCTGCAAGGGCCGTCCGGTCACCGAGGCCCAGCTGGCACGGCTCGGCCAGACGGTCGAGGACTCACTGCGGGCCAGTGGGCTGGCGGAGGTGCCCACCGAGTCCGTGGGTGTGGCCATCCTCAAGCCGCTGAGCCAGCTCGACGCCGTTGCCTATCTGCGGTTCGCGAGCGTCTACCAGCACTTCCAGTGTGTCGACGACTTCGTCGACGAGATCGCCCGGCTCCGCTCGGACGGGATCGTCCCGGACGACGAGCATTCCGACAGCCCGGCAGCCAGCACGGCCAGCCATCACAGCATTGCCCCAGAACATCCCGGCCCAGGCCGGCAAGCAGCAGAGAGGTCACGATGACACAGACCACGACCGAGTCCCGGCGCGGCGCCAGGAAGCAGGCCCGGCTGAGCGTCGAGCGCGTCTTCACCACGCCCGGCGTCCATCCCTATGACGAGGTCAACTGGGAGCATCGCGATGTGGTGCAGACCAACTGGAAGACCGGCGAGGTGGTCTTCGAGCAGAAGGAGGTCGAGTTCCCCGACTACTGGAGTGTCAACGCCTCGACCATCGTCACCACCAAGTACTTCCGCGGTGCCCTGGGCAGTGACACCCGGGAGTCCAGCCTCAGGCAGCTCATCGACCGGGTCGTCAGCACCTATGTGAAGGCCGGTCTGGACAACGGCTACTTCGCCACCGGCCAGGACGCCGACGTCTTCGGCGCCGAGCTCACCTGGATGCTGCTGCACCAGTACTTCAGCTTCAACTCGCCCGTCTGGTTCAACGTGGGAACGGCCAGCCCCCAGCAGGTCAGCGCCTGCTTCATCCTCTCCGTCGACGACTCCATGGATTCGATCCTCAACTGGTACAAGGAAGAGGGGATGATCTTCAAGGGCGGCTCGGGGGCCGGCATCAACCTGTCTCGGATCCGCTCCTCCAAGGAGCTGCTGCGTTCCAGCGGCGGCACGGCATCGGGCCCGGTGAGCTTCATGCGCGGCGCCGACGCCTCGGCAGGCACCATCAAGTCCGGCGGTGCCACCCGGCGCGCCGCCAAGATGGTCGTCCTCGACATCGATCACCCCGACATCGAGGAGTTCATCGAGACCAAGGCGCGCGAGGAGGACAAGATCCGCGCGCTGCGCGACGCCGGTTTCGACATGGATCTCGGCGGGCGCGACATCACCTCCGTGCAGTACCAGAACGCCAACAACTCGGTTCGGGTCTCCGACGAGTTCATGCATGCCGTCGAGGCGGGCACGGACTTCGACCTGCACGCGCGGACCACCGGTGAGGTGGTCGAGAGCATCGACGCCCGCACCCTGTTCGACAAGGTCGCCCGCGCTGCCTGGGAGTGCGCCGACCCGGGCATGCAGTACGACGACACGATCAATTCCTGGCACACCAACCCGGAGTCGGGGCGGATCAACGCCTCGAACCCGTGCAGCGAGTACATGAGCCTGGACAACAGCTCCTGCAATCTGGCGAGCCTCAACCTGCTGAAGTTCCTGCGCGACGACGACTCCTTCGACACCGAGCGTTTCGTGAAGGCCGTCGAGTTCATCATCACCGCGATGGACATCTCGATCTGCTTCGCCGAGTTCCCGACCGAAGCCATCGGCGCCACCACCCGCGACTACCGCCAGCTGGGCATCGGCTACGCCAATCTCGGCGCCCTGCTGATGGCGCTCGGCAAGGGCTATGACTCCGACGGCGGGCGGGTGCTGGCCGCGGCGATCACCTCGCTGATGACCGCGACCGCCTACCGGCGCAGTGCCGAACTGGCCGGAGTCGTGGGGCCGTACAACGGATACGCCCGCAATGCCGAGGCGCACCAGAAGGTGATCCTCAAGCACCAGGCTGCCAATGACGCGCTCGCGACGATCCACACCGTCGACCGGGAGGTCCACAGCGCCGCTGCGGTGCAGTGGAGCCAGGCGGCCACGGTCGGCCAGAAGAACGGCTACCGCAACGCCCAGGCATCGGTGCTCGCCCCGACCGGCACGATCGGTTTCATGATGGACTGCGACACCACCGGCATCGAGCCGGACTTCTCACTGGTGAAGTTCAAGAAGCTGGTCGGCGGCGGGTCGATGCAGATCGTCAACCACACCGTCTCCCGCGCCCTGAAGAACCTCGGCTACGACAAGGACACCGCCCAGTCGGTGGTGGACTACATCGCCAAGAACGGCAATGTCGTGGACGCCCCCGGGCTGCGTCCCGAGCACTACGAGGTCTTCGACACCGCGATGGGGGTGCGGGCGATCCCGGCGATGGGCCATGTGCGGATGATGGCCGCCGTCCAGCCCTTCCTCTCGGGAGCCATCTCCAAGACCGTGAACCTGCCGGAGAGCGCCTCGGTCGAGGACATCGCCGATGTCTACATGCAGAGCTGGAAGCTGGGCCTCAAGGCCGTCGCGGTCTATCGCGACAACTGCAAGGTCGGCCAGCCGCTGAGCAGCGGTTCGGAGGGCAAGGACGACAATGCCTCGGCCGAGCAGCCCGCGCCCAAGCCCGAGGTGCGCATCGAGTACCGCCCGCGGCGGCGCCGGCTGCCGAAGAGCCGCGAGGCGCGCACCACGAGTTTCTCGGTGGCGGGTGCCGAGGGCTACATGACCACCGGCTCGTACGACACCGGCAAGCTCGGCGAGATCTTCCTCAAGCTGGGCAAGCAGGGTTCGACGCTGGCCGGTGTGATGGACGCCTTCTCGATCGCCGTCTCGATCGGCCTCCAGTACGGTGTGCCGCTGGAGAGCTTCGTCCAGAAGTTCACCAATCTGAAGTTCGAGCCGGCCGGCATGACCGATGACCCCGACATCCGGATCGCCCAGTCGATCCTCGACTACGTCTTCCGCCGCCTGGCGCTGGACCACCTCGACTTCGACGAGCGTTCCGAGCTCGGCATCTACACGGCCGCCGAGCGCACGCACTACGTGCAGACCGGTTCCTACCTCTCGGAGGAGGACGAGGCCTCGATGCCGGAGAGCGAGCTGCTCAAGAACGATGCCGCCGACGACATCAAGGTCGACGAGCCCGGGCCGCGCCAGCCGAGCCTCATCGATGCCGAGGCGGGGCGTGCGCACCCGGCACGCACACCCCACACCACGACCGAGATGATGGAGCAGATCACCGGTGAGGCCTTCGACGCCCCGCTGTGCATGACCTGCGGGACCAAGATGCGCCCGAGCGGTTCCTGCTACATCTGCGAGGGTTGCGGCTCGACCAGCGGCTGCAGCTGATCGGGGCAGGGTTTCGGGGGGCGGGGTGTGGGCGG
>JBAQVA010000179.1:0-35737 GCA_049297835.1 Propionibacterium sp.
AGCCGGACCGCTGCCGGCCGCCACCACGGCGCGTCGCCGCCGGTCCGACCACCGGGGAGAGGGATCCGGGGGCGGCCGGCACCGTCGCCACCTCGGGTCGTGTCCCGGCCGGCGTGTCCCCGACATCGGCCGGTGTGCCTGCAGGAACCCGGGGCGGAGCGCTCACCTCGACCACCAGATCCGCCACGTCGACCACGGCATCGCGGTGCGAGACGACCAGCGCCGAGGCGCCGCTGCGGCGCACCGCACCGATCGCCAGGGCCTCGGTGGTCTGGTCGAGACCGGCGGTCGGTTCGTCGAGGACGAGCAGGCGCGCCCCACCGAGTTCGATGCGCAGCAGGGCCCTGGCCAGCGCCACCCGGCGCCGCTCACCCGAGGAGAGCCCCTCGCCCTCGTCGGCGACCACATGGTCCAGGTCGAGTCGCGCTCCCCCGGCACGGTCGAGCGCATCGCGCGCCTGCTCGCGGCTGGCGTCCCGATGGCCCAGCAGGACGTTGTCGGCGATGGTGCCGTTGACCATGCCCGGGTCCTGACCGACCCAGGCCAGCCGGGAACGCCAGCTCTCCGCGGAGATCTGCGCCAGATCGACGTCGCCGACGCGCACCCGCCCCTCGCAGGCCTGCTGGAAGCCCATCAGCACGGCCAGCGCGGTGGACTTGCCGCCACCGGAACGGCCCCTCAGCACCACCACCTGCCCTGGATCGATGCGGCAGTTGAAGTGCGCGAGCGCCGGGGCATCGGCGCCCGGGTAGCGCACGCCGAGATCCTCGAAGACCACCGGCACGGCCGCCGGATCGGGTGCGGCCAGCGTCCCGCCGGGGGCGTCCTTCTCGCTGGCCTCGATGATCTCGAAGGCCTTCTGGGCGGCGGCCGTGCCGTCGGCGGAGTCGTGGAAGTGCACGCCGACCTGCCGGATCGGCAGGTAGACCTCGGGGGTGAGGATGAGCACGAACAGCGAGGTGCGCAGGTCGAAGGCGCCGTTGACGACGCGGAAGCCCATGCTGACCGCGACCAGCGCCACCGACAGGGTGGACAGCAGCTCCAGCACGAAGGAGGACATGAAGGCGAGCCGGAGCGTCTTCATCGTCTCGGTGCGGTGCGCCCGCTCGGTGATCCGCAGGCCCCTGAGCTGGGCCCTCGCCCGGCCGAAGACCTGCAGCGTGGGCAGCCCGGCCACCAGATCGGCGAAGTGATTCGCCAGCCTGGTCTGCACCGCGAAGCGGCGGCGCACCTGTTCCTGGGTCGCCAGCCCGATGAACGCCATGAACAGCGGGATCAGCGGGATGGTGATCGCGATGATGATCGTGCTCTCGAGATCCTGGGTGAGGATCGCGACGCCGATGACCACCGGCACGCTGACCGCCATCATGAGCTGGGGCAGGTACTTGGAGTAGTACCCGTCCAGCGCATCCAGACCCTGCGTCACCAGGGTGATCAGCGTTCCGGAGGGGTTCGAGGCATCGGTGGGACGTGCCAGCCGGGCCGCCATCACGTCGGTGCGCAACTGTGACTTCACCGCGGCGCAGGCACGGTGCGCCAAGAGCTGGTTGAGCCAGTTGAGGCCGGCCCGGGCGGCGAAGACGAGCAGCAGGAGGAGCGCCGGCGCGAGCAGCCCGGCGGCGTCGTGGGTGTCGAAGACATGGGCCACCGCATCGGAGATGAGCCGGGCCTGGACCAGCACGAGGAAGGCGGTGGCGACGCCGACGAGGGCGACGGCCACCAGGAAGCCCCTGGTGGCGGTCGCCCTCCGGATCAGACGCGGGTCGAGTGGTCCTGCCACTCAGACCTCCCCGGCAGCGCGGGTCACGCCGGGATCTCGATCACATTCGGCTCGACGTCTTCCTTCGGCAGGTCCTTGACGCTGATCCGCTTGCGCAGCACCCAGTAGCTCCATGCCTGGTAGGCCAGCACGATCGGCACCATGAAGCAGGCGAAGATCGTCATGAGCTTCAGGGTCATCGGCGAGCTCGACGCGGTGACCATGTTGAGCGGGTTGCCCGGATCGGCGGAGACGAAACCGAGCGTCCCGTAGATCTTCACGAAGACCATCGCGACCACGGCGAGGATCGACAGGCCGGTGCCGACGAAGGCCCAGCCACCGCGTCCGCGAAGGTGGGCGAGCACCCCGAAGCCCACCGCTGCGATCGCGAGCAGGCCGGTGACCCACATGAGGACCGACGCCAGCGAGCCGGTGTAGGGGTTCTGGCTGGCCGGGTAGACGATGTTGCCGAGCAGCGCGAAGGCCGCGACCACCACGACGGTGATCGGCCCGAGGGTCCTGAGCAGCGAGGACGCGTCGTCGTGGACCTCGCCATAGGTCTTGATCGTCAGGAACATCGCGCCGTGGGTGGCGAACAACAGCACGAAGGTCACTCCGCCGAGCAGCCCGTAGAAGTTGAACAGGCTCCAGAATCCTCCGGTGAACAGGTTCGGGGCCCCGAATGCCGCATTGGCGTACGGGGCGACCGGCAGGCCACGGACGAAGTTGGCGAAGCCGACCCCGAGCACCAGGGTGACGAGGAAGGAGCCGAGGGTGGCGATGCGGTCGAAGGCGTCGCGCCAGCGGGTGTCGGGATGCTTGGCCCGGTACTCGAACGAGATGCCTCGCAGGATGAGCCCCACCAGCACGATGAACAGCGGCAGGTAGAGGGCGCTGAACAAGGTGGAGTACCAGCCGGGGAAGGCCGCGAACATCGCGCCGCCGGCGGTGATCAGCCAGACCTCGTTGCCGTCCCAGGTGGCGCCGATGCTGTTGACCATCACGCGGCGGTGCTTGGGATTGCGTCCGAGGATCGGGTAGAGCATGGCCACGCCGAAGTCGAATCCCTCGAGGAAGAAGAATCCGCACCACAGCACGGCGATGAGCAGGAACCAGACGACCTGCAGGGGCGTGGCGCCGAGCGTGACTTGCAGGCTTGTCAGAGCGAAACCGTTGATCATTGTGTTCTCCAGCCTCAGTATGCGAACGACACGGGAGCGTCGGAGTCATCGCTCGGTTCGGCGGTCACGATCTCGGGCAGGCCCTCCTTGATCGTCTTGTCGAACAGGAAGAGCACGACGACCGCGACCGCACCGTAGATGAGCGTGTAGATCACCATGGTGGCCAGGACCGCCCCCGAGCTGTTGCCCGGCGACGCGGCCGTCCAGGTGGGCAGCACCCCGTAGACGATCCAGGGTTGACGGCCCATCTCGGTGAGGATCCAGCCGAAGCTGTTCGCGATGAGCGGCAGCACCGGCAGCACGACCATCACCGTCCGCCACAGCTTCGTGTCCTTGGGGACCCGTTCGCCGCGGGTGAGGAAGAGCACGGCGATGCCGATGAGGAAGGCGAGCGTGCCGAGCCCCATCATCGCCCGGAAGCTGTAGAAGGAGACCCAGACATTGGGCACCGGATCCACCGGCATGGCCTTGAGCTGTTCGGCGAAGCTCTCCTGCAGCTGGTTGACCGTGCCGTCGTCGTTGAGGTAGCCCTTCTGCAGGTACTGGTCGCGCAGATCCTGGATGCCCTGGACGGTGGCATGGGGATCGTTCTTGGCCAGGATGCTCAGCACATAGGGGACCTCGAAGCTCCAGACCTTCTTGGTGCCGTCGGTGGTGAAGATCGCGACGACCGAGAACGGCGCACCGTCGGTGGTCTGGTAGAGGCCCTCGGAGGCGGCCAGCTTCATCGGCTGGTACTTGCCCTCCACCTGACCCTGGGCGTGACCGGAGCCGAAGGTGACCAGCGCGGCCAGGATGAGTACCCAGGCACCGAGCCGGGTGGCGCTGCGCCAGGTGCGGACGTCGGCGCTGTCGTCGGCCTGGAAGGCCTCGCCCTTGGTGTGGCGGCGGCTCTTGACCAGCCACCAGCCGGCGACGCCGCACAGCAGGCCTGCGCCGGTCATCAGCGCGGCGCCGACCACGTGCGGCACGGCGGTGAGGAAGAAGGGATTGGTGAGCAGGGCCGAGAAGTCGACCAGCTCCGCGCGCCCGTTGCGGTAGACCGCACCGACCGGGTTCTGCATCCAGCTGTTGGCCGCCAGGATCCACAGCGCCGAGATGACGGTGCCGGCGAAGACCAGCCAGATGGTGGCCAGGTGCAGCCCCTTGGGCAGCCGGCCCCAGCCGAAGATCCACAGGCCGATGAAGGTGGACTCGAGGAAGAAGGCGATGAGCGCCTCGAGCGCCAGCGGCGCGCCGAAGATGTCACCGACGAATCGGGAGTACTCCGACCAGTTCATGCCGAACTGGAACTCCTGCACGATGCCGGTGACGAGGCCGGCGGCGAAGTTGATGAGGAAGAGCTTCATGAAGAACTTCGTCAGTCGCAGCCACTCGGCATTGTTCGTCCTGAACCAGATGGTCTGCATGATTGCCACCAGGAAGGACAGCCCGATCGTCACGGGCACGAAGAAGAAGTGGTAGACGGTGGTGATGCCGAACTGCCACCGCGCCAGTACCTGTGCGTCCATGGGTGCAACGTAGCGCCTCAGCAGGGCCCGTGCCACGCATCGGAGGGACAAGGTGGCCGGGGGAGTCGTCGGCCGACTTGCATTCTCCGCCCCGTTCCACCCCGAGTGCGGCGCCCGGCCTCCCCAGGGTCGGCCCAGGGTGGTTTTGCTGCCCGGGACAGGGACTCGCGCACCCTGTTCGCCCACCCGAAGTCCATTCCGAGGTGAGCTTTCCTGTGTTTACGCCGATGGCGAACCGGTGTCGCGAAGATGCCGTGACGGCCGTCCTCCCGGCCCGACCCTCGCTGCGGGCACGAGGCTCCGGCGCACCCCGGCGCCGGTTGCCGACACCTGGCCCGGGTGCCTGGCCCGGACGCCTGGCGCGGCCCTCAGTGTCTGGGCAGCAGGTGCGCCGGCGGACACGCCGCCGCCGATTCCGGCCACCGGTAGGAACTCGCGCGGGCGAGCTCGGCCTGCCACGGCGGGCAGGGGACCCGGCAGCTCATGTAGTGCACCAGCAGGCGGGCGGTGGCCCGGGCATCGCCGAGTGCCGAGTGGGCGTCGACCAGGCTGATCCCGGCGGCCTGGCAGCAGTCCACGAGCCGGCGGGTGCGGGTGCTGAGGAAATAGGACGAGAGCCGCATGGTGCACAGCTGCGGCAGGCGCGTGCCTGCCAGCGGGACGCCGACCCGGGTCAGCTCGGCGGTGAGGAAGGGGACGTCGAATGCGGCATTGTGCGCCACCACGATCCGTCCGCGCAGGAGCTCGACGAGCTCGGGTGCCAGCTGCGCCATCGTCGGTGCCCGGACCACGTCGCGCGCGGTGATGTGGTGGACCCGGGTCGCCCCGACCACCCGCTCGGGGTTCACCAGGGTCGTCCACTCGCCGTCGAGGCCACCGTCGGCGTCCAGCGCCACGATGCCGATCTCGACGATCCGGTCGCCCTTGGGCTGGGAGAAACCGGTGGTCTCGAGGTCGAGCACTGCGTATCCGGGCATGAGTGGATTCTCTCACCGGGCACTGACGCCGGCCGGGCACGGCATCGGCCGGGCGGCGCGGGGCGGCCGCCGTGGGTCACCTCCCGGCGCTAGTGTGCCGGCATGCTGCGCCTTTCGGTGTCCCAGGCCCTGACAAGGGCATGTGCTCTCGCCCAGGGTGGGAGCCGGCGCCTGCTCGGGCTCGCCGGGGAGCCCGGGGCGGGAAAGTCGACGCTCTCGGCGCGGATCGCGCAGCGCTGCCCGGGCGACTCCGTAGTGGTGCCGATGGACGGCTTCCACCTCGCCCACAGCGAGCTCGAGAGACTGGGTCGGGCGGCGCGCAAGGGCGCCCCGGACACCTTCGACGCCTGGGGTTTCCTGGCGCTGGTGCAGCGTCTGGCTGCCGACGACGAGCCCGTGGTCTATGCGCCGCAGTACCGCCGCGAGCTGCACAACGGGGTTGCCGGCGCCGTACCGGTCCCCCGGCACACGCCGCTGGTCGTCGTCGAGGGCAACTACCTGCTGCTGGACGAGCCGCCGTGGGCCTCACTGCGGGCGCTGTTCGGCGAGATCTGGTTCGTCGAGGTGGACGAGCGGACCCGGCTGGATCGTCTGGTCGCCCGGCACGTGCAGTTCGGCAAGTCCCGCCAGGAGGCCCTGGCCTGGTCGCACGGACCGGACCAGGCCAATGCCGAACTCATCGCGGCGACCCGGGCTCGTGCCGACGCCGTGGTGGAGATGGACTGACCAGGCATCCCGGGCGGCGCCCGCCCACCGGTCGCGAAGCGGGCCCGGCGGCCGTCCGCCCACGGCGGAGAATCCGGCGCGACACCGGCAGCGCGGGACTGACGGGTGCCCTCGTGGCGGTGCGCCCCCTAGGCTTGACCCCATGACCAACCCCAGCAAGCCCGACGTGACCCTGCCCGACAGCGCGCCCGACGAACTCGTCATCGAGGACATCGTCGAGGGCGACGGACCCGAGGCGGGCGCGGGCAGCCTCGTCGAGGTGCACTACGTCGGCGTGGCGCTCAGCACCGGCAAGGAGTTCGACTCCAGCTACGGGCGCGGTGAGCCCCTGATGTTCCAGCTCGGTGTCGGCCAGGTGATCAGCGGCTGGGACGAGGGCGTGCAGGGCATGAAGGTCGGCGGCCGCCGCAGACTGGTGATCCCGCCCGAGCTCGGCTACGGCGCGAGCGGCGCCGGTGGAGTCATCAAGCCCAACGAGACTCTCGTCTTCGTCTGCGACCTCGTCGGCGTCAACTGAGCCCGGCGGTCTGGCTCCCCGCCGGGGGCTCCCCCGGCGGGGAGCCAGACCCGTGTGCCCCGCCCCTTCGTCTCCCCGATCCCTTGTCCCGGCTCGATCAGTCGTCGCCGGCGGGCAGCCGGCCGGCCCACCGCTCGGTGGTGACCAGTTCCACGTTGATCCCGGCAGCGAAGACGAAGGCGATGAGCTCGTCGCCGAACATCTCGCCGGGGGCCGGCTCGGCCAGCACCCGTGCACCCGCCGCCCGCAACTCCTCCACATCGGCGCCGATCTCGTCGGTGAGGAAGGCCAGGTGGTGCAGGCCGAAACGCTCACCGGCACTCGGGTGCAGGGGTGTCACGAGCTTGATCGGGAGCGAGCCGGGCTTCTCGAGGAACAGTCCTCGGATCCCCTGCCGGGAGTTCACGACCGGCTCGGTGGCCCGGTGGTAGCCGAAGAATTTCTCGAAGGCCTGCGCCGACCTCTCCAGGTCCCGGACCTGGATGCCGATGTGGTCAAGCCTCAGCCCCTGGCGCTCCGAACCCCCCTCGCCGGCGGGCGTCTCCACGCTCATTCCAGCACCCGCCCGGCGGTCATCGGCCTGATCACCTTGAGATAGGTGGGGATGCCCTCGACGAAGTAGCGGCGCCACAGGCGCTTCGGCTCGAGCAGGAAGCGGAAGAACCACTCGAGCCCGAGCCACTGCACCCATCCGGGGGCCCGACGTCGTGCCCCGACGACGAAGGCGACGGATGCGCCGATCCCGATCACCACACCCGTGTACCCGGCGGCGAGCAACTCCTGGCCCAGCAGGTCACCGGCAGGCTGGGTGACGGCCACCAGCGTGAGCTGGACGTCCTCGGCTTCCAGACGGCCGGCCAGCTCACGCGGATCCCAGTCGCGCTTGTCCCCGTGCTCGCGGACCCTGAGCAGCCCGCCGGCGCCCAGGACCAGCGACTCGAAGGCGTCGCCGGACTCCGGGCTCTCGCCGATCAGCCCGAGACGCAGCCCCCGCACGTCGGGCGCGGCCAGCAGTTCCCGCAGGAAGTCCGAGCCGGTGGTGCGCTCGAGCCGTGCCCCGCCACTGTTCATCAGCTGGACGGCCGGCCAGCCGTCCGCGGTGATCCCGCTGGCCGTGGCGATCGCCTCGCGGAAGATGGCGCTCTTCTGGGCCATGTAGAGGTGCTGGAGGTTGAGCGTCTGGATCCGGAAGGGGCCCCCACCTGCCGTGCAGACCGCCATCAGCGCCGCCATGTCCACCAGGGAGCTGTCGATGGCGCGACGCATCGTCGTCGTGAAGCTCTCCTCGTAGTGCGGGCCGGGAACGATGGCATCGAGCCATGAGGCCAGCTGCTCGGCGCGCAGGCCACCGTCGCCGGCCGGCCCACCGGCCTGCCCGTCAGCGCCCGGTGGGCGGTCCCTGTGGAGCAGGACGGGAGAACGCCCCAAGCCGCGGACCTCACGAAGGTCCGCGGGCGACAGCACCAGGACCCTGCGCGCCCGGTTGAGCAGGGCCTGCTTGTGGACCTCCTCGGCGGCCCCGTGCCGGGGGTGCGGACGGCCGATCCGGCCCGCCACCAGATGCGCGGACAGGTCCGTGACCACGTGCAGGTCGGACAGCGCATCGTTGCGTTCGAGCGCCTGGAGGGCGGGCCACCCGGCCGTCACCAGTGTGTCGGAGACGCTGAGCAGACTCGACAGGTCGTGGGAGGCCGCCTCCCAGCCGAGCCGGGGCCTCGACCAGCGCTCGGTCCGGGAGCTCGCCCGGGACCGGGGCATCTCAGTACCTCGGGTGAAGGCCGCGGCGACTGCGGCGATGTCGGGTGTGTTGACCAGGGAGACCCGACCCCGCAGGTCGCTGTGCACGAGCAGAATGCCCATCGGATGTGAACCCTCCTCCCCCCCCCGCCGGACGGCGCGCGGCGCCCGGTGGGGCTGACTGTTCCGTCTCGCGGATGATCACGGCCCGGGCTCCGGGCCCAGTGTGGAAACGGTCACGCGCGGGAGCCGTCAGGAGCGGCGAGTCATCCCACGCACACCAATTGTGAAATTCTGAAAAGATTCCTGAACAAATTCATCGTCGAACTCATTGGCCTGTCAAATGACCTCGAGATGACGGCCGCCAGGCGCGCCGGCGGCGGAAAACACTCGAAGTGGTAGCCCTTCGACAGCTCGGACCGTCCTTTCCGCACGAGCGTACCCGGGCAGAAGTGGGCTGTCCCGAAAGTCGGAAATCCGACGAGCGGACCATTCGGATGCATCGACGATCCATCTCCCGGTTTTCTCGACGATGCCGGGCACCGGGACGGTGCCCGCTCACATATGATTTGTTTCTCCTGGATGCACCAGCGCCAGTTCCCGTCACGGAAGACATGAGTTCCACCGCGCCAGCCTTTCCAGCGGTCATGTGGGGCCCGCGACGAGTTCGCAGCACGGAAGGGGCCAGCAATGCGACGCCGAGATCTCAGCTGGATGCTGCGTCCGTCGGGGTGGCGCGACAAGCTCCTCTCCATACCGCTGCGAGTTCCCGGCGCCCTGCCGGTTCTCGCGCGGCTGCCCGGTCCGGCGCCCTCCCCGGAACACACCGGGGCAGTCCTCAACGTGGTCGCCCATCCCGACGACGATCTGCTCTTCCTCAACCCGGATCTGCTCCACGACATCCGCACTGCCCGCCGCACCCGAACCGTCTTCCTCAGCGGAGGTGACGCGGGTCTGACCGGCACCCATGCCGGGCAGCGCGAGCTGGGCATCCAGGCGGCCTACGCGGTGATGACCGGACAACCGGACCGGTGGCGGCACTCACTCTCGGAGGTCTGCGGGCACCCGATCGCGACCCGGACGCTCACGGCGGCGCCGCAGGTGTCGGTGATGTTCATGCGCCTGCCCAACGGCAACAACATGGACGGGCGCGGTTACCCCTCGCAGGACTACCAGTCCCTCTCCGGGCTTCTCGACGGGAGCTCCCCGACGATCCGCGCGACCGACGGCTCGGCCAGCTACACCCTGGCCTCCCTGGAGGAGACGATCGCCGAGCTCCTGGCGGATTTCCGGCCGGCCGTCCTGAGAATGCAGGATCCGGCCCCCGAGGCCTTCGACCACGCGGACCACATCGCCGCGGCGCGGCTGACAAGGGCAGCCCATCGGGCGCGCCCGGGAGCCCGGACCCTGGCATTCCACAGCTGCTATCCGACGGCACGGATGCCGGTGAATGTCTGTCACCGGGATGCGGCAGCCACGCTGCAGGCGATCAACGCCTATGCACGATTCGACGAGGGCATCAGGGATTTCGGCTTCACTGCCCTGCGCAGCCACGTCCGTCGCCCCGAGGCCGCACTGCCCGACGATCCACTGGCACCGGCGGATCAGTGAGACGCGAAAGCCCGCCATCCGGCTTGTACCCTCGTCGAAGAGAACTCATCAGGCGGTCGGCCTGTGGAGGACACGAGGGTGTGTCCCCGGTGGGCATCGCCCAGATCCGATGACGACGAGCCCGGCAACCGCGGGACCGAGGGGGTGGCGAGTGCAGGACGATCCGGCGGAAGGCAGCGGGGAGATCGCACGGCAGGCCGCCACGGGTGTCATGTGGATGACGGCCCAGACCTGGCTCGCGCGAGCCGGTGGCCTCCTCACGATTGCGATCCTCAGCCGCATTCTCGCGCCCGAGGCCTTCGGGCTGCTCGCCGTCGCGACGGCCCTGCTCACCCTGACCTATGTGCTGTCCGACCTAGGGCTGTCCACCTACGTCGTCCAGGCCACCACGGTGGACGCGAAGACGCTGAGCACGGCGTTCTGGGTGTCCGTCTGCGGCGGGCTGGTGCTGTCGGTGGCGATCCTGCTCGGCGCCGAGCCCGTGGCGGGCCTCCTCCGTGCCCCCCAGGCAGCGCCGATCATCCGCTCGATGGTCGTGGTCATCGTGCTCATCACGCTGACCTCCGTGCCGCTGGCCCTGCTGCGTCGCAGGATGGCCTTCAAGCTGCTCGCCATCCAGGCCTCGGCCGGGGCGATCCTCGCCCAGATCGCGGCGATCGTCTCCGCCCTGGCGGGCCTTGGGGCCTGGGCGCTGGTCATCCAGCTCCTCGTGGGGCAGCTGGTCTCGAGCATCGCCGTGTGGATCTCGGCCCATTGGCGCCCCAGCTGGGACTTCTCCCGCACGGAATTCGGCGTGATGGCCCGCTACGGAGTCAACGTGGTCGGGACCGGCCTGGTCTCGGTCGGTCGCACCTGGGCCGAGACGGGCATCATCTCGGCGGGCCTGGGAATCCGCGAGCTCGGCTACTGGAGCATCGCGCAACGCCTGGTGCAGACGGCCAATGAGCTGAGTGGCTCCGCGATCCTGCCCGTCTCGACGGTGGCCTTCGCGAAGGTGAGTTCCTCCAGGCTCCGGCTGCTGGGTGCGCACGAGAAGGCGACAGCCGTGGCGCAGACCGTCGTGACGCCGTTGATGGTCTTCATCGCCGTGTCCTCCTCCGTGCTGATCCCGTTCGTCTTCGGCGCGAGCTGGTCGACCAGTGCCGCAGTCGCAGCGCCGCTGGCGGCCGCGGCGGCACTGTCCTTCGGCACCTCGGTGGACCGGGGCCTGCTCGACGGCGCCGGCTCGCCCGGCCGCTGGTTCGGCTTCTCGCTGGTGATCGCCCTCCTGTCGGTGACGCTCACCACGGTCTCGGCCCACCACGGGGTGGCCCTGGTCGCCTACGCAGCCGTCATCACGGCCATTGTCGAGACGCTCGGTCGATGGATCCTGATGAGCCGCTTCCTGGGGGCCGGCCTGCTCGGCACTGCCCGGCCCTTCCTGATGGTCGTCCCGGCAGCCGTCTGTTCCGCAGCGGTCGGGCTCGGTGCCATGTCCGTGCTGCAGCACACGCCCCGCCCGGTCGTCCTCGCGGCCACCGGAATCGCCGTGCTCGGCATCCACGCCCTTGTCACCCGATGGGTGACGCCGCGGGTCTGGGCCGAGATGGTGGCGCTGATGCCCAGCAGGCGACGCTCACACGGCTGAGGCTTCCGCGGCCTCCCTCAGCCGCCGTGGGACGGCTGGCAGGCGATCCGGTACACCGCCCCGCAGAGCCCGAGGATCATGAAGGCCACCCCGCCGGCCTCGGGAAAGGCCAACCCGTCGAAGAAGGCGAAGACGACTGCCACGGTCACCGTCGCCGCCGCAAGGGTCTGGGCAGTGACCCGCAGCTGGGGCCTCGAATCGGCGCGCGCCGCCCGCAGGGCAGTCCACAGGGCCGAGCCGAAGACCGCCGTGAAGGCCAGGAAACCCAGCACGCCGAGTTCGACGAGCATGAGTGCCCAGGCATTGTCGAAGATGTAGTAACGCGGCAGGAAACTGCCGAAGCCCGATCCGTAGACGGGCGAGGGTGACATGAACTCCGGCAGACGGGCCAGCGCACCCGTGCGGGACTGGGTGCTCGCGTCGCCGCTCGGGTTGAACAACCCGAGGAAGGTGCCGAGCAGGCCGGGGACCGCGGCAATCGTCAGCGCCCCGAGGAAGGCCGCCACCAGGAGCACGAGCGGACGCAGGCGCCTCGGCAGGGCGGGGATGCTCAGCAGCGCGGCGACCGCCAGCCCCACGATGGCGGATCGCGAGACGGACAGCACAGCCCCCATCGCGATGACGACGACCGGCCACCATGACGCCGCCCGCGCGAGCCAGTGCCTGTGCAATGAGCTCCTGTGCAGCGCCACGGAGACCGCGAGCGGAAATGCCGCGCACAACACCGTGGCGTGCTCGAGGGGGTGGATGGACGTCCCCGAGGGCCGGGTGAAGGCGCCGCGCTCGGCCACCCCGCCCAGTTCCGAGGTCAGACCGGGAATCGACCCGAAGCGGTCCACCAGGACGTCTCCCGTCGCGGACTGCAGGAGCCCGAGGACGGCGAGCAGGGCGGCGCCGATCGAGACCCTGCGCACGAAGCGGTGGACCTCGGCCGGATCGCGCAGACCGTCCATGAGCACGAGCATCACGCCTGCCCAGGACAGCGGCCGCAGGACGGAGCCGATGATCGGAATCGCCTGGTCGGCCGGCTGGCCACGCAGCAGCGCCGCCGCAAGGCTCACCAGGACCACCGCGAACCACGCCCAGAAGGCGAGCTTCACCGGCTGGACGGTCCCGGAGAGCTCACCGGGGCGGGCCTGGAGTCTCCACAGCACCCACCACAGGAACAACGCCAGGCCCCACAGGAAGGACGGTCGGCCCAGCGAGCCCAGGGCGGATATCCGCACGCTCGAGGGCACCCCGAACAGCAGGACCAGGTAGACCGTACCCATCGCCAGCGCATGGGACCGCCCGGCCGGGTCCGGGGAGGTGACCAGTGGCGGGAGACCCCGCCCCGTCCCTGGGCTCATCCGCGCGGACCCGGAAGCCCAGGATCCCCTGCCGCCCGTCGCCGTCTGCCCCGGCGCCGCGAGTGCTGCGCGTCGTCCGCGACGGGGGTGTCAGCGGGAAGCCCGCGTCCGGGCCCGGGCCGCTCGGAGGGCTGCTCCTGCCGGGGGGCCGGAGCAGGATCGTCCCGCTGGCCGTCCGATGTCGTCTCCGCCGGGTCCTCGGCGGGCGGGTCCTCAGGGCGCCTGCGGGCGCCGTCCAGGAAGGCGGCGAGCAGCAGCGCGACGAGCAGGGTGAAGGCCACGACGGCCACCGTGGCCACCAGCTGGTTGCGCCTCTTGAGCACGCCGTTCGCGTCCTGGGAGACGACCGTCACGGTGATCTGGTTCGCGGCAGTCACCTGATCGTCCTCCTGCAGCCGCTTCAACTCGAGTGCCGTCGTGTCGATCAACCGCTGCAGGACCTTGGCCGTCGTCTCGTCGTTGCTCGCGTCCACGCTGATGAGGATGACCGGTCCGGAGGTCGTGGGGTCCCGGCTCACCACGAATGTCGCTCCCGGGAAGTCCCGGTTGATCTCGGTGCGCACATTGTCCGAGCCCACTGCCAGCACGATGACATCGGCTGCCTGTTCCAGACCGCTGAGGTAGAAGTACGGATTGTTGTCGACCGGGACCGTACCCGGCCCCGGCAGCAGGACCTGGCTCGCGGTGCGCTCGTAGCTGTGGGGGAAGACCGACCAGGTGGTCGCACCCAGACCGGCGGCGACCAGCGCGCCGATCAGCAGCACATACCAACGTCGCCGCAGGCGACTGAACAGCACACCGAGATCCATGTCAGACCCTCCTGTCAGCACCTGCAGATGTGGCGGACACGGCACTGGCACGTGCCGCTGGTTCCCCGCCCGGAAGCCTGCCCGCCGCGCGGCTGCTCCGGCGTTCCCACCGGACCGCCACCCAGCAGCCGGCCATCAGGGCCGCTGCGAGGATGGCGCCCACCGCGATGACCTGCTCGAATCGAGAAGGCGCCACGTGCTCGACGGAATCGGTGAGCGGCGCGACGAAGGGCGTGATCCGCTGGTTGGGATCGTCCCAGGCAGCGCCCTGGGCGCTGCGGCACATGGCGACGATCCTCGCGAGGACGTCGCGCTGCTGGGACTCGACCCACTCCCGGCTGGTACCCACGACCTGCACCTCGATCTCGGCGCGGCCGAAGCTGCTCCACCACTGCCCACCGGAGTCGCTCTGGGTGATCTTGATCCCCTGGCGCACCCCGACTCCGTAGAACGGTGCGTCCTCGGAGGCATAGCGGGCCACCGGTCGCCCCTTGTTCATCTCGCTGACGATGGTCCCGGCGAAGTTGACCAGCGTCTCGTCCGTGCTCCCGACGGCGGGCCAGGCACCCTGCGGGTCGGAGTTGTGGTGGACCAGATAGATGACCGTGCGGGTGGAATAGACGCCGGAGTTCCGGAACTGAATTCCGGTGAAAACCACTGCGCAGAGAAGAGCGACGACGAGCACATACCATCGGCTGCGCATTATTGGCAGGAATTCACAGAGCGCCACGCCTTCGCCCTCCTCCCGAACTCGACCGGGTGCCGCACGGGCACGACCGGAGCCTACCTGAACCCGGCTGGCACGAAAGCCCACCACGACAAGTCCTGCACGGTGATTCGTCATCGTGCTTTTTCTGAGATCATCCTGAGAGAATTCGATTCAAGAATACCGCGGACCGTCCCGCTACACTCTCTTTCAACAGTTCACGTCACACCGTGACAATGACGCCCATCGCCATGTGACCGGAGGTGTTCCCGCACCCTCACCGGAACCGTCTGCTCGACACCTGATCCGTCACCTAGGAAGAACCGGGAGAAGCGATGACCATCGGCGCGCAGACGACCTCGGGCGCATTCGTCGGGCAGCACGAGCATGCCGATGTCACCGCGATCATCGTCACCTACCAGAGCGCAGCGACCATCGGCCCGCTGCTGCGTTCGCTGCGCGACCAGTGCTCCGGGCTGCGCATGCGAGTCGTGGTCGCCGACAACGGGTCCTCCGACGCCACCGCCCGGACGGTCCTGGGGCACCCCGACGTGGTCCTCGTCCGTACCGGCCGAAATCTCGGATATGCCGGTGGCATCAACGCCGCGCTGCGGGTTGCCGGCGAGACCGACAGCCTGCTCGTGCTCAACCCCGACATCCGGCTGGAGCCCCACGCCGTCGAGCGGATGCGCGCCCGGCTGGAACGCGAGTCCGCGGGAGTCGTGGTCCCCCTCATCCTGTCCGCCGGGGGAGAGCGCTATCCCTCGCTGCGCCGCGAGCCGTCCCTGACCCGGGCACTCGGCGATGCCCTTCTCGGCAGCCACCTCCCCGCCCGGGCCGGTTTCCTCAGCGAGATGGTCCGCGAACCCTCGGCCTACGGTCACGCCCATCCGGTGGACTGGGCAACCGGAGCGGTGATGCTCATCGCGGAGCCCACCGCGCGGGCCGTGGGCCGGTGGGACGAGCGCTACTTCCTGTACTCCGAGGAGACCGACTACCTGCGCCGGGTGCGCGAGGCGGGCGCCACGGTCTGGTTCGAGCCCGGGGCCCGGGCCGTCCACCTGCAGGGCGCCTCCGGTTCCTCGCCCGCGCTCGACGCCCTGATGAGCGTGAACCGGATCGTCTATCACCGCGCTCACCACGGGCCGCTCGCCGCGGGCGCCATGCGGGCCGTGGTCGCGCTGCACGAGGCACTGCGCGCCGGTGATCCGGTGCACCGCGCCAGCCTCAGGATCGTGCTCGACGAGTCCAGCTGGCGGCGACTGCCGCACGCGAGCCCCGATCGCCCGGCCCGTGCGGGCCCCGGCGAGCAGCCGCCACCCACTGTCTCGGGATCTGTCGTCATCCCCGCCCACAACGAGGCTGCGGTCATCGCATCAACTCTGGGGGCGCTCTCCCCCCTTGTCGCCGCCGGCTCCCGGGACCGCGTGGAGATCATCGTGGCGGCGAACGGGTGCACGGACGACACCGTCGCGCTCTCGCGTGCCGTCCCGGGGGTGATCGTCGTGGATCTCGACGTGGCATCCAAGTGCTCTGCGCTCAATGCCGCCGATCGGCTCACCTCACGCTGGCCCCGCATCTATCTCGACGCCGACGTCTCGGCCGGCGTGACGACGATCAGGGACACGCTCGCGGCCATGGCCCGCCCCGAGGCGCTGGCCGGACGCCCGCCCTTCGTCTGGGATCTCGACGGCACGACATGGCTTGTCAGGGCATACTTCCGTGCCCGCGGGCGCACCGCCTCGGCCCACCAGGGACTGTGGGGAGCGGGTATCTACGCCCTCAGCGAGCACGGACGGGGGCGCTTCGGCCGCTTCCCGGACCGCACGGGCGACGACCTCTTCGTGGACCAGCAGTTCACGCGCTCGGAGAAGACGATCGTGGACACGGACCCCGTGGTCGTGCACACGCCGCGCACCGCGCGAGCCCTGCTCGCCGTGCTGCGACGTCAGGTCCGGGGTGCCGACGAGCTCGGCTCGGACACCTCCGGCCACACGGTGCGCGAACTCCTGGGCGGGATCCGCGGCCCGCGCTCCTTGCTCGACGCCGCATGCTACGTGGGCTTCGCACTGGCCTCCCGGCTGCCCCGTGCCCGCGCGACGCGCTGGGAGCGCGACCTGTCCAGCCGGCAGGTGAAGGCTCCGGACGGGGGGAGAGCGCCATGACGCTCGCCATCGTGACGCCCAGCCACCGCCCCGACCTGAGGCGTTTCGAGCGGCTCCACCGGTCCGTCCTGCGCCACACCGGGCCGGAGGTCAGCCACTACGTCCTGGTGCCCCGACCCGACGTGAAGGAGTTCACCGCCCTGGCCTCGCCGCGGCTCACGGTGCTGTGCCAGACGGATGTCATCCCGGGGCACTTCCTGTCCACCACGCCGCTGAGCCGGATCCCCCGCCTGCCGCGCGGCTACCGCATCACCTCCGTGAACCTGGCCCGGCCATGGCCCCCGGTCCGGGGATGGATCCAGCAGCAACTCGTGAAGATCGCCTTCTCGGCCAGCCTCGACACGGATGTCGTGCTGATGATCGACTCCGACGTGGTGCTCGTGCGCAGCCTCGAGGAATCCACCTTCCGCCGCGGATCGCAGGTGCGTCACTACCGGCTCCCCCACGGCGTCTCGGCCGCCATGCACCGCCATCTGGGCTGGCGCACGGGCGCCGCGACGATCCTGGGGCTCGCGGCACCCAGCATCGACTTCGCCGACTACAACGCCGGGCTGATCAGCTGGTCCCCGGCGCTCCTGCGCGCGCTCACCCGGCGGGTGGAGGAGGTCAGCTCCCGGCCGTGGGCCACCCTGCTCGGCTCGCGTCTGGACATCTCGGAGTACTTCCTGCACGGGGAATTCCTCGCCTCGGGCCTGGTCGCCCGGGAGCGCTACTACTGCTCGGACCAGAGCCTGTGCCACAACTGCTGGGACGAGCTGACCCCCGACCGGGTCGACGACTTCATCGCCTCCATGCCGGCCACGGACGTGGCCCTGCTCGTCCAGTCGAATTCGGGTACCCGCGAGACAGTCCTCGACCAAGTGGTGAACACCCTGGAGGCATCATGACGTCCCCCCGCCCCCGTCGCCGGCTGCGATGGGCCGCGGTGGCCCTAGCGGCAGCCATCGCTCCGGCCCTGACCGGATGCTCGGGCCGGGCAGAGCCGGCAGCCCTGCCGAGCGCCCGGCTGGACCTGCCGGCCTCCTCGTGGTGGGGAGGCCCCAGCTACTACTCGCAGTTCCCCAAGGCGGCGGCCTCGGGGTGGACGTCGCCGTCCTTCTTCCCGATCGGGGTCTTCGTGGCGAAACCCGACCAGGCGGATTCCCTGCGCCGGATCGGGATCAACACCTTCATGGGCGTCGAACACGACGGCTCGAGCATGTCCTCCGTCACCGGAACCGGGATGAGCGTGCTGGCACAGCTCTCCGAGTGGACCCCCGAGGAGATCGGGGACGACCCGCGGGTGGTCGGCTGGAATCTCAGCGACGAGTGCGAGATGGGCTATTCGGGATGCGGCGACGACGAGCAGACCCAGTTGGCGACCCAGCGGGGGTACGCGCAGGAAGCCCGGGCCCGCGCCGACGGACGCCTCCTGCAGGCGAACTTCGGCAATGGCGTGCTGGGCAGCTACTGGTCGACCACCACGATGAAGGACCATCTCTCCCTGGTCGACCTGTCGAGCGTGGACAAGTACGCCTACACGAGCCCGCACGTCAACGAGCTGATGAGCGAGAGCCCCGACTGGCCCGAGGGCAGGAATCCCGCGAGCTCATTCGCCTACGGGTGGGTGCAGACCCGGATGGAGTCCTTCAGCACTCCGGCCGGGTCGAAGCCGAACTGGGTCCTGGTGGAGAGCGACAAGCCCTACCTCAGCGAGGACGGTGCCACCAGCATCTCGGCCGATCAGATGACCGGGGCAATCTGGAATGCGATCATCAAGGGGGCATCCGGCATCACCTACTTCCAGCACAGCAACGACGCGCGGTGCGGCAACTACTCCCTGGTCGACTGCTCGGGGCCGAGGGCCGCCGCCGCCCAGATCAATGCCCGGATCTCTGCACTGGCGCCAGTCCTCAACACCGAGCCGTCCACGTGGACCTTCGGGGATGGCCTCCAGACGAGCCTTCGGGTGCACGACGGATATGCCTACGTGCTGGCCATGACCGACGGCGGAACCGGCAGACGCAGCTTCACCCTGCCGGGCGGATTGCGCGGCCATTCCGTGGAGGTCCTCGACGAGAACCGGACGATCGCACTGAAGGACGGGAAGTTCACCGACGACTTCGCCCACGAGTACAGCCATCACGTCTATCGCGTGGTGATCTGAGCGTCGGGCGGCAGATCTCCCGCGCCGTTGGCCTCACATGCCGTTGCGGTCGTAGTCGCGAACGAGCACCCGCCCCGGATTGCCACCGGCGAGACAGCCGGGCGGAACATCCTTCGACAGCACCGTGCCGGCCGAGATCGTCGCGCCGTCACCGATGGTCACTGCCCCGCTGATGATCACACCCGGCCCGATCCAGACGTCGTCCCCGATCGCGCAGACGTCCGAGTTCCCCTTCGCGACCTGCAGCCCGATCGTCAGCCCGTGGTGGATCGTGCAGTTGCTGCCGATGACGACCGGCGCGATGTGGATGCCGTTGCGGTGCATGATCACCAGGCCCGGGCCGATGCGGGCCCCCGAGCTGATTTCGCAGTGGTGGATCCGGGTGACCCAGCGATTCCAGATCCGGTGTGCCACGACCAGCGGAACGCCGAGCGCACCATGGCTGCTCCGCAGCCGGCGTGCATATTGGCCGAACCGATAGCAGGCCACGCAATTCAGCTCGGAGTTGACCGCGATCGCCCGAATTCTGGTGCCGAGCGAATGATCACCCGGATACATGACCGCCATGATTCGTGCGCGGTCGGCGGAAAAGCTGCCCATCATCCCTCCCTCGACGAGAATGGTGACGCAGTGCCCGGAGGCCGCGATTCGCCCGATCAGGAATCACGGTTTCGACTCCACATAGAATATGTCCCACTGCCGCTGCGCGAATCGATGGAGAGGAACGCCCCGATGGTCGAACACAATCGCACCCGCGTCTGCATCGTCCTCCCCGGCTACTCGACGCAGCCCGCCGGTGGCCACCGGGTCCTCTACGAGTACGCAAATCACATGGCCGCCCGGTTCCCGGACGAATTCGAGATCGAGATCCACGAGTCGCACCGGCTGGTGCTGAGCCCGCTTCGGCACCCGCCCGTCAAGGAACAGCTCCTGCTGCTTCACCGGGCCGCCCGCGCGAAGTACCTCCTCTCCCGCGGGCGTCGGTGGTTCCCCCTGGACAGCCGGATCTCGGAGACCCAGTGGCTCGGTGCTCCCCGGATCCGGGTCGGACACGGTGACGTGCTCGTCGCGACCGGATGCCAGACCGTGCCCTTCGTCGCCCGGCTGGCCGAACGTACCGGCGCCTCCGCGCTCTACTTCATCCAGGGATACGAGTCCTGGCTGGCCGACGAGGCCTTCGTCCGCTCGACCTGGCGTGCCGGTCTGCACAACGTCGTGATCTCCCCGTGGCTCCGGGCGAAGGGCGAGGAGCTCGGCGTGCCCACCACCCTGCTGCCGAACGCAGTCGACGCCACCCGCTTCCCGCTCGGCCCCAGGCTGCGGGCACGCACCCCCTCGGTGCTGGCGCTCATCTCGCCCGTACCCCTCAAGCGCAGCGATCTGGTCCTCGAGGCATTCCGGCGCATCCATGCGCGCGAACCGGGCATCGCGCTGCGCACCTTCGGCACGATCCCGAAACCGCAGGGCTGGCCCGACTACATCGAGCACACCCAGAGCCCCCGTCACGAGGCACTCGTGGCCCTGTACCAGAGCACCCAGGTCTACATGGCCACCTCCGACTCCGAGGGATGGGGGCTCCCCCCGGCCGAGGCCCTGCTGTGCGGCTCGGCAATCGTCTCCACCGACAACGGTGGCGTCCGTGCCTATGCCGAGGGGGTCGCCCGCTTCTCACCCGTCGGGGACGCGCTGGGACTCACCGACAACGCCATCCTCACCTGCCATGAACTCGACGATGCCCAGCGGCGCGTCGACGAGGGCAGAGCACGTGTCCAGGCCCACACCCCCGAGCGGGCCGGCGAACAGTTCGCCGAGCTGTGCCGCAATGCAGCCCAGGAGGAGCGATCATGACCGACCCCCGCCCCGATGACACCGTGTCCACGAATCGCCGGCCAGGGCTGGTGCTGGTCCTCGTCACCTCCGCGGTGGTCCTCGCCGTGGTCGTGGCTTTCATCGTGTGGACCCAGCGGAAGCATTCCGCCCAGCCCGCCCCGGCGAGCGCCTCGCAGACGTCCACTGGCGGCGGTCAGGCGTCCACCTCCGCTGCCGACAAGCCCACTCGCGAGGGGCTGGAGGCCATCGGGAAGACCAGGATCGTCTTCGGCCACCAGTCGATCGGCATGAACATCCTCCAGGCGATGCCGAGCGTCTTCTCGCCATTCGGGCTGCAGGCCCCCGAGGTCGCCTCGGTGGACTGGCCCCAGGCGCGGGACACCGACGACCCGGTCTTCGCCGAGATCTGGGTCGGCACGAACGGCGACGCCCTGGGCAAGATCAGCGATTTCGCCCGCCAGATCGATGCCGCGGCCCACCCCTATGACATCGCCTTCATGAAGATCGGCCCGGTCGACATCAAGACCGGCACCGACATCCAGGCCGTCTTCGACTCCTATGCATCGACGATGGACAGCCTGGAGAAGAAGCATCCGAAGACGACCTTCCTCTACACGACCTCGGCCCTGATGAGCGAGGAGTCCGACTGGAGCGGGGTCGAGGCCTCCCAGATCGGCGTCCCGGGCAACGCGGGTGACTCCGACAATGCCCGCCGCGAGCAGTACAACGCCCTGGTCAGGGAGCGTTTCGGATCGACGGGCCGGCTCTTCGACCTTGCCCAGCTCGAGTCCGAGCTGCCCGACGGCACGATCGCCGCGAAGACTGTCGACGGTGTCCCGAGCCGTGTGATGAACCCGGCATTCACCGACGACAGCCTCCACCTCAACTCGACGGGCGCTGAGCACCTCGCCACCGCCATGCTGGGCCTGCTCGGCCGGGTGGCCGTCGAACGGGCCGCCAGCTCACCGAGTTGAGCTGGCCCGGGAGACCGTGGCGAGGAATTCACCGGCTGCACGCTTCGCACCAACGGAATTGAGGTGTCCCTCGTCCGAGGCGTAGCCGGAGTACAGCGCGAAGTGGACCTGGGCGTCCGCGCTGCGGCTCACCCGGCTGCCGTCCGGCCGGGTGGACTCGATCGCCGCGATGTCGAACAGACGCCCGGACTGCCCGTACTCCGCCCGGACGAGTGCGTTGTAGCTCTCCCGGGCGGTGTTGTCGCTGGTGCGGCCCAGCAGATTCTTCGCGGCCTGCCTGACTCCGTCCTCGGTGGTCAACGGAGCCGTGGCCGGCACGAAGGCGACCTGGGGGAACTCCGCACCCAGCTGGGCGAGGGTCGAGCGGTAGTCCTCGAAGAGCGCCCGGACGTCCGTCCCGGCGCCGATGTCCACGTAGCAGAACTTCAGGACCGCCACGTCGACCTGCTTGCCCACCCCGGCTCGCAGCTGCGCCGCGAAATCCGTGAGCTTGCCCTGAGGATCCCCGTTGACGCCCACATGGCTGTGCAGGATCGTGCCCTGCGCGAGCTCCGGGAGCGTGCCCGCGGAACCCAGTTCGACGATCTGCGGGGCCTGTCCCCCGGCCTGCGCACCGACCTCCGGGACCGCGCCGAGGATGTTGTCGCCCACGGACTGGTGGGCGAAGAAGACCCGCTTCGTGGCGAGCAGGTCGAGATCGTTCGCGGTGGCGTCCTTGTCATCGCGGGGCTGGGCCGCGACTCCGCCGGCCTCGCGCGGCCAGCTCGTGGCGAGCACCACTGCCAGACCGAGGGCGGCCGCGCCTGCCAGCGCCGTGAGCACCTTCACCAAAGTCTTCATCTGCGTCAACCCTTCACGTCGTCGTCCTGGCGGGTGTGGGCGGATCGTGCAGCTCGGCCGCGCGGGCGCGCAACGGAGCCTTCGTGACCTTGCCATTGGCGTTCATCGGCAAGGCATCCTCGAAGTGTACGTGACGGGGCAGCATGTGCCTGGCGAGCCGGGTGCGCAGGAAGCTGTCCACCGCCTGGGCATCGAGCCGGTGGCCGGGGGCGGCCACCACGAACAGCTCGATCGCCTCGCCCGCGGCGTCGTCGGGGACGCCCACCGCGGCGGCCGCGAGCAGCTCCGGCATCTGCAGGACGCAGCTCTCGATCTCCTGGCTCGAGACCCGGTGCCCCCAGCTCTTGATGAAGTCGTCGCGGCGATCGACGACGTAGATGAAGCCTTCTTCGTCCACCCTCGCCAGGTCCCCGGTGCGCAACCGCCCGCCGGGGAACTTGTCGGCGCTGGCCGCGGGATCGTCGAGGTAGCCGGGCGAGACGTTCTCGCCGCTCGCGTAGATCTCACCGATCGCCCCCGGCCTCACCGGGCGGCCCTGCTCGTCCAGCACCTCGAGGACCACCCCGGGGATTCCCCGGCCGATGGATCCGAGCTTGTCGACGAGCCGTTCGGGCGGCAGGAAGGACAGCCGCGCGGTGGCCTCGGTCTGGCCGTACATCACGAAGAGCTTCGCCCGGGGCTGGGCGGCCGCGAGCTCGAGGAGCTGGGGCGAGGGCAGCTTGCCGCCCGCCTGCTGGACCAGCCGCAGGCTCGGGAGCTCGGCCGAGGCGTAGTTGCTGGCCCTCAGCAGCAGCTGGAAGCTCGACGGGACGCCGGCCAGCCCGGTGCAGTGCTGGCTGTCGATGAGCGCCACAGCGGTCTGGGGGAAGGCGAATGTGTTGCACAGCGCGAGGCTTCCCCCGACCCGCAGATGGGTGTGCAGCAATGAGGCGCCGAAGCAGTAGTGGAAGGGCAGCACGACGAGCATCCGGTCGCCGCGCCCCAGCTGGAGGTAGGAGACGATCGCCTCGGTGTTCGCGATCAGATTGCGGTGCGTCAGGCGTACCGCCTTGGGACGCGCCGTCGTGCCCGAGGTGAACACGAGCCCCGCATCGCGACCGGGATCGAGGCCGGCATCGGGCCCGGGACCGCCGGACTCCCACACCGTCACGCCCCGGGCGTTCCCGGGAGCCGGCCGCGACCCGGACAGGGCATCCTCGCCCAGGAGCGGCAGGGAGCCGAGGGCGGCGGCGTGGCTTGCCCGATGACGCCGGTCGACGCACAGCGCCCGGCAGCCGGCGAATTCCAGCTGCGCCCGGGCCTGAGCAGGGGTCAGCTTCTCCGAGATCGGCACGACCACCCAGCGGGTCATGGCCGCCAGGTAACAGGCCACCCAGAAGGCCGAGTTCGACGCCAGCACCCCGACCCGGGCCCCCTCGGGCAGGCCGAGCTCTGCGAGAGCCACCTCGACCCGGCGGACTGCCTCGCGGAGTTCGCGATGACTCGTGGTGCCTGTCGCCTCGATGAGAGCAGGGTCCCGGTCGAGGCCTGCGGCAAGCAGGAAGTCGGGGAAGGACGCCGGCCGGCCGGCGTCACCCCACGCGTCCGAATTCGCGCCCGGCGAACTGGGCCGCTCACGGCCGCTGATTTCCATACGATCCTCCCGAGGCCAACTCGTCCGGATGTAGATTTTCGCCAGGGCCGAAGCCGGTCGCAACGATGCAGGCCAGCATGGCCCGGAAACTGTGCCTCAAGTATTGACTCAGTTGGAAAAGCAGGCAACGTCCATGAATACTGGTTCCGCACGGACCAGCCCCCGAGGAGCGAGAATGGCACACGACACCCGGACCACCATTCGCGATTTCATCGTGACGAACTATCTCTTCGGCGACGACTCCCGGGCGCCCGAGGATGACCAGGACCTGCTGCTCACCGGCATCGTGGATTCCACCGGAATTCTTGAGCTGATTGAATTCTTGGAATCCTCATTCGGCTTTCAGGTTCTCGACACCGAGACCATTCCGGACAATCTGGGCAGCATCACGAATCTGACGCGCTATGTCGGCGAGAAGACCAGCGGCTGATCGCGCGGGGGCCCCGCCCACCCGCCAGTGGGTCGAGAACGCGCTCGGCGAGTTCGCCGCCAGCCCACCCGCCACCGGTGACGCCGAGCTCGACGCCGTGGCGACGGCGATCTTCGTCGAGGACGTCTTCGCCATCTCACTGCGCGACGACGACATCACGCCGGAGAACCTGGGCAGCCCGCGGGCGGTCGGGTCGTTCGTCCTGCACCGCCTGGGGCTTGGCTGATGTGCGGCATCTGCGGGATCGTCAGCGCCGTGGCTCCCCCGCGTCGGGACACCGTGGAGACGATGCTCGCGCGGCTGCGGCACCGCGGCCCAGAATCCAGCGGACTGCTCCTCGACCGCCGGGCCGCCATCGGCCACGCACGACTCGCGATCATCGACACCCTCGGGGGCGGCCAGCCCCTCGCCAACGAGGACGAGAGCCTGTGGCTCAGCTTCAACGGCGAGATCTTCAACTACCGTGAACTCGCCGAGCAGCTGCGCACCCTGGGCCACCGCTTCCGCACGGCCAGCGACTCCGAGGTCATCGTGCATGCCTGGGAGCAGTGGGGGCCCGGCTGCCTGAACCGCTTCAACGGCCAGTGGGCCTTTGCCCTGTGGGACACCCGCTCCGAGCGCCTCGTGCTGGCTCGCGACCCGGTCGGGATCTGTCCGCTGTTCTACACCGCGCTCGCCGACCGCTTCCTCTTCGCATCCCAGGTCACGGCCCTGTTCGCCGACCCCGGCGTGCCGCGGGAGCTCGATCCGGACGGGCTGGACCAGGTGCTGAGCTACTGGTCGGCAGTGGCCCCACGAACGGTCTTCCGCGGAATCCACCAGCTGCCCCCCGGGCACTTCGCCGTCCTGGACGACCGTGGGCTGCGCACCGAGCGCTACTGGGCGAACGACTTCCCGGCCGCCGGCACGGAGAACCACCAGGACATCACTGCGAATGCCGAGGAGCTGCGGGCCCGGATCGTGCAGGCCAGCCGGCTGCGCTTCCAGCGCTCCGACGTGCCGGTGGGGGCCTATCTGTCGGGCGGCATCGACTCCTCGGTCATCGCGGCGGTGCTCGACAGGTACACGGACGCTCCGCTGAGCACCTTCTCGCTGCGCTTCGCCGACGCCGAGTTCGACGAGACGGAACACCAGCACGAAATGGCCCGGCGGCTGGGCGCCGAGCACCACGAGATCGTGGTCCGCCTGCGTGACATCGCCGACGTCTTCCCGGCCGCCGTGCGCCGGGCCGAGACGATCCTGTTGCGCTCCGCGCCGGCGCCCCTCATGCTGCTCTCCGAGCTCGTCCACCGCGAGGGATTCAAGGTCGTCGTGACCGGGGAGGGGGCCGACGAGGTCCTGGGCGGATACGACATCTACCGCGAGGCCAGGGTCAGGCAGTTCTGGGCGCGCGATCCGGGCTCGGCGGTCCGCTCCCGGGCCGGTGAGCTGCTCTACCCCTGGATGGCCCGCTCGCCGGGTGCGACGCCCGCCTTCGCCCGCAGCTTCTTCGGCATGAACCTCGACCCCGACGACCCGGCGCTCTCCCACCGCCCCCGCTGGCAGTCCACGAGCGCCCTCAAGAGCCTTCTCACCCCGCAGTGGCGCCGGGCGGGGCGCGGGCTGTCCGACCCGGCCGGGATGGTGGACGCGATGCCCGCCGACAGCGCCGGCTGGGATCCGCTCTCGCGCGCCCAGTGGCTCGAGATGAGCACCCTGCTGCCCGGCTACATCCTGGCCTCCCAGGGCGACCGGATGCTGATGGCCAACTCGGTCGAGGGGCGCTTTCCCTTCCTCGATCCCGATGTGATCTCCTTCGCCAACGCGCTGCCGGCCCGTCACAAGCTCTTCGGGGTCGACGAGAAACACCTGCTCAAGCTGGCATTCGCCGATCTTGTCCCGAGATCGATCCTCGACCGGCCCAAGCAGCCCTATCGCGCGCCGGACGCCGCGAGCTTCTTCGCCGGCGACACGGAACCCGACTGGCTGGCCGAGGTGAGCTCCCCCGAGGTCCTCCGGCGCACCGGCATCTTCGAGCCGGCACCGGTCTGCCGGCTCTTCGACAAGTGCCGGGCCGCACGTGGCCGGCGTCTGGGGAACACCGACAACATGCGGGTGCTGGCCGTGCTGTCGACCCAGTTGCTCTGCCAGGAATTCCTCGACCGGCCCGGAACACCGTCCGGGACGGCGTCCCAGCCCACATCCGTCATCGATCTCGCGACGAAGGAGCACTCCCATGACTGACACCACCGACTTCGGCCCGGCCACCCTGCGGATCGACCCCGAGGCGGAGATCGCCAGGGTGAGCAGGATGCTCACCGGCTACCTGTCGGCCTCGCGACGACGCGGGGTGGTCGTCGCGCTGTCCGGCGGTATCGACTCGAGCGTCGTCGCGGCGCTGTGCACCAGGGCGCTGGGCTCCGGCCGGGTCTTCGGGCTGCACATGCCGGAGAAGGAGTCCTCGTCGGACACCCTGCGCCTGAGCCGACTGCTCTCCGAGCACCTGGGGATCGACTCCCGTCTCGAGGAGATCTCGGGGAGCCTCGACGCCGTGGGCTGCTATCGCCGCCGCGACGACGCCATCCGGCTCGTCTGCCCGGAGTACGGCCCCGGCTGGCTGTCCAAGATCGTGCTGCCCAGCGTGGTCGACTCCGACTCCCTGCGGCTGTTCTCGATCATCGTGCGCTCCCCCGACGGCACCGAGAGCACCCACCGGCTGAGCACCGAGGCCTATCTGGGCATCGTCGCCGCGACGAACTTCAAGCAGCGCGTCCGCAAGATGTTCGAGTACTACCACGCCGACCGCCTCAACTACGTGGTCGCCGGCACGCCGAACCGCCTGGAGTACGACCAGGGCTTCTTCGTGAAACTCGGCGACGGGGCGGCCGACGTCAAGCCGATCGCCCATCTGTACAAGTCGCAGGTGTACCAGCTGGCCGAGCACCTCGGCGTCCCCGAGGAGATCCGGACGCGTCCGTCCACCACCGACACCTATTCGATGCCGCAGTCCCAGGAGGAGTTCTACTTCTCGCTGCCCTACCAGCGGATGGACCTGTGCCTCTACGGCAAGAACAACGGGGTGCCGCTCGACCGGATTGCCGCCGCGACCGGCCTGTCGCCCGAACAGGTCGAGCGGGTCTTCCGCGACATCGACCAGAAGCGTGAGACCACCCGCTACCTGCATCTGGCCCCCCATCTGGGCGGCCCCGTGCCGGAGCTCCACGCCGGAACCGCCGGCGACCGGAGCTGAGCTGGTCAGTCCGGCGCCGGCGGGGGCAGTGCAGGCAGGAGTTCGGGCGCTCGGCCCTCAGACCAGCGCGGCGGCCTCGGGCGAGTCATTGAGCTTCGAGTGACGGCGGCCGTACCCGAAGTAGATGGCCAGGCCGATGGCGAGCCAGACCACGAAGCGCAGCCAGGTCTCCCAGTTGAGCCCGGCCACCAGCACCAGGCAGAAGATGATCGAGATGATCGGGGTGAAGGGAACCCCGGGTGCCCGGAAGCCGCGCTTGGTGTCCGGCTGCTTGTGCCGCATCCACAGCACACCGGCCGAGACCAGGATGAAGGCCGTCAGCGTGCCGATGTTCACCAGCTCCGAGAGGATGTTCAGGTTGACGAAGCCACCGGCCAGGGCGCTGACGATGCCGAAGAACCAGGTGCCCTTGAAGGGTGTCTGGAAGCGCGGGCTGACGGAACCGAAGAACTTCGGGAACAGCCCGTCGCGCGACATCGAGTAGCAGATCCGCGACTGGCCGTAGAGCATCACGAGGATCACGGTCGTCATGCCCATGATGGCCCCGATGCTGACGATGATCGCCAGCCAGTTCTGGCCGGTCTCCGCGAGCACGGCAAGGATCGGCGCATTGAGGTATTTGCTGAACTCGGGGTACTTCACGACCCCGGTCATGATGAAGGTCATGATGATGTAGAGCACGGTGGAGATCCCCAGCGAGTACAGGATGCCGCGCGGCAGGGCCTTCCTCGGGTTGATCGTCTCCTCGGCGCTGGAGGAGACCGAGTCGAAACCGATGAACGAGAAGAAGACGATCGAGGCTGCGGGGATGATCCCGGCAGCTGCCCCGGCGTGGAAGGAGTACAGCCCGTAGGGAGAAAAGGGGTGCCAGTTCTGCGGCTTGATGAACCACACGGTGCACACGATGAAGAGCAGGATGACGCCGAGCTTGATGATGACCAGCGCATCGTTGACGCGCTTGGTCTGGGTGATGCCCACCGAGATGATGGTGGTGATCACCAGCACGATGAGGAATGCCGGGAGGTTGAACAGGGTGTGCACTCCCGGGGTGGTCCCGGCCGCCGCGGTGAGCACGGTGGGGATGTTGATCCCCAGGCTCGACAGCAGGTCCACGAAGTATCCCGACCACCCGGCCGAGACGGTGGCTGCGGCGAGCGCGTATTCGAGGATGAGGTCCCAACCGATGATGAAGGCGACGATCTCACCGAAGGAGACGTAGGCGTAGGTGTAGGCCGACCCGGCGACCGGCACGATGGAGGCGAATTCCGCGTAACACAGGCCGGCGAAGCCGCAACAGACGGCGGCCAGCAGGAACGACAGCGAGAGGGCCGGGCCCGCGGTCAGGGCACCCTTCCCGGTGAGCACGAAGATCCCGGTGCCGATGATGGCGCCGATCCCCAGAAGCGTCAGGTCCCAGGTGCGCAGGGTGCGCTTGAGCGGTGTCGCGTCGGCGAGCAGCGAGTCGATGCTCTTCTTTCTCATGGCATTCAATGGAGTTCCTCCAGTCCACGCGTTCCCGGGCGGATTCGGCTCGACCCGCTGGGCAACCGATGGCCAGACGACGGGTGCTCACAGCGAAACTCGTCCTCGGATGCATCGGGAAATGCATGGGAAGAATAGGGCAGCGACCCCCATCGACGAGAGATTCTCGGGTGTTTCACGCCAATGAGATGAAGCCGTAACGCGTTCGAAACATCGGCCCGCGTGACGCCCCGGCACCCGGCCCAGCTGGCGGCCGGCGTCATGACAGCCCCCATCGGGGCGTCGTGTCGTCAGCGCAGCAGCGCGACCGCCTGCTCGCCGGGCCAGACGTACCGGGTGGCCGCCACGACCTTGGAGGGGGCCAGCTCCTCGCCCCAGCCGATGCCTGCGCACAGCACGGAGACGCCGATGCAGGCATCCTGGACACCGGGCACGAACCACTCCGGCTCGACCTCCTCGTTGACCAGCTCGCGGAATTCGTCGCGATCGCCGACCAGCGCAGCGCGGATCGCGAGCATGCCATAGGCACGCGATGCCGTCCTGTCGTTCTCCTCGGCGTCGTGGACCATGCGCTGGGCGAGATAGCCGGCCGCCAGGGCCGGCAACTGCTCGGAGGGAACTCCTGCCCCGTGCTCGGCGAGCCAGTCGGGCACCACGACCGCCTGCTCCGAGTTGATCGCATCCTGCACCCGCCCGGTGATCTCGCTGAGCATCCCGCAGCCGAGGCTCAGCGAGCCCACGAACTGGCACAGGAAGTTCACGCCGTAGTTCAGCCAGTCGCTCTCGGGCGTGTCCTTGATGCGCTCGCCCTTCTCGACCGCCTGCGCGTCGGCCAGCAGCACCCGCCTGCTGAGATCCCAGGCATCGGACCAGTCGAGGGTGACGGTGAAGGGCTGACGGTGGATGGCGCCGTCAGCGCCGGGCAGCGGCTCGGGATAGGGCCTGGCGTCCGGATCGCCCCACCACTTCCCGGTGAACGGATGCTCGATCGGCTCATTGGCCATGCTGCGCCCCCTGCGACTCTCCGGCCGACGTCGACACGGCGTCGTGCCGTGCTGACCTTACCCGGCTGGGGCCGTGGCCCGGAAGCGGCGCAGACGCAGGCTGTTGGTCACCACGAAGACCGAGCTGAAGGCCATCGCGGCACCGGCGATCATCGGGTTCAGCAGCCCGAACGCGGCGATCGGGATGGCGCACACGTTGTAGAAGAAGGCCCAGAAGAGATTGCCCCGGATGGTGCCCAGCGTTGCCCGGGAGAGCCGGATGGCGTCCACCGCGAGCACCAGGTCATGCCTCATGAGGGTCAGGTCGCTGGCAGCGATGGCCGCGTCAGTGCCCGAACCCATGGCGATCCCGAGGTCGCTCTGGGCAAGGGCAGCGGCGTCATTGACACCGTCGCCGACCATGGCCACCCGGCGGCCTTCGGCCTGCAGCCCGGTGATGACGTCCATCTTCTGGCCCGGCAGCACCTGGGCATGGACCTCGTCGATCCCCACCCGCGAGGCCATGTGGTGGGCAGCCCGCTCGTTGTCTCCGGTGAGCATGACGCTGCGAAGACCCAGCTCGCCGAACAGCCGGACGGCCCGCGCCGACGTCTCGGAGAGCTCGTCGTTGACGGTGATGAGGCCCACGAGCTGCTTCCCGAGGGCCACGAAGACGACGCTGGCGCCCTCGTCGGAGGCCCGGTCGGCACCCTGCTGCACGGGTTCGGGCACGACGGCCCCCTGGTCGGCCATCAGCTCGGCGTTGCCGGCGAATGCCTTCGCGCCGTCGACGGTGGCCTCGACGCCCCGCCCCGGAAGGATCCGGAAGTCCCGCAACTCGCCCGGGACGGACCCGGCGGCGGTGGCAGCCGTGACGATCGCCTCGGCGATCGGGTGCTCGGAACCGGATTCCAGGGCTGCCGCCAGCGCCAGCACCGCCTCGCGGTCCTGTCCGGGCGCTGCCTGGACGTCCTGGACGACCATCTCTCCCTTGGTGAGGGTGCCGGTCTTGTCCATCACCACGGTGTCGATGGCGCGGGCCTGCTCCAGGGCCTGCGGACCACGGATGACGATGCCCAGCTGGGCACCACGACCGGTCCCGGCCAGCAGCGCGGTGGGGGTGGCCAGGCCCAGCGCGCAGGGGCAGCTGATGATCAGCACGGCCACACCCGCGGTGACCGCGAAGCTCAGGCCCGCACCTGCCAGCAGCCAGGCGGCGAAGGCGACGGCGGCGATCACGAAGACAACCGGGACGAAGACCCCGGCGATCCGGTCCGCGAGCCGTTGGGCCTGGGACTTTCCGGTCTGGGCCTGCTCCACCAGGGCGGCGATGTGGGCGAGCTGGGTGTCGGCGCCCACCGCGGTCGCCTCGATGACGAGCCGGCCGACGGTGTTGAGCGTTGCGCCCACCACATGGTCGCCGGGCCCGACCGGGACCGGCACCGACTCCCCGGTGATGACATGGGCGTCGACGTCGGAGCGCCCCTCGCGCACGATGCCGTCGCCGGCGATCTTCTCCCCGGGACGGACCACGAAGCGCTGGCCCACGGTCAGCGCCTCGATGGGGGACATCGTCTCCGAGCCGTCGGCGCCCAGCAGGCGCACCTGGCGGGCGCCGAGCTTGAGCAGCTCACGCAGCGCCGAACCTGCCTGGCGCCGCGAGCGGGCCTCGATCCAACGGCCCAGCAGGATGAAGGTGATCGTTCCGCAGGCGGCCTCGAAGTAGACGGTGCTCAGCGAGTCCGCGCGCATCAGATGGATGCTGAACTCGTGGCGCATGCCGATCTCCCCGGCGCTGCCGAAGACCAGACACACCAGGCTCCACAGATATGCCGCCAGCGTGCCGACGCTGATCAGGGTGTCCATCGTCGAGGAGCCGTGCTTCAGGTTCACCCACGCCGACCTGTGGAAGTTCCAGCCTCCCCACAGCACCACCGGGGTGGCCAGCAGCAGGCTCAGCCACTGCCAGCCGGGAAACTGCAGGGGGCTGACCATCGCCATCGCGATGACCGGCACCGACAGCACCGCCGAGATGACCAGCCGGAAGCGGATCGCATCGGAATGGGCCCGGGCCACCTCGTCGTCATCGACCCGGGGGTCGGGCAGGCTGGCGTCGTAGCCGGCATTGCGCACGACCTCGATGAGCTGGTCCGTGCTGGTGGCGACCGGCGCGAGCACGTGTGCCTTGTTCGTCGCGTAGTTGACCGCGGCCTGGACCCCGTCCACCTTGTTGAGCTTCTTCTGGATCCGGGCCGCGCAGGAGGCGCAGGTCATGCCCGAGACATCGAGATCGATGCTGTGCAGAGTGCTGCTCGGCTCGGACGGAGCGGTCCGGGACTCATGGATTGTGTCGGTCATGGTCGACCTTCCGATGGAATGGGTGAATCACGGTGCGGCGGACGGACACCTGGCGCAGGGCGAACGGTGCAGATGGCGGTGCAGCGGGGCAGCGCGGGGTGGCGGCAGCTCACCTGGGCCCTGTCGGCCCGGGCGCAGCCGGACGGCCGGCCCGGGCCTTCGACGCTCAGGCGGGCTGGACCGCGTAGTCGCCGGCCTCGGCGACCGCTCCGCGCAGTGCGGCGAGGTCAACCGGCTGGGCGCTCGTGACGACCATCTTCCCGTCGTCGAGGGTCACCACGACGTCGTCGACGTCCTTGAGCGCCGAGACCTCCTCGGTGACATGGGCGACGCAGTGTCCGCAGGTCATTCCGGTGACGGTGTAGTTGCTGATCATCTTTCCTCCTGGTCATCCCTGCCGCCGACAGCGGCAGGTGGTCATTGGGCCTGCCGCCGGCAGCGGCAGGATGTCGATCATGAGCGGACGAGTCTCGCGATCGCCTCGCTGGCCTCGGCCAACTTGATCTCGGCCTCGTCCCCGCCGTGGCGCGCGGCGCGCACCACGCAGGTGCTCATGTGCTCGTCGAGCATGGCCAGCGCCACCGACTGCAGCGCCTTCGTGGTGGCCGAGATCTGGGTGAGGATGTCGATGCAGTACTTCTCCTCGACGACCATCTTCTGCAAGCCCCGGACCTGGCCCTCGATACGGCGCAGCCGCTTCAGATAGCTCTGCTGGTCGTCCAGGTAGCCGTGGTGGTGCTGGCTCTCGTCCGGGTCGTCGTACGAACCTCCGCAACCGCACTCCACAGGGCTCTCGGATTCCTTGATCTTGGCGCTCGTGGTCTCACTCACATCGCCGATGCTAATACCCCTGGGGGGTACAACTCAAGTACCCCCCAGGGGTATCTGGCAGGTCCGCCCCGGAACTCTCGATGATCTTCCCCGGCAGACTGCCGCACGGCGGGAACGATCACTGCCCAGCGGCGCCGGGGGGATCGAACAGATATCCACACCGCATGTGTACGAGTGCCGCCGAGGCCCTGCCCCGGACGGGCGGAGGGCACCATACACGCCTCACCAGGACGCCGGGAGCGACCCCCGCGCCGATCTGAAAATTCCTCGTGGAGACACTGTCATCCCTTGTCAGAGGCATTTGATCTTCAACACCCGGAAGTCCTGCACAGGACTGTGCACAGAATCTCCGCCGGCCCCGCGCGTGCATCCACATGAGCCCACAGCTGTCCACAGGCCCTGTGCACAAGTGAAGTTGCCGGGCCCCGGGGCGAGGTCTAACGTGGGCCGCTCTCGGGTGTTCCGAGCCGCCCGCGTCGTGTTCTCCGAGGCAGTACCCACACGTTCTGCCGACTCACCGCGATCGGGTGACATCCCCAGGGGATCTGCGGTGCCGACGAACCCACGGGCAGACACCCAGCCGAGCGATTGACACGGATGGGAGGCAACAGATGAGCACTCTCCAGGCCGGCGACGATGCATCGCTGGCGGGTCTCGACCGCACGCCGCCACAGGACATCGACGCGGAGCAGAGCGTGCTCGGCGCGATGCTCATGAGCAAGGACGCCATCGCCGACGTCATTGAGCAGCTCCGCTCGGGCGACTTCTACCGTCCCAGCCACGAGTCCATCTACGAGGCGATCCTCGACCTCTACGGTCACGGCGAGCCCGCAGACGCCGTGACCGTCGCCGCTGAGCTGGACAAGCGGGGCGAGCTCAGCCGCATCGGGGGCCGGGTCTACCTGGTCGACCTGATGTCCAGCGTCTCGATCGCCGCCAACGCCTCCTACTACGCCCAGATCGTGCACGACAAGGCGGTCCTGCGCCGGCTGGTCGACGCGAGCATGAAGATCGCCCAGCTCGGCTACCAGGGCGCCGGCGACGTCCCGGACATCGTCGATGCCGCCCAGCAGGCCATCTACGAGGTGAACGAGACCAAGACCAGCGAGGACTACAAGTCCTTGAAGCAGCTCCTCGAACCCACCATCGACGAGATGGAGGCGATCGAGTCGCACACCGGGATCATGTCGGGCGTGCCGACCGGCTTCGTCGATCTCGACGAGCTGACCAATGGCCTGCATGCCGGCCAGATGGTCATCGTCGCCGCCCGCCCGGCCGTCGGCAAGTCCACCCTGGCCCTCGACTTCGCCCGCTCGGCGGCGGTCCACAACCACCTCACGACCGCATACTTCAGCCTCGAGATGAGCCAGACCGAGTTGGTCATGCGCCTGCTCAGCGCGGAGGCGGGGGTCGCGCTCAACCACATCCGCAACGGCAAGATGAGCGAGGACGACTGGCAGCAGATCGTCCGCAAGACCGGGGTCGTCCAGGAGGCGCCGTTGTTCATCGACGACTCGCCCAACCTCACGATGATGGAGATCCGGGCGAAGGCCCGGCGCCTCAAGCAGCGCAACGATCTTCGCCTGGTGATCATCGACTACCTGCAGCTCATGACATCCGGGCGCAAGGTCGAGAGCCGCCAGGTGGAGGTCAGCGAGTTCAGCCGCCAGATCAAGCTGCTCGCCAAGGAGCTGCAGATCCCCGTGGTGGCGCTGTGCCAGCTCAACCGCGGCCCCGAGCAGCGCAACGACAAGAAGCCGATGCTCAGCGACCTGCGTGAGTCGGGCTCACTCGAGCAGGACGCCGACGTGGTCATCCTGCTGCACCGCGAGGACGTCTACGACCGTGACAGCGCACGTGCCGGGGAGGCCGACTTCATCGTCGCCAAGCACCGCAATGGCCCGACGGCCACCATCACCACCGCCTTCCAGGGCCACTACAGCCGTTTCGTCGACATGCGGGAGTGAATCCCGGGAACGTGACGGGGCAGGGCCTTGCGCGGACCGCGGCGGGCACCGTGCGCGACCACCCCGACCACGAGCATCTCCACCCGGAAGCGATGCCCCGCGTAGGGACGCAGCAATTCCTCGGCGCCCTCGTTGTCCAGCTTCCTGCCGCACAACGCCAGCGAGATGAGACCGGGCGCGTGGTAGTCCCCGGTGCTCCAGGCGTCCGCGTCCCCATGGGCCCACTGCAGGACCTTCGCCGCGGTCCACGGCCCGATGCCGGGCAGGCTCTGCAGCAGACGCGCCCGCTCCCGACCGTCGGCCGCGGCGTCGAGCGCACGCCCCAGGCTGGGCACCCGGGCCATCGCCCGCACCAGGGC